>WRET01000023.1 GCA_009779195.1 Micrococcales bacterium
GGGAGACGGTGCGGTCGCGGGCGGCGGGCTGCCAGGGGGCCGGGGATGCGAGCATCGCGGCGCGGCGGGCTGCCAGGACGTCGTCGGGGACGTTGAGGCGGATGAGGCGGGACTCGACGTCGATCTCGATCTCGTCGCCGTCTTCGACCAGGCCGATCAGGCCACCGGCGGCGGCCTCTGGGGAGACGTGGCCGACGCTGATACCGCTGGAACCGCCAGAGAAACGGCCGTCGGTGATCAAGGCACACTGGGCACCTAGGCCACGGCCTTTGATGAACGACGTCGGGTAGAGCATCTCTTGCATCCCCGGGCCGCCGGACGGGCCTTCGTAACGCACGACGACGACGTGACCAGGCTGGACCTGTTTGCCCAGGATCTTGGCGACGGCCTCTTCTTGGGAGTCGCAGACGATGGCCTGGCCGACGAAGCGGAACAGCGACGGGTCGATCCCGGCGGTCTTGATGACTGCGCCGTCTTCGGCGAGGTTGCCGCGCAGCACCGCGAGCCCGCCTTCGGTGGTGTATGCGCGGGCGACGTCGCGGATACACCCGGTGGACGCGTCAGTGTCGAGGGTGTCCCAACGGTTGGAGGTGGAGAACGGCTCGGTGGTGCGCACCCCTCCGGGGGCTGCGCTGAACAGCTCGTGGGCCGCAGGTGTCGCCGACCCGCCACGCACATCCCAGTCGGCCAACCATGTGCCCAGGTCAGCGGCGTGCACGGCGTGGACCGACCGGTCGAGCAGACCTGCGCGGTCCAGCTCGCCCAGCAGCGCGGGGATCCCCCCGGCACGGTGGACGTCTTCCATGTGGTAGTCCGGGTGGTTCGGGGCGACCTTGGCCAGGCACGGGACCCGACGGGACAGGGCGTCGATATCGGCCAGGGTGAAGTCGACACCGGCCTCCTGCGCGGCGGCGAGGATGTGCAAGACGGTGTTCGTCGACCCGCCCATCGCCACGTCCATGGCCATGGCGTTGGTGAACGCGGCTTTGGTGGCGATCGACCGGGGGGCGACCGAGTCGTCGTCGCGGTCGTAGTACGCCCTGGCCAGGTCGACGACCAGGCGCCCGGCCTGCACGTACAGGTCACGCCGCGCAGTGTGGGTGGCCAGGGTCGAGCCGTTGCCTGGCAGCGACAGGCCCAGCGCCTCGACCAGGCAGTTCATCGAGTTCGCGGTGAACATCCCCGAGCACGACCCGCAGGTCGGGCACGCGGAGGCCTCGACCATACCGAGGGCCTCGTCGGACACCTTGTCGTCGGCCGAGTAGTTGATCGCGTCGATGAGGTTCAAAGGTTTGCCCGCCACACCGTCGGCGACGACAGCCAGCCCGGCCTCCATCGGCCCACCAGAGACGAACACCGTAGGAATGTCCAGGCGCAGCGACGCCATGAGCATGCCTGGGGTGATCTTGTCGCAGTTGGAGACGCACACCAGGGCGTCGGCGGTGTGCGCGTTGACCATGTACTCCACCGAGTCGGCGATGAGGTCACGGCTGGGCAGGGAGTACAGCATCCCGCCGTGGCCCATGGCGATCCCGTCGTCGACGGCGATGGTGTTGAACTCCTTGGCCACTCCCCCGGCCTCGACGACCGCCTCGGCGACCAGCGCGCCGGTGTTGCGCAGGTGCACGTGCCCGGGAACGAACTGTGTGAAGGAGTTGGCGACCGCGACGATCGGCTTGCCGAAGTCGTCGTCGGTCATCCCCGTGGCCCGCCACAAGGAACGGGCACCGGCCATGGTCCGGCCGTGGGTCGAGGTGCGTGAACGCAACGGACGGGGCATGGCGGGAGGCCTCCTCAGGCTGCCGGGCATTGCAGGCAACGTTACGACGCTGGCGGACCGACCACCCGTCGCGTCCGTCCCCTGGTCCGGCGAAGATCCACTGGTGTGGGGACGCTGGTCGTTCAGGACAATGGGGACGGTTCCTATGTCTTGCCTGGTCAGATGTTCGACCACCGCTTCGCCTGGCCTCAGCGGACCTGGTTCTCCAGGGGCTCACCGGCCAGCAGGTGGCCCAGCTGGCGGCGCACCAGCGCGGTGACCCGCGGGCTGGTCGCGTCGGTGTTGCCGCCCTGGTGCGCGGTGATCACGGTGTTCGGGGCTGACCACAGCGGGTGTCCTGGCGGCAGGGGCTCAGGGTCGGTGACGTCCAGCGCTGCGCGCAGGCGGCCCGAGCACAGCTCGGCCAGCAGCGCGTCGGTGTCCACGACCCGGCCGCGGGCGACGTTGACGACCAGGGCACCGTCGGGCAGCGCCGCGAGCGCGGCGGCGTCGAGCAGGTGCTCGGTGCTGGCGTCCAGGGGGACGGTGAGCACGACGATGTCGGCGTCGGGCAGCAACGTCGCCAGGTCCTCGACGCCGTGCACCGGGCCGTCGGGGCCCACCCGGGCAGTACGGGCGACCTGGGTGATCTGCACCTCGAACGGCCGCAGCCGCGCGACCAGCGCCGATGCGACCGACCCGGCCCCGACGACGAGCACCCGCCGGTCGGCCAGCGCCATGCCGAACGGGTTGTGCCAACGGCCTTCACTCTGGGCGACGACCGCGTCGGCCAGCCCACGTTGCGCCGCGAGCATCAAAGCGACAGCCAGCTCGGCGGTACCGGCCGAGTGCACACCGCGTCCGGAGCACACGCTCACATGCTCGGGGATGTAGGGCAGGGCGTGCTCGAACCCCGCCGACGGCAGCAGCACACAACGCAGGTTGGGGACGGTCGCCAGACGCTCCCAGCGCTGCGACCCGATCCAGTAGTGCCCGATGACCACGACGTCGACACGGGCCAGCACGTCGGCGGGCAGGGGGCCCAGCAGGTCCCAACGCACCAGCTCGAGCTGGTCGCCCAGGTCCGCCAGGCGGGTCATGTGATCGTCGTCGGGCAGGGTTACGGTGAGCACGACCCCAGAGTCTGCCAGTCAGCGGGTGTGGTCGGGCGAACGGATCGGGTAGCTGACGTGGAACTCGTCGGCCAGCAGGCTCAGCAAGATCGCGTCGCACCACAGGTCGCCGTCGCGGTGGGCGTCACGCAGACGCCCGTCCATGCGGAACCCGAGGCTCTCGTACATCGACCGGGCGCGGTAGTTGACCGCAGGCAAGTTGACACCGATGCGGTGCAGACGGAACTCGTCGAAAGCGAGCTCCAGCATGAGCACGACCGCTTCGGTGTCGTACCCGCGCCCGCGGTAGGCCGGTCGCATCTCGATCGACAACCACGCCGAGCTGGACTCCCAGTCGATATGGTCCAGGACGATCTCGCCGACGAGGGTGTCACGTACGACGGTCCGCACCGCCAGCGCCAGCCGGTCGGTGCACTCCGACGAGTCGGCGATGAGCCGCACCGCGTCTCCCCTGGTCAGCGTCTGGTGCGCGCCCAAGCGCTGCGCTTCAGGGTCGTTGGAGATTTCCAGGATCGCGTCGATGTCCTGCGCTTCGAGGGGTCGCAAAACGAGCATCTCGCCGGTCAGGGTCGGCGGCTCAAGCTGCTCCACCAATGTCTCTCCACCACATCGTGGTCGGTAGCCGCAGCCTATCTTACGCATCCCATGTGTCCAGTGTGTACCGCTTCGCGTGTCGTGGACGTCACACTCCCGCGTGGTGGGCACTACCGTCGGCGTGTCCGCATCCCCCACCGAAGGAGACTGCTGTGAGTGGTTTCAAGGCGTTCCTGCTGCGCGGGAACCTCGTCGAGCTCGCCGTCGCGTTCATCATGGGCGTCGCGTTCAGCAGCGTCGTCGAAAGCTTCACCAGGCTCCTCACCGACACGATCGCCAAGGTCTTCGGCGCCAAAGAAGTCGGCTCCATCATCGTCGGTGGAATCGACATCGCCCCCTTCCTCAACGCCGTCATCGGCTTCGGCCTCCTGGCCGTCGTCGTCTACTTCGCCATCGTCGTCCCCGTCACCAAAGCCCGCGAACGGTTCGCCCCCACCGAAGACACCCCCACCGAGCTAGACCTCCTCACCGACATCCGCGACGCCCTCACCAAGAAGTAGTCCGGCTCACCCACCCTCAGGCACGTCACGACCAGGTGTGCCTGACGGGCGGACACCCACCGACGGCCAGGCTTGGGCCCTGGTCGCAGCAGGTGGGGCTAGAGCGCGGGGCCCTGTCGGCCAAGGACACTCACACCGCGGCGCGCCGACGCCGGTTCGTCGAACGCGTCCCCCAGCTGGTCGAAGTGCTCGCGTACACCGACCAGACAGCCCACGAGCACGCTGTACTGCTGGCCGAGACCGCGCAAGCTGGGCTGCCCCGTGGCGCCCACGACCTGATCATCGCGGCCCACGCCCGCCAGACCGGACGCCTCCTCATCACCGGAGACAAGCACGCCCGGATCGACGGACTCAGCGACGTGCGCTCCGAGACGTACTGACCACGGTCGGCCTGGTCGGAACCGGGTGGCAAGGCCGAGGTCTTGTGACACGGCGGCCCGGAGAGGATCTGGAGGGACACTCCGGTCGGTTCTGGGCAGGTTCTATCCGCCGCTCCCTGATGGTTGATCCCGGGTCGGGCGTGTTGCGTACTGGAGTGCAACCAAGGAGGAACGGCCATGGCGCGTCGACCTCGTGGTCTCAGACGACACTGACCTGACAACGCTGAGCCCGTGGCTGGGCCGCCCAATCATCCGTCCGCACGATTTCGTCCGGCGGCGACCGAAGCGATTCACCCGCTTGTGTCGTCGTTTGCCGTAGGCGAACAAGAACGCGTCGTGCGAACGCCGAGGTTCGCACGACGCGTTCTTGTTCGCCTACGGCAAACGGTCCATCACGAAAGAGTGAGGACGAAGACGCTGCAGGGCGCCGTAGCATGTGGTGTCCCAATGCCAAGACACCCAGGAGCCGCTGGTGCTCGTCTGCAACGTCGCCGCCTACCTGTTACTGGTGGGCTTCTTCGTCATGGAGCGTTTCGTCCGGTCCGCTGGCACCAAGGACATGGCCCGCACCGACCACGACCGGGGCACCACGACGTTCGTCTCGGTGGCCATGGGCACCGCCTTCGTCGTCGTGCCGCTCGGCCCCCTGGTGAACTGGCTCGACATCGCGCCAGTGCACGTGGTCGCCCTGGCTGTCACCGGAGTCGTGATGGGCTTGGTCGGACTGTTCGTCCGCTACCTGGCATTCACCACCCTGGGCCGGTTCTTCACCCGCACACTGCGCCAGGCCGAAGACCACGTCCTGGTGACCGACGGGATTTACCGGCTGGTCCGCCACCCCGGATATCTGTCAGACATCTTGCTCTTCACCGGAGCAGCACTTGCCACGGGCAACCTCATTGCGATGGTCGTCGTCCCGGCACTGTTCCTCCCCGCCTACGCCTACCGCATCCACACGGAGGAGGCGATGCTCGCCAAGACCTTCGGTGAGGAGTACGAGGCGTACCGCCGGACGTCCAAACGCCTAGTCCCCTTCGTCTTCTGACCGGCAATACCTGCCCAGACAGGAAGGGCCCGCATCCCCTTCTGAGCCATGAGAAACTGTCCGATCAGTGCTGCGATTCCATAGTGGCCGTCGAGGACCGCGTCAAACTGATTGACAAAATTCACACGATATGTGTCCGCCGTTTCGCCCTGCAGCTGTGCCGCATAGGTCTCGATATCTCCGAATAGATCCTCGAGCGGACCCTCACCGTTCGCCCCCACAGCAAGAGTGTCGCCGACATTGCAGATCGCATCGATGACAGGAGTGAAGTGCTCTGGGTTTGGAAGTCCACGGAACTTTTCAAACCATGGTTTCAATTCGGCGTGAATTACGTCAAAATCTCCGAAATACTGGTGGTCAGCCGGGCCGTGGTCCAGGTAGTGACGACCACCTCCTTCCCCGTCAGGGCCCGGCCGTTCACAGCGGTCATGGATCTTCCCGAGCTCCAGCCAGAACGAATCCATGTAATATGTGTTGTTGGAATGATCGACAGCGAAGCCATTGCTCCGCATGAATGCATCGATCGCCGACTGAACAAGCAGCCCGGTCAATCTATCAAACTCCGTATCATACTTCCGCATGTTTGCTGACTGGTCTGGCGTGAGATATTCGTCACTCCCGAGCATTTTCCCCTCCTGCGACTTGCTGTTCTGCTTTTCGGTTCCTGTGGATACTCCAGTGTAAAACTCTCGGGATCGCGATCACTGCGATCGCGAGCATGAGCAGGTTGGCTTCCGTCTGCCGATTGGCACGCGCCGCCTGGCAGGAGGCAATCACGACACCAGCTGCATGCCGTGTTGCCGCGTCCTGCAACTGTCTGAGTTCGTTCGGATCGTCGATGACATATTGTCCGGTTGATTTGTTGATATAGTCGTTGATCGAGTCTTTCGACTCGCTTGCGTATGTTGCCATAGAATATGATTTGATCCCACCGAAAACAGGCTGGCAGTAACTACTTTCTCCCGTGTCCGCCAATGTGAAGCTGGGTGACGAACACAGCAGCCAAATGAGCTAGGCGACGAGAAGACAAATAACGCCTTCCGGGATGAATCTCCGCCATTTTACTCGGCGGAGCGCTGCGATATCTTGTCCTAGCCCAGGCAGATTTCGTGTATCTTCTCTCCACATCGGCCTGGGCGGCCAGCTCTCGTCTCGGACGGATGCAGTTTCGACATCATCGTCAGGATTTTCGCGCTCTTCCATGGATTCTACTTTCTGTGTGATGAGACGTGCTCGCCCGTCTGCCTGTCAGGACGAGGCTCCCGTGGTATTACCCGTTGTTCGGCGGATTCTGGTGCCCCGGTGAACTCAAAACGTCGGGAAGGAGCAGCGTCAGGCGGGGTGCATGGCCGACTGGCGTGCGGCTCACACGCTACAACAGCGGCAGCAGAAGTCGGCCTGCCTCCCGAGCCGCATCGACTGACATGCCTGCGCTGAGTCCCGCTGGATCGCCGTGCATTGATGTGGCCTGCCCCAAGTTGGTTCATCACACCCCCCGCAGGATGAGTCACGCCTTAGGCCCCAAGCCACCATTGGCGCCGTCTGTGGGCGGAGCGCGACGGCGACATGTGCGACACCACCGGGCAAACCACCCGATCCTGCTTCGAGCGTAGCAGATCGCTCCACGCTGGCAGCCGCGGAAAACGATCGCGAACGGCATCGACGCCACCCTGGTCACGGAGTACCTCGCCGCTGTCGAAGACATCATCGCTGACAGCGGCGGAGACGCTGAGACCCGACAACTACCACATCGGCCTACCGCAGGGAGGTCTGTGGTCAGCTCAGCCTTCGGTGACGCGTTGGACGACGAGCTCGCGGACGCGGGCGGCGTCGGCCTGGCCGTAGCTGACGACGGTTGGGCGGACGAGGCCACCCAGCTGCTGACCTTGTGACCGGGCCGGAGGACCTCGGGCCGAAGACCGATCCCGGACACGACTTTCCTGGTCAAAGTCGAGCGCAGCTCTCTCGGCACGACCACCTCTCCATCGTCGCGGCAACACTGGTCGAACTTGAAGTGAGTCGTGGCCGGAGGTCAAGCAGTCATGCCTCTGACCTCGAAGGTTATGTTTGGATAGGAGGTGGTGCTACGTTGACGACGCCGTGATTCACACTACCTGGCGATGAGCAGGCGACAGGGGAATGTCATGAACTCAGTCCGATACCGCATGACCTGGGCATGCAGCAGCATGTCTGCTGGAAGCCTTGTCTTGGCCTTGCTGGTCGGGGGGGCAAGCCCCGCATCAGCGCAGGCGCAGTTCGCCCAGATGGCGGATGAGGTCACGCAGGAAATCGTCGCGGCGCTGGGAGACGCCTACGAGCTGGCCTACCTCGAGGTGTGACGATATGCGATCACGAATGTGGGTTGCCGCGGTTGTCGTGCTCGTACTTGCGACAGGATTCTCCTGCACCCGGGACAAAGGGTGCCGGGGAGCGGACTCCCCGGAGGATGCGGTGCGCCAGTTGTTCGAGGCCGCCGACGACACCGACGTCGGTGCAGCGACGTGCGTCGTCACTGAGAAGACCTCGCCCGAGCAGGTACGTACGGGCCTCGACGAGATCCGGGCGTTCGTCGTGGAGGCTGGCGGGCAGGACAACCTGACGATCGCCCAGGTCCCGTCTCGACAGATGGGTTCTCATATCGTCGTCGAGGTTACCGTCACCGGTACTGCGACAACGGTGGAGCTTGACGTCTTCCAGTCGGGTGGCAAGTACCGCGTCGGCCTGGCGCAACCGGCGATGTCCGACGAGGACACCGACGAGGAGTCCTCCAACCCTTACCCGGACGACTCGCCCAAGGCAGAGTCAGAGACCTAAAAGCCAACTCCGACCGCTTTTTGGCTCAGGTTTCTCGGGAAGTTGGAAACCGTGGTTGACGCGCCGCACCTTGTCGCTGTTGAACAGCACCGACGTGCAAGAGAGGCGGACTCTGCCCACGTGAGGACGGCAAGTCGACCTTCGGATTGTCGGCACAGCCTCAACCACCACACGCCCAGGACGGGATTGATCAGGGCCCAACCGGACGGGTGGTGGTGAAGCAGTGCCTTCATGAGGACGTCGCCACGAGGAACAACCAGGTCCAGTCAGGCCGGGGGCGATTCTCGCCGCGGACCAGGCACTCCTGCGAGTGGCCTACCGCAGGCAGGTCTGTGGTCAGCTCAGCCTTCGGTGACGCGTTGGACGACGAGCTCGCGGACGCGGGCGGCGTCGGCCTGGCCGCGGGTGGCTTTCATGACGGCGCCGATGATGGCGCCGACGGGGCCCATGTTTCCGCTGCGGATCTTGGCGGCGATATCGGGCTGGGCGGCCAGGGCGGCGTCGATGGCTTCCAGGAGGGGGCCGTCGTCGGAGACGACTGCCAGACCGCGCGCGGCGACGACGTGTTCGGGGTCGCCTTCTCCGGCCAGGACGCCTTCGAGGACTTGGCGGGCGAGCTTGTCTGTCAGTGTCCCGTCGTCGACCAGCTTTTGCAGGGCGCCGATCTGGGCAGGGGTGATGGGCAGGGACTCCAGCTCGGTCTCGCGGTCTTTGGCGGTGCGGGCCAGCTCGCCCATCCACCACTTGCGGGCGGCGGCGGGGGTGACACCACCGGCGACGGTCGCCTCGATGAGCTCGACGGCTCCGGCGTTGACGACGTCGCGCATCTCGGCGTCGGCGTAGCCCCACTCGGTGGCCAGGCGTCGGCGGCGGGCGGCGGGCAGCTCGGGCAGGCTGGCGCGGATCTGCTCGACCCAGGCGGGGTCGGGGACGATCGGGACCAGGTCCGGTTCAGGGAAGTAGCGGTAGTCCTCGGCGTCGGACTTGATGCGCCCGGGGCTGGTCGTGCCTTTGTCCTCGTGCCAGTGGCGGGTCTCTTGGACCACGGTGCCACCGGCGTCGAGGACCGCCGCCTGGCGGGAGATCTCGTGGCGCACCGCACGTTCGACGGCACGGAACGAGTTGACGTTCTTGGTCTCGGTGCGGGTACCCAAGGGGGCGGACGCGTCAGCGCGCAGAGAGACGTTGACGTCCGCGCGGACGTTTCCGCGTTCCATCCGGGCTTCGGAGACACCCAGCGCACGGAACATGTCGCGCAGGGTCTGCACGTAGGCGCGGGCGACCTGCGGGGCACGGTCGCCTGCACCGGGGATCGGTTTGGTGACGATCTCGACCAGCGGGACCCCAGCCCGGTTGTAGTCCACGAGGGAATATTCCGCACCGTGGATCCGACCGCCCTCACCCCCAATGTGCACATTCTTGCCGGCGTCTTCTTCCATATGAGCACGTTCGATCTCGACGCGGAACGTCGTACCGTCTTCCAACTCGACGTCGACCCAACCTTCCGAGGCGATCGGCTCGTCGTACTGGGAGGTCTGGAAGTTCTTCGGCACGTCCGGGTAGAAATAGTTCTTGCGGGCGAACCGGCACGAGGGCGCAATAGTGCAGTTCAACGCCAGACCGATACGGATCGCGTACTCCACCGCAGTGCCGTTGACGGCGGGCAGGGCACCGGGCAGACCCAGGGAGACCGGGGTGATCTGCGTGTTTGGCTCAGCACCGAACGACTGCTCGGCACCGTCGAACATCTTGGTACGTGTCCCCAGCTCGACGTGCACCTCGATACCCAGCACCGGGTCGTAGCGGCGGACCGCGTCGTCGTAGTCCACCAGTGTCGCCGCGCTCATCGGGCCACCTCCAGCTCAGGTGCCTGGGCGAGCAACGGGCCGCCCCAGCCAGATTCCAGGGCGGCTTCGAGCGCCGCACCCACCCGGTACAGGCGGTCGTCGGCGCGTACAGGTGCGAGCACCTGGAAACCGACCGGAAGACCGTCGTCGCCCAACCCCGCCGGGACCGAGATCCCCGGGACGCCGGCGAGGTTCGCCGGGATCGTCGCCACGTCGTTGAGGTACATCGCCATGGGGTCGTCCAGCTTTTCTCCGAGGCGGAACGCCGTGGTCGGTGCCGTCGGGGAGACCAGGACGTCAGCCTTGGCGTACGCCGCAGAGAAATCGCGCTGGACGAGTGTGCGCACCTGCTGGGCCGACCCGTAGTACGCGTCGTAGTACCCAGCGGACAGCGCGTACGTGCCCAAGATGATGCGGCGTTTGACCTCGTCGCCAAACCCCTGCCCGCGGGTGGCGGCCATGACACGCTCGGCAGTGACCGGACCGGCCGACGGTTCGATGCGTAACCCGTAACGCATCCCGTCGAACCTGGCCAGGTTGCTGCTCGCCTCAGCAGGCAAGATGAGGTAGTACGCGGCCAGGGCGTACTCGAAGTGCGGGCAGGAGACCTCGACCACCTCAGCGCCCGCGGCGGTCAACAGCTCCAGCGCCTCAGAGAACCGGGCCAGCACACCCGGTTGGTAGCCCTCGCCACCGAGCTCGGTGACCACACCCACGCGCATCCCTGACAGGTCCCCCGTCGCGCCCTGGCGGGCAGCGCCTACCAGGTCAGGCACCGGGTCGGTCAATGACGTGGAGTCCAGCGGGTCGTGCCCGCCGATGAGCTCGTGCAACCACGCGGCGTCAAGGACCGTGCGTGTGACCGGACCGGCCTGGTCCAACGACGAGGCCAGCGCGATCAGCCCGTACCGTGACACCGACCCGTACGTCGGCTTGGCCCCGACAGTGCCGGTCACCGCAGCGGGCTGGCGGATGGAACCGCCCGTGTCGGTGCCGATGGCCAGCGGCGCCTCGTACGCACCGACCGCCGCCGCCGAACCACCGCCAGACCCGCCGGGGATACGGTCGAGGTCCCACGGGTTGTGGGTGTCACCGTACCCGGAGTGCTCGGTGGACGAGCCCATGGCGAACTCGTCCATGTTGGTCTTGCCGAGGATGGGCAGACGCGCGTGCTTGATGCGGGTGACCAAGGTGGCGTCGTAGGGGGGCACCCAGCCTTCGAGGATGCGCGAGCCGGCGGTCGTGGGCACCCCGTGCGTCACCACGACGTCTTTGACCGCGACAGGGACCCCTGCCAGCGGGTGCAGGTCTTCCCCGGCGGACCGGGCGCGGTCAACCTCTCGCGCAGTGGCCAACGCCTCGTCGTCGCACACGTGCAAGAACGCGTGCACCGCACCGTCGACCGCAGCGATACGGTCGAGGTGGGCCTGGGTGACTTCGACGCTGCTGACCTGCCCGTTGGTCAGAGCGTCAGCCAGCTCGGTCGCGGACATACGGACCAGGTCGTCCATCACGCGTCCTCCCCCAGGATCTGTGGGACCACGAACTTGCCCTCGGACGCTTCCGGCGCCCCCGCGAGCACCTCGTCACGGTCCAGCGGCGCCACGGGCACATCAAGACGGAACACGTTCGACAACGGCACCGGGTGGCTCGTCGCCGGGACGTCAGGGGTGACGACCTGCGAGACCTTCGCCACCGCCTGCACGATCACCTCCAGCTCTCCGGCGAGCCGGTCCAGCTCATCAGGCACCAGGTCGATGCGGGCCAACGCCGCTACACGCGCGACCTCGTCGCGCCAGCCAGTGGACATGCCCGCAACTCTAGGGCATGTCGTCGAGACGGCGTCCGCACGGGTCCGCAGGTGTCGCCTGTCTTGGACAAGAGGCGAAAACATCGAGAATCGCGGCGCTCGGCCGGTTCTGGCCGACGACCGGCCATGCCCCAGCCAGGCCCCGTCCGTACCGGG
Source organism: Micrococcales bacterium (assembly GCA_009779195.1). GTDB lineage: Bacteria > Actinomycetota > Actinomycetes > Actinomycetales > Cellulomonadaceae > Cellulomonas. The sequence continues at coordinate 12,039 of WRET01000023.1, forward strand.
GTGCACGTCCCACGGCCAGCTGCGGGCCCCGGACACACGTCCGGAGACGCCAACGTGGTATCCCTCGCAGGGGTGATGACGTCGCCGTTGACGCCCGGAGGTTCGCGACACCACTGACCGTTGTGTCACATACTGGACAGCCGATAGGATGTAATGCCTGGTCAGGGCAGTGATCTTACTCAGAGCTGGTCAGACGCCGAAAATTCGAGGGCCGATTGTGTCGTCTGTCCGGGTGAGCATGTGGTTAAAATGGGGCATCGGTACGCCGGATTCGTCCGGTTTGTCAGGTTCGCTGATCGGAGTACGCCATGACGGTTGACACAGGTCTTCCGCGGGTCTCTGGTCGCGCCAGCAGCCCTGGGGGTGCTGCCGGTGGTGCGCGAGTCGGACAAGTTGATGCCGATGGTGCAGGTCCAGAGCACTTTTTCGGCTCCGGGCCGCACCGAGCTGGTGCGCACGCTCGAGGTCGTCGACTCAGTCACGTAGCCGACGGCCGCCGAGCGTTTCGCCCAGGTCTGGGCCCGATCTGTGCCGCGGTCCTGCGGCCTAGGGTCCGGGCTGGTCTCTGCTGGGGTGATAGGTGTCCTGGTGGGGTTCGTGTGGCAGGCGGCGTAGCCGCCCCCCGGGCAGGTGCGTGGCTGGACGCACCTGTCGCCATGGCGCTGGTCGACGAGTGTGTGATGCTCGTCGACCAGCGTCATGGTCACCGACTCGTACACGCGTGCGACTGACCGGCTCCAAGAGGCACTGGGGCCCCGCGAGGGGCTCGCGTCCAGTCGAAGAGCATCAAGCCACCGGCTCGTGATCGTCTCGACGGCCGAGGGGATCAGATTGAAGTCCCGTCACGGCCCCGAGGTCGTGACGGTGTCGTCTAGGCCGCAACAGGCGGGAGGTTGGCCTCTCGCCAGACGCAGGGAGAGGGGTTCATGGCAGGGATTGAGTACTTCGAAGAGTCGGTCCGCATCCTGAAACAGGCGGCGATCGACGCCTGGATGGTTGACGTCGGAGGGTTTACTCTCATCAGCCACGCCCAAAAGACTAAGGGCGGAGACGGTTACTACAGAAAATACTGGGGAGAAATCGGGATTCCCTACGACGGAAAGAACCGCTATATTTCCGACGTGTACGAGAACGTCTCCCGAACAGTCGGTGGTGTGGGAGGAGGGGCCGTCTGGTATGAAGCGGCTCACGTCACCAGCGGTACGAATGAGCTCGATCACCTCAAAGACGGCAGGATTGGCATTGAGTCTTCGCGGTACGTCGATCAGTTCCAGACGGTGTGCGCGACCATCGAAGACATCGTCGATCCATGGCGCGAAGTGGTCGATCTATCGAAGACCGCGCCCATTGTGCAACAATTCACGAAGGTGGCCACCGAACTCGGTCAGGGCAACCTTGGCACCGGAGGAGACTTGCTGGCCGACTGCTCCGACCTCGTCACGACAATGCAAAGCTCACATCTTCGTGGCGAAACTATCAGCAATTTCAGAAAAGCGGTCATAGCCAAACTGGACCCAAAAATCTACATGGGCGGGACGCCGCTAAAAGCGCTATGCGCAGTGGGCGTTGCGCTCACATCCCATGCTGCGGCTGAACAGGCGGCTTGGGAACAGGCGTGCACCCAAGCGTCAGAAATTCTCAACAATGCCTTCTTGAAGTTCACAGAGGTGGCCAAGAAATCAGATCCCACTGACTGGAAGCAGCTTCTCGAAGTGGCTCATATCGCGGCAGAAGTCGCCCTGGCTGTCATCCCCGGAGGAAAAGCTTGGACGATTCTCAAGGAAGGTGTGGAGCTCGTCCTCCTCGTCAAAGAGTATGCACCACAACCTATTTCAAACACTCATCCGGCATATAGCTACGAAAATGTCATGAAAGCCCTACGCCTCAATCTGCAGGAACTCAATACTCAGATCAAGAACACAGAGGAAAATCTCAGAAATCGGGCCTGTGGAAATCTCGATACTATTGCGAAGAACAAGGAGCATTTTGCGCTCCGTCCGGAGGCAATCGTATGGGATCAGAAGGACTATGACGACTACAACGCCTACAGCCGCGACTACGATCCTTCTAACGATGTCATCCAGATCTATCGATCAGATGTCTTGGACGTCAAGGCTTCTCTAGTAAAGGTGGCTGGAGACTTTAGAGAGATCGCGAGGATAATCGAGCCCGTTCATCCTGAAATCTCGCCAGCACTCGCGCGAGACTCGCGCCTCGGACTGGGACCCAACGGTCCGGCTGTGGCATTCATGGAGCTTGCTGAGTTGCTTCACGACTTGTTGGCCACGTTTGCATGGTGTGTGGAAGAGACTGGTCATGACCTGGTATTGGCCTGTGATGCCATCCTGGCGCAGGACGAAGCAACCCAGGCGACGCTCCTTGCGCAGGCTGAGTACATGAAGTTAGACGATCAGTTCAACGGCCAAAGCGGCATCGACCTCTGGGACTTCAGCACGCGTGAAATCAAAGATGATACTGCTCAACCGCCCGTTATTGAGAGCCTCGTGAAATGATGACAAAGAAGACAGGTCGACAGGCACAGGTGAAAGTTTGGGGCATTGCTACGGTGCTGCTGGCGCTGATTGGTCAATTTGCATGGTTTGCGGCTGATCAGAAAGATACCGGCGACAACATTCCAGAATTGTCTCTCGGTCCGCTTCCGGATGTCCAGACGCCGCAGACGGACCCAAAATTTCTGCAGGCGACGGTCTTCGGACACACTTATCATCTTCCATGCCTCGGACAAGAATTTCTCGATCGCGGTTGGGTTGCACGGACGAACGACTCTGATCTGGTGGAGGCACGTAGTTCCGCCGGAGTTGTTCTCGGCGTTGGCCCGTGGAACGGGCCACCTTCCGTCAAGTTGCCGAATGACACAGATAGATCGCGCATCCGGTCCACTACAGTCTTGCGAATCACGCTGAAAAACACCGGCAGCGTACCTGTTCCCTGGGAGCAGGCTCAAGTTGTGAAGGTCGAGACTGAATGGAAAGTTCCTGACGGCCCAAACCCAGCGATCGTAAAAGGAATGCGTAAGGAAGACGTCATAGCGCTGTTTGGCTCCCCTGCCTTCGGTGGAATGGTCACGTCAGGAGAGATCGACAACGTTCTCGGGTACTATGGTATCCCGATACCTCGGCCCAGGCTGCTGGACATGGGCTGGACTGGTGCAGAGCACACTGATTCTACTGGTGACATTGGTATTGTCCCCATCAATGATGTCCGATTGGAACTAAATTTCGAAGACGACACGTACTCGGGTGGGTACCTTATCGCCTCTGGCCTCAACGAACCGTTCGATCCGGACAAAAAACTCCTAGGTTCGACGAGTTACTGCTTGAGCGCTGATGACAAGAACGTGCACTACTCACATCAACTGTTCAGAGAATTTCTTGACAGCGACATCTGGTCTTTTGGTATTGGACGTGCTGCGGAATATCTGATCGATGGAGAGGCATATGTATTTGGAGTGTCGCACGAGGGCGAGTGTACCACGATCCGATCAAGTGAGGATCTCACTCACAAACACGACGACTACCTCCTGACGTCTGCCCCCTTGGAACCCATGGGAGAACTGCAGCTTGACCCCGTCAGCACCACGGGCGACCCATACCTCCTGTGGAGCCGACCAGACTCCGCAGCAGCGGTCCTGGTCTTCCGCGGCCAAGGTGAGCGCACCGGTGATGACGTCGTTCAAGTGCTATTGAATTATTGCGACTGGGAGCGGGGTGTCCAACTGAGCTTGTTCTTTTCTGTGATCGCGGTCGAGCCTGGCGTGGCCGTCTCCGACGGTGCTCGGAACTTTCTCCTCTCCATGGTGTCCGACGTGGCGAACTCTGTGAAGGTCACCTCCTGACCACTCGACTCTGACCGTTGCCCGCTCGTCCTTGTGCGTGTTGCCGCCGGACCTGGGTCCACCCCACACGCCGCTGCCGTCAGACACTCAGGCAGTGCTCTGACCGGTGGTGGTCACGCGCAGGGTCCTCAGCGTCGTTGACCGTGGGTATCTGACGATGAGACGCAGAGTGCCGCGCTGGCTTCGACCGATGTCGCCCCTGGTCAGAGCGTTAGCACGAGGCGTGTGATGTAGTCCACCGAGATTCGACGGCCGAAACTGTCCTCAGTCTGGGTGACTGTGTGGTTGGATGAGGTATCGATATGCCGGATTTGTCTGGCTTGTTGGGGTTCAGTTGTCGGGGTAGGGGATGACGGGTGACAGAGGCATCCCCCGTATCTCGGCTGTGGAGAGGGAGTGTGCATGTGCAGGGTTGCAGGTCCGACGGCTGGAGAGGTGCGGGCAGGGTCCGCAGCAGGACGTAGGGGGGCGCGGTGAGTACGACGACATCCCCTGCCCGTTCGGGTGGTCCGGTCAGGCTTGAGGCACCGCGGGCGACCAAACCGCAGCGTCGGCACGGGCTGATCGCGCTGGGTGTGGCGCTGGTGGTGCTGGGCGCGTTGGTAGCGGGATGGTTGGTGCAGACGACCATGACGTCGGCCCAGGTCCTGGCTGTGACACGCGAGGTGGCGCGGGGGGCTCCGATCAAGGCTGAGGACCTGGCGGCCGTGCCGGTACCCGGGTCGGCGGTGCTGCGCACCGTCCCGGCTGGGAAACTGGGCACGGTCGTGGGGAAGGTGGCGGCCGTCGACCTGCGGCCTGGTTCGTTGCTGGCCCCTGACTCGTTCGCTGACAAGCTGACACCAGGTGAGGGCAAGTCGCTGGTGGGTGTGAGCCTGGACGCCGCGCACCGGCCTGGGGTGACGCTCCGCTCTGGTGACCTGGTGCGGTTCGTGCAGGCGCCGGTGGCGAACGGAGACGTTCCGTCACCAGGCACGGAAGTGTCAGTGGCGGCTGTGGTGGTCTCGACGACCGCCGCCGACACGGCGACCGGGTCAGTCCTCATCGTCAATGTCGAGGTCGACATACACGACGCAGCCCAGCTCGCGGCCCTGGGCGCCTCTGGACGGGCGACGTTGCTGGTCGATGCCCCCGGCGCCGAGCAGCCCGTCCCCTCCCCCGCGCCAGAACCAGCACCGGAACCAGAACCGGAACCAGAACAGCCACCTGCTCCGCCACCAGCACCGCCAGGACCAGGACCCGCAGAACCCGGCCCTGGGGAGGGCTGAGCCGTGGCCCTGATCGCCCTGGTCTCGGCAAAGGGAGCCCCGGGGGTCTCGACCGCGGCGCTGGCCCTTGCCCGCACGTGGCCACGGCCGGTGGTGCTGGTCGAGGCTGACACTGCCGGACCGTCGGTCCTGCCCGGTCTGATGCGCGGGACGATAGCGCAGGTCGGCGGCCTGGCGCCGTTGGCAGTCGCAGCCGCCCACAACGAGCTGCCCGAGCGGTTCTGGGACCAGACGTGCTGGTTGCCCGCAGGTCCACCGAACGGCAAGCAACGGCATGACACCGGGCCGCGCGAGGCGTTCTTGCTACCGGGCCTGACCTCGCCGGACGAGGCTCCTGCGCTGCGCAACCTGTGGGGTCCGCTGGCTTCGCACCTGGCAGCGTTGGAGGCTGCCGGGTGCGACGCCTTGGTCGACCTGGGACGGCTGGCACAGTGCGACGACCGTGACGTGCTGGTCACGATGGCCGACGTGGTGGCGGTGGTCACCCGGGCGTGGTTGCCAGACGTGACCGCCACGTTGAGGCTCGTCGCCGCGAGGGTGCCGACCGGCGCACGCGCGACCACCCCGTGGCGCACCCTCGTGGTCGACCATGGCCCGTACTCGGCTGCCGAGATCTCCCACAACGCGGGGATCCGTGCAGCGGGGTCTCTCGCGTGGGACCCCGACGCGGCCAAGGTGCTGTCCGTCGGCGCGACCGAGACCAACCGTTTCACCACGTCGGCGCTGATACGTACCGCGCGGACAGTTGCCCATGACCTGCTGCGCGACGCCCAGCGGCGCCGTGGGCAGCTCGGCTTGGCGGAGGCATAGATGACCCACACACCGACCCACATCGCCCTGAACGCTCTGCCGTTCGTCCACCAACCCACCTTGACCCCTGCGGCGGTGATCGCTCCGGCGCCGCCGCAGGCCACACCCGCCCGGGCAACGACCGGCGACGCAGCCTTCTGGGCGTCGGTGCGCGAGCTGCGGGCGAAAGTCTCCGACCGGGTCCGTGACGAGCTCAGCGGTCGCGCCCTGGACACGGCGACCCGTGAACAGCTGGGCCGCCACCACATCCAGCAGGTCGTCGACGAGCACGCCCAAGAGCTGGTCGACCGCCGCAGACCGCCGTTGGGCGCGGCAGTCGAGGTGCACCTGGTGCAGGTGTTGTTCGACGCGATGTTCCGCCTCGGGCGCCTCCAGCCGCTGGTGGAGCTGCCCGGGGCGACCGACATCGAGATCTACGGGCACGACCAGGTGCTGGTGCTGTTCGCCGACGGGCACCGCGAGTGGCACGACCCTGTGGCCGACTCCGACGAGGACCTTGTGGCGTACCTGCAGCTGCTGGCGGCCCGCGACCCGGACAACGAGCAGGCCTTCACCCCCGTGCACCGGCACCTGGAGATGGCTCTGCCCGGCCGGGGGCGCCTGGCCGCGGCAGCGTTCGGTGTCACACCGCGCCCACGGGTGACGATCCGTCTGCAGCACCTGCAGTCGGTGGACCTGGCGATGCTGCGCGCCCAGGACGAGATCGACACGATCTTGGAGGCGTTCTTGACCGCGGCGGTGCGTTCGCGCAAGTCGATCGTGGTGTCGGGGCAGGGCCAGGGGTCGGGCAAGACGACGTTCTTGCGGGCGTTGTGCTCGGTGATCGACCCGGGCGAGTCGGTCGCCACCGTCGAGGACGACTACGAGCTGTACCTGCACGAAGAACCCGACCGGCACCACCGCGTGTTCGCCCAGCAGACGTTCCGCGGCGCCGGGGAGGTCGACGTCCGCGGCAACCGTGCCGGGCAGATCAGCGCTGGCGAGCTCTTGCGCAGGGCTTTGCGGCACACTATCGACCGGATCATCGTCGGGGAGGTCCGCGACTCTGATGCGCTGCTGGCCATGTTCGAAGCCATGCAGGCCGGCAACGGGTCGTTGTCGACGGTCCACGCCGACTCGGCCCACGACGTGGTCGAACGTCTCGTCGGCCTGGCCGTGCGCGACTCGTCGGTGTCCGAGGCGTACGCCTACCGGCAGGTCGCAGAAACCATCGACCTCATCGTGTTCCTCGGGGTCCAGACCAACCCTGACGGGTCCAAGACCCGGTTCGTGCGCGAGGTCGTCGAGCCGTCGCGTGGGGAGTCTGGCACAGGTGTGGCCCTCACCGACGTGTTCGTGCCCAACCGCGCAAGCCGGGCGGTGCCGCACATCGCCCCGTCGTTCATGGGCACGCTGGTCGCAGCAGGTTTCGACCAGTCTCGCCTGACCACCGCTGGCACCTGGAGAACACGGTGAGCGCCGCGGTCGCTGCTGCGGCGGCAGCCATGGTGGGGCTTGGCCTGCTGCTGGTCATCACGGGGATGGTCCCCGCGGCACCGCGACCGGGGCGCCCCGCGACGGACCTGGTCGCACTGGTGGGCCTGGCCCCCGGTGGGGTGCTGGGCCGCCACCCGCGCATCACGGCAGCGGGGGCGGTGGCCGGGCTGGTGGTCGGTGCGCTGACGGGGTGGTGGATCTTGGTCGCGGCGGTACCTGCTGCGGTCGTCGGCCTGCCGGTCCTGCTGGGCCGCGACCGCGCCGACGAGCAGGTGCAGCGACTGACGGACCTGGAGTCGTGGCTGCGGGGACTGGCAGGGACCCTGGTCGGCGGGTCGATCGGCTTACGCCAGGCCCTGCACGACTCGGCACCATCAGCACCCAGGTCGTTGCAGCCGTCCCTGGCACGCCTGGCGGCCCAGCTCGACGCGCAACGACCCCTGCCTGACGCCCTGCACGAGTGGGGCGACGACCTGGACGACCCGACCGCCGACCTGGCCGTTGCCTGCCTGAAACTCGAGGCCCAACGCCGCGGCGGGGCAGTCACCGGGTCCTTGGAACGTCTGGCCGACACGGTCTCAGAGCTCACGACCGCGCGCAGGCAGGTCGAGGCCGACCGCAAAGGGTCACGGACCACCGTGCGGTGGGTCTCGGTGATCTCCGGGCTGCTGCTGGCAGCGCTGGTCACCCAGCCCACGTTCGCCGCGTTCTACACCACAGGTCTGGGCCAGATCGCCGCCGCGATGTTCCTTGTCGCCTACGCCGGGTGCCTGCTGTGGATGCGCAAAGTCGCCCAAGGCAAACCGGTGCCCCGGTTCTTGTCCGCCACTGCCGACAAATCCGCCAGTCCTGACAAAGGAGGCCAGCCGTGAGCATGGCCCTGCTCGTCGCCCTCGCCGCGGGGGCCGCCGCCGGTGCTGGGCTGTGGCTCGTGGTCCGCGAGCTGGTCGGGGGCCCGCCCGACCTGGCCGCCGCCCAGGCCCGCATGTCAGGCACGGACCAGGCCCCGTCGGTGGACCTGACCAGCACCACAACCCTCAAGGGCAAGGTCGGAGCAACTGTCACGGCCCGGGTACAGGTCCCTGCCATCAAGTTCCTCGACCCGTCGGCCGCAGACCTGGACCTGACCGGCACCAGCCCTCACGAGCACCTCGGCGAGAAAGTCCTGGGCGCGACCGTGGGGGTCGTCCTGCCCATGGCTGCTGGGGTCGTGCTGACGTCGTTCGGGGTCCGGATGCACCCGGTGCTCTTCGTCGCCGCCGGGCTGGGCCTGCTCGTCGTGGGGTGGGCCGCCCCAGACCTGGACGTGACCTCCCGGGCCCGGTCGGCCCGTGACGAGATGGACAGGGCCGTAGCCGCGCTGGCCGAGCTCGTCGCGATCCAGCGGCTGTCGGGGGCTGGGGTCGCCCAGTCCGTCAAAGAGGCAGCCCGCGCTGCCGAGTCCTGGCCGTTCCAGCGCGTGCGGGCCGCGATCGCCCGCGGCGAGCTCAACGGCCAGCCCCCCTGGGACGCCCTGGACGACCTGGCCGCCCAGCTCGCCGACCCGCGCCACCCCGAACGCACCCAAGCCCTGCGCGACCTGGCCGCGATCACGCGACAGGCTGCCCAGCGCGGCACCCAGGTCGCCGACCAGCTCCAGGGCCGGGCCCGGGCCATGCGCGGTGTCCAAGCCTCCGCCGACCGCGCCGCAGCCAACGCTGCCTCGGTGACCATGACCGCCCCCATGTCCATGACCGTGATCGTCGTCGCCCTGGCGATCGTCGCACCCCTGGCCTGGCAGATGCTCACCAGGTAGCACCACAACCCCGAGAAAGGACCACCATGACCCGCGCACTCACGACCCGAGCACTCACGACCTTGGCCAAGGCCCGCCACGACGACACCGGCGACGGCACCTTGAGCACAGTGATCATCATCGCCGGGTTCGTCACCCTGGCCCTGCTGATCGTCGGCCTGGTCACCCAGGTCGCCGGCGGCTACATGGCCAGGATCCGCTGATGGCCCAACACCACGGACGCAACACCGTCCCCCTGACCCAGCCGACCGTCCTCGGCCAAGGCGACGCCACCATCACCGCCACCTCCGTCGACACCTACCGGAGCAGACCATGACCCCACCCCGCCTCACCTTCGCCGTCACAGCCCTGGCCCTGGCCGTGACCGGGTGCACCAACAAAGACCCCGACCCCGCCCCTCCCACCAACCCGCCGGCCACCACCGCGACCACCACCACCAAACCTGACCCCAAACGCGCCGCCGAAAAGGAAGCCATCGAGGCGTACAAAGCCTACAAAGCCGCGTACAACAAGACCGCCCAGAACTACTACAAAGACCATGCGCCCCTCATCTGGCTCACCTGCGACCAGTACACGCTAGACCTGTCGCCGCTGGTACAGGCTCTGCAAGCTGCTGGGGCGCACCAAGTGGGAGGGGACAAAGTCTCGAATTTCAAGGTCATCGACCACCAGGCCGTCAGAGACTTTCCCATCGACGACCACGTCACCTTTGAGGTATGCGTGGACAGCAGCGGCACGGACGTGGTCTTGCCGGACGGGTCCTCGGCGCTGCGGCCGGGCACCACGGGACGGTTCGTGGCGACCGTCACGATGTGGCACCAGGACCTCAGCACCATCGACCCGGACGTAGAACCAGGCGGACAGTGGCTAGTGGCAGCCGGCACGGTCGACCGAGGAAGGACGTGCTGACCATGAAGACGACAAGACTGGTCGCAGCGTTGTCCGGTGCTGTCCTGACGGTGGCGATCTCCACAGCGCCTGCCTTCTCCGCCCCTGGCGACCCGACCCCTACCCCGACGGCAACCGCCGATCCCGTCGATGCACAGTGCAAAACCACGGAGGGATGCGTAGTCGACCTTGTCGCCGGCACCCCTGGGAGCGGCGGAGGAGGGGGAGGACCAAGCGCAAGTCCCTCGGCGTGCGTCTTCAACGGCACGACGATTCCGTGCACCCATAACGGCTGGAAGTGGTCGGCTGAGCGTGAGTGTTACTACACGGTGTACAAGAAGGACACCTTCACGGCTGAGGAAAGGGCAGCGTCAGCGGAGGCGGCCGGGCACCCCGGCGAGTCGCTGCTGGAGTGCAAGGTCGCAGGTGACGGTACTGTCATCCGGCAGGGGAACGGGGCCTTGTGGTGGAGCGGCCCAGCAGGCGGTGGGCCCTCGCCGTCCGAGTTGGCGCGGCAGGCCGTCGAGCAGATGGCCCTGCGGGCCCCGGGCATCGGCATGACCGGCGGAGACCCACCCGAGGGGATGCAGATCGTGGGCGTGCCCGCATGGTTGTGGGCCACCGACCCTGGTGAGTCCACGACCGGGCCGATCACCCGGTCCGCCTCAGCCGGGGCCGTGACCGTCGAAGCGACAGGACGCCTGGACCGCACCGAGTGGTCCATGGGCGACGGCACGACCGAGACCTGCCCCGGCACACGGGCCCCAGGCACACCGTGGCGCTACGGGTACGGCGGGCAACCCTCGCCCACGTGCGGGCACACCTACACCCGCACCTCGGCAGGACAGCCCGGCGAGGCGTTCACCGTGACGGTCACCTCCTACTGGACCATCACCTGGTCCGGAGGCGGGCAGTCAGGGACCATCGCCGTGTCGATGTCAGGGTCGATCCAAAAACGCGTCGGCGAGATCCAGGCCATCGTCGTACCAGGACCAGGCCAGTCATGACACGACGTGTAGACGACAGTGTGCGACACCGCGTCCGCGACCCCTCCCATCGCACCCCTGGCCTGGCAGATGCCCACCAGATAGCACCACAACCCCGAGAAAGGAACACCATGACCCGCGCACTGACTACCCGAGTTCTCACAGTTTTGAACAAAGCCCGCCACGACGACACCGGAGACGGCACCTTGAGCACGGTGATCATCATCGCTGGGTTCGTCACCCTTGCCCTGCTGATCGTCGGGCTGGTCACCCAGGTCGCCCAGAACTACATGGACCAGATCCGCTGATGGTCCCGCGGTATCTCGACCGGACCCCGAGCGGCCGACGGTGCGACGAAGGCTCGGCAGCCGTCGAAGCAGCGATCCTGTTCCCAGCGGTCCTGGTGCTGGTCATGGCAGTGATCCAGGCCGGGGTGTACTACCACGCCCGTGACGCAGCACGGTGGGCCGCCAACGGAGGTGCGGTCGCTGGTGCGGTCCACGGCGGAGCCGCCGCAGAGGCCGAGGCCCGCGACCGCATCGAACGCGCTGGAGGTTCGAGCCTGCTCGAAGACGCGGCTGTCTCCGCGAGCGACACGGGCACGGACGTCACCGTCACCGTCCGCGGAACCGCCAAGACGTTCGTCCCTGGCCTGCCGCCACTGACCGTCACCCAGACGGTCACCACCCCCGTCGAACGGTTCACCGCGCCATGACCACCACAGCGACGCGCACCGACGCTGGGCACCTGAGCCTGGGCGTAGCCATCACCATCCCCGCCGTGTTCTTCTTCCTCGTCCTGCTCATCATGGCCGGACGCCTAGCCACAGCCAACGGTGCCGTCCAGGCTGCAGCCGCCGAAGCGGCCCGCGCCGCATCGATCTCCCGCACCGCCCCCACCGCCCAGGCCGCAGCCGAAGCAGCTGCGACCACAACCCTGGGCTCCTCGGACCTGGAGTGCGCCACCAGCAGCGTCGTAGCCGACCTGTCCGGCTTCTCCGCCCCCCTGGGCCAAGACGCCCAGGTCACTGTCACCGTGACCTGCACCGTCCCCTTGTCCGAGCTGACCGTCCTCGGCCAAGGCGACCGCACCATCACCGCCACCGCCACATCCGTCCTCGACCCCTACCGGAGCAGACAATGAAACGCACACTCACCATCACAGCCCTGGTCGTAGCAGCCCTGGCCCTGACCAGCTGCACCAGCAAGGACCCCACCCCGGACGTCGCCATGGCCACCGAAGCACCCGCCCGTGCACCGACCGTCACCACACCGGCCGATCCGCTGCAGACCAGTCCAGACGAGGCGCGCCACGCATACCTGAACTACGTGGACGCCTACAACGAGGTCGGCCTGGCTGGGTACAAGGACTGGATGACCATCCTGTTACCCCTGGCCACCGGGGACGAGATGGGGTTGCTCTACACCAGAGCAGGGAGTCTCGCTGACCAGGGGTACCGCACGGTGGGGTCTGTCATGGTCAAGTCTGGCCCGACAGTCGTCGAGTACGAAGACACCGACCCGTTGGGCAACTTCCGGGCAGAGATGACCGCGTGCTTGGACACCAGCGGCGTGAAGTGGGTGGCAGAGGGGCGCGACGCTCTCCGGCCGGAGCCGGACGGCCGGTTCTACTACGCGATCGCCATGCGGCGGATCGTGAACTACGACAACTCAGGCAACGCCCGTGACGACCCGCACGGCCAGGGGTGGTGGCGGGTCGACGCCGAACACGGAGACCCCGAAAAGCCCTGCTGACAACGAAAGGACCACTGCCATGCGTCAGAAGAAACGATTGCTCGCCGCCCCCGTCATTGTCTTGTGCGTCCTGGTCGGGTACGCGATTGGCCCGCCCGGCGCGACGGCTGTTCCGGGTCCCTCGACCAACGTCACCGCCGTAGCCGAAGAGGGCGGGACGAAGCCGGGCCGTTCTGGCGGCGGTGTGTGCCCGTTGTCACCGAGGTACGTGCCTGGGGTTGACTCGGGGTGCACGCACCCAGCCGGCATGTGGTGGACCGGCGCTTGCTGGGCCGTCGAGGGGGTGCAGCACGTCAACATCGCCGGGTACTACGAGCCGGGAGGCGAGGGGTGGAACAGCGCTGGCGGGGAGGGCAAAACCTCTGGCGCGCTCCACTTGTGCTATAACCGCGACTGCCCAGCCGCGTCGGCAGCGGCCCTCGATAGGTGCATCGTCGTGGACACGTTCTGGGCCGACTATGGTGGCGTGTCGCCCCGTATGCTCGCTGAACGCGCCGTGGTATCGATGAACCTGACCGCCCCGGCCATCGGGATGACCGGTGGGAGCCCCCCGGACGGGATGCAGATCGTGGGTGTCCCGGCGTGGATGTGGGCCGCGGACCCTGGAGAGTCCACGACCGGTCCGATCACCCGGTCCGCGGCCGACGGGGGTATCTCGGTGACTGCGACCGGGGTGCTGGACAAGACCGTGTGGTCCATGGGCGACGGGGTGACGATCACTTGCTCGGGGGCGAACGCCGCAGGCACGCCGTGGACACGGGGCAACGGCGGCAACCCGTCGCCCACGTGCGGGTACACCTACACCCGCACCTCGGCGGGCATGCCGAACCAGGCGTTCACCGTCACCGTCACCGCCTACTGGAGGGTCGAGTGGACCGGCGGGGGCCAGTCCGGGGTGATCCTCCGCGAGGTCGCCCGGTCGATCCCCAAACAGGTCGGCGAGATCCAAGCCATCCTCGTGCCCAACCCAGGCGGCCGGTCATGACAGGCACACGCGACGACAGCGGTCGGGCCGAGCTGTTCACATTGGTCCGCACTGTGGCTGTGTCGCAGTTTCCATCAGTAGGTGACTGCTGGTTTGATAGGAGCAGTCCCGGTGGGGTTTCTCGTGGCAGACGGCGGAGTCAGGGCCGCCCTGGTGGTAGGTGTGGTGTCGACCGCAACTACCGCCACCACGGTGCTGGTCGACGAAGCGGCAACTGTCGTCGACCAGCACCTGGCCGCTCTCAGGCAGGCGGTTCTTCCAGCCGCATCGCTCCCCCACCCTTGCACAGACCCCGCCCCATCCGCGCAGGGGCCCCCGACAGCTGCAGGGCTGAATCGTCCATGCTGGTCCAAGGTGCCGTTGGGAGGGGGCTTCCATCAGTAGGTGACTGCTGGTTTGATAGGAGCACTCCTGGTGAGGTTCTCGCGGCAAGCGGCGTCAGGGCCGCCCCCCGGCGGCAGTTGCGGTGCGCACCGCAACTGCCGCCCCGCGATGGTCGACGATCCGACAACCGCTGTGTTCTTGCTCGTGGTCTTGGCGGTCATGCCCGGTGCGTCGTCGGGCCCGACGACGTCGCTACAACCCAGCGCTCCTCCAGCGTGGAGTGCGCGATCCACAGACGGGTCGGGCAGACCCAGGGCACCCTCGTTCCGAACACCGGGGGACAGCCATGAGACGGCTCGACGATGGTGGTGGGGCTGAGCTGTTCGTGCTGGTGTCGGTGATGGCGATGCTGGTGGCGTTGGGGTTGGTCGTCGATGGTGGCGGGTACATGCGGGCCAAGGACGATGCTGTGTGGTGCGCGCAGCAGGCGGCTCGTGCCGCAGCCGAACGTATCGACCTGGAGCAGGTGCAGGAGACGGGTAGCACGCCGGTGCTGGTGGGGTCCGTCGCCGACGCGACAGCCCAGCAGGTGGCCGGTGGGGCAGGAATGGCTGGGGTATCGGCGCTCAACGCAGACGGGTCGGTGACGGTCACGTGCAGCACCGAGTACGCCCCGGTGGTGCTGGCGGTCGCTGGTGCCAGGTCGTGGACGGTGACCGAGCAGGCGACAGCCCGTCCGGCGCGAGGGATCAACCAGGAGGGATGAAGATGAGGCAGGGCGCAGGTGTGGTCAAGGCAGTGGCCTCGGCTGTGGTGCTGGTGGCGCTGCTGGTCGGCGTTCCGGTGGTGCTGTGGATGGTGGCCGGGTCGCCGGTGCCACACGGGTTGCCGTCGATGGTGCAGGTCAAGAGCACGTTCGCGGCCCCGGACTACACCGGCACGGTGATGGTCGGGACGCTGAAGGTCGTCGGGTGGGTAGCGTGGGCGACGTTCGCGTGGGCGACGGTCGCTGAGCTGGTCGCCCAGGTGCGCCACCGTTCGGCGCCGCGGCTGCGCGGTCTGGGGTTCCAGCAGCAGGTCGCTGCTGCGCTGGTCGGAGCTGTCCTGGTGGGGTTCGTGTGGCAGGCAGCGGCGTCGTCACCGTCCAGGGCGGCCGTGCCAGCCCCGCCCGCACCTGTCGTCGCTGCGGCACTGGTCGAGGAGCCTTCCGGGCTCGTCGACCAGCACCTGGCCGCTCCTGAGCAGGCCCCGGCCGGTGCGACGACGACGCACACCGTCGTCAAGGGCGACACCTTGTGGGGCCTGGCCACCCAATATCTGGGCGACGGGACCAGGTGGCGTGAGATCTACGACATCAACTCCGGTCGGGAGATGCCTGACGGGCACATCCTGTCTGACCCGGGGTGGCTCGACCCCGGGTGGGAACTGGTGGTCCCAGACGAACGGGCGGACGTGCCAACAGCACCCGAGCACACCCGCACCGTGCAGCGTGGCGACACGTTGTGGCAGATCGCCGAGGACGAGCTGGGTGACCCGACCCGGTACCCGGAGATCTACGCGGCATCGACCGGCACCGCGCAGCCCGACGGGCGCCACCTGGTCGACCCGGACCTGATCTACCCAGGGTGGCAGGTGACGATCCCCGGCGCCCAGGCCCCAGCCGACGCGTCCGACCCACAGGCCCCTGCCCCTCCGCAGGACACCACAGCCCAGCCCGGGACCGACGGCCAAGCCCAACCCGGCGACGTCAGCACTGGCGCCGAACCTGGGACTGTCGTGCCTGGGCAGCCCTCGGCCCAGCAGCAGACCCAATCCCAGCAGTCAGCAGGGCACGAGCGGGGCATCGACCAGTGGGCGCCGTGGGTCCTGGCTGGTCTGGCCTGCGGCGGTGCGGTCCTGGCCGGGTCGTTGTGGCTGGTCCTGCAAGCACGACGGCGCGCCCGCCAGCGCCACCGCCTGCCCGGGCAGGCCCTGCCAACCCACGACCCGCTGCTGGCCCCCGTCGCCAAGACCGTCGCCACCTTCGGCGCAGGAGCCGCGCACCAGGTGACCTACCTCGACGAGGTCCTGCGCCGTCTGGGCGCGGCCGTGGCCACCACCGGCGAGACCATGCCCGACCTGGTCGCCGTGGAGCTGACCGGCACCCACGTGGTGCTTCACCTGGGCAGCCCCTGGGAGATGGGCGAACCGTGGGAAGGCGCCGACGAAGGCCACGTGTGGCGCATCGAGGTGGGCACCGACCTGGACCTGGTGGGCCCGCCCGGCGAGCACCCAGCCCCCTACCCGTTGCTGGTCACCGTCGGGGCAGGCCACGACGGGGCCCTGTGGTTGCTCAACACCGAAGACGTGGCCATCACGTTGACCGGTGAGCCCGAACGGGCCCGCGACTTCGGCCGGTACCTGGTCGCTGAGATCAGCTGCTCGCCATGGGCTGCCTGGACCAACGTCGAATGCGTAGGCCTGGGTGCCGAGCTCGTCGGGCTCAACCCTGACCGCATCCGCTACCACCATGTAGGCACTGCCACCGACCCGGTCGGCGACGTCCTGGCCGAAGCCCTGACCACCGTCGCACGCACCAGCGCCGCCGGGACCGACGTGGTTACAGCCCGGTCCGCCGAGCTCGGCGTGCAGTCGTGGGCACCACGCGTGGTCCTCGTCGACGCGACCAACGACGACCCTGCCCTGGAGCCGTTGCTGGAGACCATCGCACAGTACGTGGGCCAGACTGCCACGTCGGTGGTCCTGGCCGGGCCACGCACCGACAGCCCCGGCGGTGTGCACATCGAGGTCACCGCCGAGGGACGGGTCTTGCTGCCCGAGGTAGGCCTGGACCTGGTCGCTGTGGGCCTGGACATCACCGAGGCTGGCGGGTGCGCGGCCCTGGCAGCCCACACCGACACCGCCACCGGGCCCGTCCCCGTGCCCTACCACGAGACTGACACCGGATGGCGCGGCTGGTGCGACCTGGCTGGGTCGCTGCGCTCGGAGCACACCGTCCCACGCGACCCCGACTCGTGGTGCGACATGGACGACCCGCCCAGCGTCCTTCCTGATGACGACGAGCACTACATGCGCACCGCCGCGGTCACTGCTGAAGAACTCGACCTGCTCGGCCCACAAGTCACCAACGAGGTCCGCCAGGGCGTCGAAGCCACCGACCCCCACCTCGACGACGACCTGACCGCATGGTTGGACCCGTCCTGCCCACGCCCCAAAATCCGCGTCCTGGGGCCGGTGCAGGTCGCCGCGACCGGAACAGCCCCCGCACGCCGCAGCGCGTTCTTCACCGAACTGCTCACCTACCTGGCCCTGCACCCCGACGGCGTCACCGGCGCGCAGATAGCCGCCGCGTTCTCCACCTCCCGCGGCAAGGCCCGTGAGTACCTACGCACCATCCACACATGGGTCGGCACCGACCCTGCCACCGACGAACCGTACCTGTGGGAACCCGACGACACCCGTGACCCCGTGTGCTACCTGGACGCCCTGGTCGACCTCGACCTCCTACGCCGCCTACGCCTGCGCGGCCAGGCCCGTGGCGCCGACGGTATCCACGACCTGCTCACCGGCCTCCAGCTCGTCGCCGGACCTCCTTTCGGCGACCCCACCACCTGGCGCCCCGGCGGTTGGTCATGGCTCGTCGACGAACAACACGACGACACGGCGCTCATCGCCGCTCTCGACACTGCCCACACCGTCATCACCCACACCCTGGCCACCGCCGACTACCCCACCGCCCGCATGGCCGCCTCCATGGCCCAGCTCGCCGACCCCAACGCCGAGATCATCAACCTCGACCTCGCCGCCATCGCCTCCGGAGAGCGTCGCCAGGCCGAAGCCGCCCGCATCGTCGCCGACGACATCGGCAACCGCTCCGACGACGGCCACGCCCCACCCGAGCTCCCCACCCGGACCCAACAGATCATCACCACCCACCCCACCTGGCTCACCCATGCCTCATGAACCCAGCACTACCCAAAAGGAACAACGTCGTGCACGACCTTTCACATCCAGAACCAAAATTGTTCCGCAAGACGGAGTGCGCCAAAACCACCGTGGAGTCGTCCACGTCCCGCGCCTTGCCTGTCATCACGGCAGCACATCCCCCCACCGACAGCCCCGTGGTTGAAATATTAGAACACTCACGTCGGCAGGGCCGTCCCCGGCGCACCAAAACCAGACGGTCCACGTCGTCTCGGGAAAAGAGACCCAAATCAACGAGGATCACGCGACTGCGACAAGGAGAGTAGCATGAGCGGACAGAATGATACCGTCACTGAGGTCGATTCTCGGCGCTACGGAACGGACTTCTTTGACATATTGGGGAAACTGAAGCGCGCCGCAATCGACGCGTACATGGCCTCAAAAAATTTCGAGCACAATGGCGGGCTATATCGAAGAGAAAGGCTTTCGCCGAATAAGGACAGGAGGATAATGGTATATGTCACAATGCCTGACGATCTGGGAAGGGGCGGAGGAACCTCGGACGAAAAGACTCTTCCCGGGTGGGGTGAGGACTACGTCACAGACTTCACCGATGTGAGGGTCCGCATCAACTGCATTGTCGAGCGGTGGATGAACCTGCCAGAACCAGATACCATAGAGGAAGTTGCCAAAAATTTCTCAGAGATAGCGGAACGTCTACGGATGGACGACGGGTCTCCCGCGTCAATTTCGGCGGAAATCAAGACAGTCGAGGACAAGTTTGGGAGTGGGTTTGACGGCATTGCGATGGATGCGTTCACGGGCAAGTTCATCAACATGCTAAGAATCGTTCTCCAGCACCACTATGCATTAGCAGGTCTCCTGTCGAACTCAATGTGCTCGCAGGTAGGGATATGGACGGCAGCCCGCGCCGGATTCGTTCAGATAGTCGAATCCACCACTGCTTCATTCAACAAGATGGCAAAGTGGTCAGGCGGCGACCTCCGAGTGACCCTAAGAGTCTTGCAGTACGCGTTGAGTATCGCAGACATAAAATCGCCGAAGGATGCAATTGAAATGGCGATTCGATTCGGCCTCAATGTGCTGGGGCGCGATGGAGACAGCACAGACAGAACCGACTCTGAGCCGTTAAGCGGAAAACCTGCAACCTTTGAGGAATGCATGATGGCTTTTGAGCAACACCTCAGCGCGCTGGCACGACAAGTCTGGGGGGCAGAGAACAACGTGCGTACCAGCGTAAATTCAAACATGGGCGAGATCGAAAACGACAAAGATCGCTACGAACTGTCCGGATGGTCACTCGATACCGCCAGCCTTGCCGGCAAAACAGCAACCGCAGTCGGACTCGACAATTATACAAAGATCGAAGGCATTGCCGATCGAGACATGGTCGCCATCCACGACGCTCTGCACAGTCTCGTTGAAGGCCCCGCCGGAGCGGCCGCACAGGACGAACCCATCGCCCAGACCGTGAGCAGGGACATCAGCATCGGACTCGGACAGTGCGGCCCTGCCGATGCGGTGCGAGAATTTAATGAGGTACTGAAAGACCTGATGCGGAACCTCGTGCGAGACCTCGAGCAGGGCAGGGCCGACCTGTGGGCAGCGTACGAGTACCTAAACAACGCCAATGACCAGTCGGCTGCGAAACTCAATGAAATCGCCGCAACCATCGATCAGGGAGGAGACCTCGACCCATGGGATTACGAGACTCCGCCCGCCGATCTCAGGGCGACGATGAATTTCCTCTACGCCATGGGCGGCTACTCACCATCTCGACAAGTGCCGATGGTGTGCACAACGGACGGTCGCGAACTCAAGGTTGACTGGCTCGAACAACGCGACCAGACGAAGGATGAACAATGATGCAAAGAACAGAATGCTGCAAACCGCGGTGCGCGGGCCGAAGGTCGCCGGTGATACTTGTTGTCGCGCTGCTCATTGCTGCTACCGCATGCACGTCTGAAACGGTCGTTCTTCCCACGTCGAGCCTCACACTGCTCCCGACTGGCCCGACATACCAGATGACTGAGCATGCATTCGTTCTGGAGAATAGCTCCGGTGTTCGCCTGCGGCTGACACTGTCCATCGGAACGTGGCTGAGGGGTTCGGACACGACAGGACTCGACAACGCCTGGTACCAGGTTTCAGGAGGTGCAGGCATGCCCCTTGGCGCCGGCACCTATATGAGCGACGCGAACCACGATCCGATGGAACTCGAACCGGACACAGCGGCGTATCTGTTTGGCACAGTATTCTTTGAGAACCTGACCACCGATCGAGATGCTGACGATTTTTTGAACGTCCTTCACCCACCCGGCGTGAAGGGACCATCCAGCGATCCTGGAAGTCTCATGATTCCGCTCTATGGCGTCGGGTTCTCTACTACTGTGTGGGAAGATACAGGATCTTTCGGAGGAACCCTGTTCGTGTGCTACCAAGGTAGTTGTACACATACCTGGGGAGACGTTACCCACTTTTCGATTGCTGCTCCGTTCAGCGGAGCGAATAGGTCTGGCCCGCACCCGATAGCTATCGCATTTCCGAACGTGTTCGGACCAGACTTTCCGGACGGGGCACCCGACTTCTCTAGATATGTGTTCCGGGTGGAGACCTTTGGCCAGGCCGTCGATGGACGGATCGACCCTCATCCCGACGATCGCTTTCCTTCGGTAGGCCCTGACATTCCAACCCAGATCGGGTGGATCCAACCGTGACGCCTACGCGTTAGACCGGCGCACCTACGAACGAAGATTCCTCAAAGCCATCCAGGCGGCTGGAAGCTAAAAATGAAGGGATGGGGATACGGGCGTGAGCGGGACAACAGGAATCGAGACGTGCGGCGAATACGAGTACGAAATCACCGTAAAGCGCCATAGTCTCAAACAATGGAAGGAGTGGGCCTGTGCGGATATTGAGCACTGTGCTGCCAACCGCCGGCCCGGGGACTCCGGCGAGGGCGAGCTCCGAGAACTGAAAGCAGCAATTGAGACTACTTGGGACGATTTCGAAGAGGTCTATTCGTACAACAGCGGCGGTCTCATGCACTGGTTGGTACACAATCTTCGATTTCCCGAGGGGACAGGGGATCCACAGAACCTGGGGACAGCATCAGAGACGTGGGCAGAGATCGCTGGTTCGGTTCACGGAATACTCGGGACCTCTCCTTCTGACCCCGACTGGGCGGGCGTTGCAGCAAACAGCTATCGAGCCAACCCAGGCGAGCAGGAGCTTGCGATTGAGGCGGTTGCTGCAGCAGCAGACACCCTGTCCGTCGGCTACGGCGAGCTGGCTGAGGAGATCAGCGGTTTTTGGGATTTCGTTGGCGTGTCGCTCATGAGTCTCCACGCGGACCTTGAGATCGCTGAAAATTTCATGCAGGAAAGTTACAATGGAAACCGTACCTGGGTCAGGTATCTGGAACACTGGAAGGTCGACGACTGGGCCGGACCGAAACGGGGAGTAGGGAAGGCCCTTGTCGCGGTCAGAGAGGTGTACGGAGACGGCGGTCCGCATGACATCTTGCATCACCTCCAGGTCAGGACGCCCCTCATCGAGACGATTGCTGAGAACGTGCGGACTTCACTCACGTCTGGAGAGCTACCAGAGAAATGGCCGCCGGTTCGTCCGGCGTGACATTGACGTTGCGGGTACGTCGAGGGGAAACATCGTGGTCGATATCAAGGCAGACAACGGAGAACTGCAGGGCGTCGCCCGTTCATGGGAAGATGTCTCTCAGGAACTCGGTCGTATCCACGCCAACGCGTCCGACGAGACCCAGCTGAAACGGAGTTCGTACTCTGGGTTGATCGTTGGCGACCTTCAGTGCTGCGACAGCTCAGACACCCTGTCGAGCGTTTCTGACGCCTTCGAGACACTTCGAAACCGAGTGCTCGACCTGCTCGGTGAGGGTGCCTCGGTCACACAGAAGCTGTCCGGTTCGGTCACAGGAGCCGCAGGAGGTCTCGACCAGGCCGAAACTGATGCTACGGAGACGTTCGAAGGCGGCGGTGGGTTCTCTCCGCCAAGTTCCTCCCTGCCGGAGACATCCACCCCAGATCCGACGGACACCGGGTTACCGCTCCAGCCGGTAAACACGTCACCTGAGGTGGCGGTGGAGCCGCTGGACCCAGACTCTCTCGACGACGACCAACGCACGGCGTACGACAACTCGTTCTACCGCGACGATGCCGCCGGAGGGACAGTGGACTCCTACGACGACTTGTTCTTCCAGAACGATGCCACGGACACCCTGACCAGCCCCGACCAACCCGTGATCGACGTCAAACACGTCGTCAACCCGGAGACCGGCGCCGAACACTGGATCGTGTCGGTGCCGTCCGATACCGGGTGCACCGACCTGCCGGGTCCCGTCGACGACCCATCCAGCGACACGACCGGCGCACCCGCCGGGTACTCCCCCACCGAACGCTCCGACGACCACGCGTTCGACTGGGCCGCCATGGACGACGCGCCACCCAGCAGCAACGACCCACAGCTTCCCGGTTCGACAGGACAACAGCTGGACCATAGCGCCGTGGTCCAGGCCATGCACGACGCCGGAATCCCCGACGGCGCCAACGTACTTCTCACCGGCACCGGCCAAGGAGGCTACCTAGCCGCGAGCCTAGCCAGCACCCCCGACCTGCCCCACCACTGCATCGGTGTCGTCACTGCCGGAACACCCATAGGTGAGACCAACATCCCCGCCGATATCCCAGTGATCTCCTTCGAGCACCCAGCCGACCCGTTCACGCAGACCGACCTCAACGGCAACGGTGTCGTCGACCAGCCAACCGCATCGAACTACACCCAAGTCGTGCTTCCCGACGACGGCACCGGCACGTTCGACCAGCACAACTATCCCGACGCCGTCGCCTCCTACCTACAGACCGACCCGACCATGGCACAGTCCCACTCCGAATGGTTCGGCCATATCCAGTCCCACGAGATGTACACCTGGACGACGTCTTCGGAAACTGACACCTCGACCACGGCGGGGATATCTGTCGACTGATGACACCAATTTACGTAGTATTAACACCGTCACCAAGGAACAGATTGCTACAGCAACAGCCAACGATCTGCCATACTCATGCAAGAATGGCCGAGAGGCAACCTCGGCCAATCCTGTCATTCGTTACTCTGGCCAATTTTTGAAATGCGTGCCGCGCCCGAATGTGAGCTCCGAGGAAGGTCGGCTGTCTGTGATTCAAGAATTCGAAGAAGTCGGTCTAGTTTAGATGTGAAAATGCAAGAGTCAGGATGAGTGCAAAAATGAGGACGCCCAAGTTTGCAAAGAAAAAGGGCTCCGCAATCTTGCTCCGCTCCAAGTCTGCCCGAAGTCTATCAACAACCGTCACGGCCTGCTTCTGTCCAACTGTCTCGGTGCCGCCGTCCAAGGGGGAAATTGGCACCGGTGGCACGCTCCAGAGCCGAACCAACAAATATACAGAAAGCCCACAGAGAGCCGGTGCAACCACCATCGTCGGAACATGAACGGGCCTGCTTCCAGCCATGGACAACACCGCCGCAAGATGCGGAAAAGTAAGAATCAGCGATACCACTCGTAGTCTCAAATAGTACATTTGACCACTACTCGTCAACGGGAATTTCCCCAAGGAGGATCCCGCGGGCCAACGGGTCGGAGCAACTCAGCTCTTCCCCTCGAACCCGCGCAGCCTTGTCTCGTTCGCGACGCTCCTCAGAAGAAAGTTCCGATTCGCGTTGACGGTACATCAGCATTCCATGAGACACAGCCTGTTCGATACCCGGTGCGGAAAGTAGATCGGTGGCATTACGTCGTCCAGCCAGGATATCGTCGACCACGTCACGCAGACGTGGATCGGTATCCTTCGACTCAGACAGGGCCTCCAGGGCGTTCCGTAGTTGCTGAGCAATAATGCTGTCCGAAGGCATTGACGTAAGTTTCATGCGTGCTCCTTCTCCGAGAGTTCGAGAGGTCTGTCTTACTGATAACTTGGGCCATCAAAGTCTCTGAGCGAACTGATGCTGTCACGATTAGAAATAAGGCCATCCAGACCCATCGATGCGAATTTTGTTTGTGCAATCCCTAGTAGTCCTTCGATGGCGACAATTCCAAGACCGATGGCACTAAGGATCGTCTCAATCGTCATAAGAGCGCCTGCGATGGTCTCCGGAAGTCCGAGCAGGGTGACACCCGCAGTGACCACAGCTGCGCCAGTCAAGCCGACAGCAGCGGCGATCAAGGCAGCGAGGACTCCCAAAAGCCCCCCGATTGCGGCTGCGTTGAGTTGCATTCCGATGGCGACCTGCTCAAACTGTTCAGCAGCGTCATCTATGGCTAGGGCAAATTCGTCCATCGCTGAGAAGAGAGTTAGGAACCAGTTGTGCGCCGACTCGGCTGCATTCCCTTCCCAGGTTTGCATGACTGCAAGCACTTTGGTGTTGAGGAAATCTACGTGCTCGGTCTCATGCATTGACAGGCAGATCAGAGCGTTGGACGAGCGCATCGCGAGGTTCCAGTCCCCGGCCAGGAATTTTTCGAGCGAAGTTACCATGTCAGAGATTACCGGAATCAACTGTACAACGGTCGGGGGAATACCAACCACCCCTCCAAAACCTAGTATCGAGACCGCCTGAATCCAGAGATCTGGTATTCCAGAACTTGACGACGGTTCGTCAATCGACAATGTTGGATTTTCGATGGACCTCCTGTCAGAATACCTAGACAAATATTCTGCGCCCTCAGAATAGCGGACACCATAGGCGCTCTCCAGCGAGGCTATTGCATTGATGTCCGCGTTCATGTATGCGTCTCGACAATTTTGCACTTCTTGATGTGCGTCCCCCAGGAGCATGTTGACGTGGTCCTCGCGTTCGACGACGCGGGAGGCGACGGTAGCCGAGGCGATCTCAAAGCGGGCAAACATTCCGTCTGCGATTCCAGTGCTTCCCCCGGCCACCTTGACCCAGCGGCGGCAGTATGTTTCGAAGTAGCCTCCTGGGCCGCTGTATTCCGGCAGTTGTTCTGCGAATGTTTCGAGCGCGTCGAGATCAAACCGTAATATCATGTTGTTCCTCCAGGGATTCGTTGGTTGTCGAGTTCTGGTGAAGTCGACCCTGGGCTTAGAATTGTGGCCTGGTTACCGACTCGAATTTTTTGCGGTTGTCGCGCACGACTGTGCATAGCTTGTCACTGGTGGCTGGACATCCTAAGTCGTGGTCGGACCTCCTACGATTGCGCACTCTCGTCATCCGTGTTTGGGTGGGGACCAGGCTAGGTGGGTGGTGAAGAGGCCTCGGTCTCGGCTGATGACTTGGGCTCGGCCTGGGATGGACTGTTTGGGTTTGACTCGGCGGAGGATCTGGCCTTCGTCGGGGCTTCCGGAGAGGAGGATGGCTGTGGTTCCTAGGTCGTTGAGGCGTTGGAGGATGGGGTCGAACATGGCTCGGGCGGCGCCGCCGGAATGACGGACGATGACGACGTGGAGGCCGATGTCGGTGGCTTGGGCCAGGAGGGGGGCCAGCGGGAGCAGGGGGTTTCCTTGGGAGGTGACGACCAGGTCGTAGTCGTCGACGAGGATGAAGCCCTCGGCACCGGTCCACCACGAGCGGGTGCGCAGCTGGTCGGCAGTGACGTCGGGGCCGGGGATGCGGGTCTTGACGAAGCCAGCGACGTCGGCGATGCCTTTGGTGGCCGCTTCGTGGGAGGTCATGTAGAGCATGAGGTTCGGCTCGGGTATCTCGTCGAGAAGGGCCCGGCGGTAGTCGACGACGAAGAACTTGACCTTGTCGGGCGGGTAGACCCGCAGGACCTCGTGGGCAAAGGCACGCAGCATGGACGACTTGCCTGAGCCTCCCTCGCCGAACAAGAACAGGTGCGGCTCGCTCGTCGGGTTGATGCCGAAGGGGGACAGCGAGTCTTCGTCGACACCCAGCAGGACCCTCGGGTCGTCGGCGGCGACCATGGTGCGCACCTGCGCCAGGTCGATACGGTCGGGCAGCATCCGCAGCTTTGGGCCCGACGGGCCTGTCCAGGCGGTGCTCACCTTCGCGACGAGGTCTGCTACGCCGTCAGCGAGGGTCGAGACTTCGTCTGATCCGTCGACGCGGGGCAGGGCGACCATGAAGTGGAGCTTGTTGGTGGGGTTCAGACCACGCCCGGGGATCGACGATGGGACCGTCTCAGCGATCCGACGGCCGACCGTCGACTCGCCTGGGTCGCCCAGGCGCAGCTCCAGGCGGGTTCCGACCAGGTCTTTGACCTGCGCACGTACATCCATCCAGCGCGAGGCGCTGAACACCAGGTGCACACCGTAGGTCAGGCCACGTGCGGCGATCTGCTGTACCTGCGCCTCGACCTGCTCGAAGTCCTGGCGCAGGGTTGCCCAACCGTCGACGACCAAGAACACGTCGCCCCAGCCGTCGTCGACCTCACCGCGGGCACGGCGCTGGCGGTAAGTGTCCATGGAGTCCACACCGTGCGTGCGGAAGAACACCTCACGGGAGTTGACGACCGAAGCGACCTCTGCCACGGCCCGGCGCACCACGTCCGGCTCGGACCGCGACCCCAGACCCGCCAGGTGCGGCAGGTCCCGCAACCCCACAAACGACCCACCACCGAAGTCCAGGACGTAGAACTGCACCTGGGCTGGGGTCGCAGCCAACGACAACGAGCACACCAACGTGCGCAACAACGTCGACTTGCCTGTCAACGGCCCACCGACCACCGCCACGTGCCCACCGGCACCAGCCAGGTCCACGACCAACGGTTCGCGACGCTGCTCCAGCGGGACGTCGACCACACCGACCGGGACCCTCATCGGCCCGGCCCCACGCCAACCGGGGCTGGTCAGGCCTGCCCGTGGGTCGACGACGAGGTCGCCGAACAGCACGTCGAGCGGTTCGGGACGTTCCAGCGGAGGCAACCACACCGGGTGCGCCTGCGGACCCCGCCCAGCCATCGCCGCCACCGCCACCTCGAACGCCGTGCCGGTCGGAGCCTGTTCGAGCACCGGCGGCGGCAGATCAGGGGCCTCTTCGGCGACCAGCGGGACGTGGGCCACGGTGTACCGGTCCACCCGTGCCGCGTGGTGGCCCACCTCGGTGCTCACGGGTGCCGAGACCATACGCGGGGCGAGCCGGCCCGAGACGTACGCGGCTTTGAACCTGGTCATCGAGTCGGTGCCCACCTTCAGGTAACCCACACCAGGCTCGGACGGGAGCCGGAACGCGTCGTCGACCCCCAAGACCGCCCGCGACTCGGGCGCAGAGAACGTGCGCAGACCGATCCTGTACGACAAGTACGTGTCCAGGCCCCGCAGCCGGCCCTCGTCCAGCCGCTGGGACGCGAACAGCAGGTGGACCTGCAACGACCGCCCGACCCTCCCGATGTTCACGAACGACTCGACGAACTCCGACCGGGCGGCCAGCAGCTCGGAGAACTCGTCCACGACGACCAGCAGCGCCGGCAACGACTCCAGGTCGTTACGGCCCTCTCGCCGTGCCTCCTCGTAGTCGCTGACGCTGGCGAAGTTCCCCGCGGCGCGCAGCACTTCCTGGCGGCGGGTCACCTCACCGGTCAGGGCGTCCTGGAAACGGTCGACCAGCGACGCTTCTTTGCCCAGGTTGGTGATGATGGCCGACACGTGCGGCATATCCGCCATCCCGGCGAACGTCGCCCCGCCCTTGAAATCCACGAGGACGAAGTTCAGCTGTTCTGGCGAGTGGGTCAGCGCCAAGGCCAGCACCAACGTCCGCAGCACCTCGGACTTGCCCGAACCGGTCGCGCCGATGAGCACCCCGTGCGGGCCCATCCCCTGCTCAGCGGACTCTTTGAGGTCCAGCACCAAGGGGGCGCCGTGCTCGTCCTGCCCGATCGGCACACGCAGACGGTCCCGTACCAAGCGGGGCCGCCACGTCATGTCGACGTCCACGTCACGGACGTCGGGCAGGCCGAGCAGGTCGGTCAGATCCGCCTGGGACGCCGTGGGCGAGGCCACCGGCACCGCCTCCGGGCCGTTGTACAACGGCATGAGCCGACGGGCCGTGGCTTCCGCCTCGACCTCGGC
Source organism: Micrococcales bacterium (assembly GCA_009779195.1). GTDB lineage: Bacteria > Actinomycetota > Actinomycetes > Actinomycetales > Cellulomonadaceae > Cellulomonas. The sequence continues at coordinate 40,181 of WRET01000023.1, forward strand.
GCACTGGTCTGCGCAGACCAACCGGCCAGGACCCTCGGCACCGTCCACACGTGCGTCGCCGCCGTCGAGCAGGGTGATGCGCACGGTGCCGTCGGCGGGGCCGGTCGGCACACCGAAAAGCAGCTCCTCACGGTCCGCTCGACGCCCCAGCTCCACAACAGTCACCCCGTCGACCGCCAGGAACGGCTCGCTGGGCGGCCCCGCACAGTCACCGACGACGAGGATGTGAGGCCCACAGTTGGACGGGACCGACGGTGCTGGACGGGTCGTCAGCTCTTCGGGCAGCAACCGCGCCAGGTCAGCGTACGAACGCACGACCATCCGCACCGGTCCGGCCCCGTCACGTTCGCGCCGCGAGTGCGCGTGGGGCAACCACTTGACCCACTCCCAGGCTCCGGCGGTGCGCGACGGCGCGACCACGGCGACGACGAGGTTCTCCGGGTGGTGCACCGTCGCGGCCCCTACGACGACAGCCCGGGCCAGGGCGCGGGCCCGGTCGCCGTCACCGAGCACCTCGACACGTTGCGTGCGCCGCAGGTCCACGCACACGGGCAGCTCAGGCTGCGACTCGTGCGTCACGACGAAACGGTGGGCCGCCACCGCGCACACCGGGTCCACCTGGGCAAAGGACGCCAGGTCAGGGGCTTGCAGCACCAGGCTCGACGGTTGGTCACCCACGGCCAGGCGGACCTGGAGGAACTCGGGGTCGGCAGGGTTGCGCTCCCACACACGGGTGCGGTCCTCGGCGAGGAACACCAGGGTCGACGGGTCAGGGAACCGCCACGCCGCCGCGTGACGCTGCGCGGTGGCGGCGGCTCGGACGTCAGCGCGGATCGTGGCGAGGTACCCCAGGTACTCACGCCGGTTACGCGTCACCTCCCCCGTGCGCTGCGAACGCTGACGCCACCCGTTGACCAGCACGAACCCCAGCGACGACAACAAGAACATACCGCCGATGAGGAACCCTGTGCGTCCCGGCCTCATGACGGAGATCATGACGACCGACCCGAGGCTGCCGAGCATGGGCAGCATCGACGTCACAGGGGACGTCTGGCCTGCGGGGGGCAGGTCCGGCGGTGCTTTGACCATGAGCGTCCCGGTCGGCTCCTGGGGCGCGGCCACACGTGCGGTCATGGCCGCCCTCCTTTCACCAGGTACGACACCATGACCATCGCCTGGCCGACCTGGACTCTCACAACCCCGTCGATCCGGGTCCGCACACGCGGCGCCAGTGGCGTGGGCTCACCGTCGACGACCAGCCGGGTGCCGTTGGTCGACCCCAGGTCGCTCAGCCACACTCCGTCCGCGGTGTGCTCCACACGCAGGTGGTCCTTGGAGACCGTGTTGTCGTCCACCACGACCAGCCGGTCCCCCACCTCCTGCGGTCTGGGCTCACGGCCGATGACAGCAGCCTGGCCGAACAACACCTGGTCACGCTGGCCGCTGTCGAACACGAGCAGCACGGTGACGTCTGGCTGGAGCAAAGACGCCGTCGCGGACGGTGGGGCAGGTGGTGGAACAGGCGGGACAGCCGGTGGGACGGGCGACGACCCGACCCTCAGACGTCGTTGCCGCGGTGAGGACGCACCGGGCAGAGCAGGAACGCTGGACGCACGAGGCTGCACAGCATGAGGCACCACAGGAGACGGGCCGGCGCCCTGGGCAGGCTCGGTCTCGCCGACCCGTACGACGACTGTCCCAGCAGCACGGTCGGCCCAGGTACGGCCACGTCCGGTACGGTCCTGCCCGCCCGACGCCACCACGACCCACGCACCTGCCGCACCAACAAGCGCCCCACCGCCGACGACCCCCGCCCGGACCAGCTCACGCGCCGCCCCAGGCGACCACGGACGGTCCTGGCAAGAAGTGCGCAGCCGCAGCAACCCGTTGCCGACGGTCAGGCCGGTCCGTGCCTCCCAGACCATGAGGGCGACGACACTCTCGACAGCGACGACACAGGCCAGAGCCACAGACCGGGTCAGCGCGACCACCACGCCAGCGATCACGACGACACTGAGAGCGTCGATGCTGAACGACCCGAGCCGTGCACCCACACCAGCGGCAGCCCAGCCGACAGCCAGACGAGGCGAAGGTCCGACAACCTCGGCTGCCGGTCGTCGCGGCTTGCCACCGCAGCGCGGGCACAGCCCGGCACCGACCGCGGCTCCACAGCCTGGGCATCTCATCGCTGCACCTGTCATGCGACCATCGTCCGTAACGCTTCGACGACGTTGGCCGCGAGCAGCCCCGCAGGCAGGCAGGCAACGAGCGCCACGGCTTCGACGATGTCGGCCACACGAGACCAGGCCAGCGACCTCACCCCCCGCGACACGAGCACCGCGACCCCCACAGCGACGAACGCTGCGACGATGGCGCCCAGCGCCACGACGGTCAGGACCGGTCCGCTCACAGCGCACAGCCGGACGGCGACCACGACGGCCACGACGGCCGACGCGCGCGGCACCCAGTGCAGGTGCCGGCCCCCGACCGACCGCGCCAGCGCCGTCATCACCGCCGCGTAGCACACCAGCAACCCGAGCTGCCCGACGCGCACCAACACCGGTGCAGGGCCCACAGGCACCGCGAACGGCAAGGCCGCCGCCCCGACGACGCTGAGCACGACCGTCCCTGCGACCCGGGCCTGCGTCGCCACACGGACCTTGGCACGCACCTGCTGGTCGTCCACCATGTCGAGCACTGCGGTCGGACGGCTGCGCACCGACCACCGGGTGTCTTGGTAGCGCTCGACGTCGATGAGCCAGCCTTCGGGCACGGCGAACAGAGCACCTGGCAGGGCCCGCAGACCGAGAGGGACAGCACCGGCGACGACCGCAGCCCCGGTCCGCACGTCCCAGCCCAGCACGAGCACAACCCCCCACACGACGGCGACCCCTGTGCACACCGCAGCGAGCACACCGAGCCCGGCCCGGGCCTGGGGCGTCGGTCCACTGGCCGCACCCAGCGTGAACACGGCCGCCGCGGCGAGCGCCGCTGTGAGCAGGACGACGTGGGTACCGCCGGTCCCCCGGGCCGGCACGGCCACGACCGCTGCCGCAACACCCACGACAGCGGGCGCCAGCACACCGAACACCCGGTGCTCGTCGTCGGGGGCACGACGGCGTACCGTCGCCACAGCCCCCACCGCCGCCACCACACCCAGGACTGGCACGACCACCACCTGCCAGACGACCACGTCGCTGGTCAGCGCGACCGCGATAGTGACCAACCCCACCGCTGCCAAGGCCCACCACGGGCCGGTGACACGCCGGGGGTCGACCCCGTCGCCGTAGCGTCCCGCGAGCGTCGTCGACGGGTCGACCACTGTCAGGAGGGCACCATCAGCCAGGTCCCGCACCAGCGACCCAGGTGCGTGTCCGGCGACCGTCCGCACCTGACCGTGCTGGCGGCGCAGACCGGCCGAGTCGAGCACCTCTCCGAGCACCATCGACCCAGGTGCCACGAGGTCCAGGCGGACGTCACCGTCGAGGACAGCGAACCGACGGGTGTCAGAATCCATGGGCACAACCCCTACGACAATTCTTGCAGCAGTGATTCACCATGACAGTGGACAGATCAGAGGGACAGAACTGGTCTGCCAGCCCCAGCAGTCCGGCTGTCGGGCACCAGAAGCTCCGGCGCAGGCTACTGGAACAGGTTGGCTCCTTGGCGGTCTGCCTGGTTGTAGCTGAGGACGATCTCTTCGAGCTTGGTGCCGATGCTGAACAGGCTGGTCTGCAGGCCGGTCATCTTCTGGGTCCAGTCGAGCTGGGCGGTCTGGTAGGCCGTCTGGGCCCCACCCTCCCACTGGCCGAGGACCTGCTGGACCTTGCCGTCGAGGGTGTCCAGCTCACCCTGGATTCCGGCGGACTGGGTGCGGAAGTGCTCACCGAGGCTGGCCACTGCCTGGCCGCTGATGTAGAACATGCTGAGCTCTCTTTCTGGGTGTTCGGGTGTGAGTTGGGATCAGAAACCTTCGAAGCCATCGCCAGCCGCGCCCCTGACCATGGCCGACGCGCTCTCCTCCTGGCTGGTGTGCATCCCTTCGATCGTGCGCAGGTTCTCCTCCAGGGTGACCAAAACCCCTTGGAGGTTGCTCGCTGCGGTGTCGAACTCGGTCATGAGGCCGTGGAAGGTGTTGGCTGCCTCACCCCTCCAGCCAGAACCGAGGTCTGCGAGCTCGGTGCGTATCGTTGCGAGCCGGCCGTCGATGGACCCCTTCGCCTCGCCGACCGCGTTGTAGCCGATCGCCAGCGCGCCAGTCTCCGCGCGTTGCACATCTGGGGATGACATGTTGCTCTCCGTTCTGGTGGGTGGGCTCTGCCGTGTACGTGCATGACCGACGACAAGACCGTA
>WRET01000024.1 GCA_009779195.1 Micrococcales bacterium
CACAGACCCCGCTGACCACCCGACTCACCTTGCACCCCACCAGGATCCCAGCCCACCGACGAACACCACGCACACCACGCGGATTGTTCAGCAGTCTCCTAGGGCGTGTCTCTTAACCCCCCGTGCGAGCGTGGCGTGTCCGGTGCGTGCGCTGGCAAGGCGACGGAGGAGAGCAGACTGGAGGTGCTGCCGACGACGGCAACGCCGCCAGAGTGCGTGCCGGGCGCGCCGCGGCGTGCGGGGGGTTAAGAGACACGCCCTAGGCTGACAGCCCACCTGACTGCGGGTATTCGTGACCCCGCTACGCCAGGGCCAGGGCGACGCGCAGGGCGCTGTCGACGCGGCGCATGGTGGCGACGGAGAGGGCACCGGCTGGTTCGGTGTGGTCGTCCGGGTACAGGACGGTGATGTCGTCGCACAGCACCCGACCGACGAGCGGGTCCGCGTGGTCGAGCTCGACGATCGAGGCCAGCTGTGGTTTGGGTGTCGTGGTGACGCGGACCACCAGCGCGGACCCGAGGTTGCGGTTGCGCGCGTTGTTGGACACCACGAGGTACGGTTTGCGGCCCGCGCCGATATCGGCCCAGAACACCTGGCCACGCACATACGCCATCAGTCGGCCATCCGGTGGCGGCGTGAACGGACCGCCTGCGCGTGCGCGTCGTCGTCAGCGTCAGTCGTTGCCGCCAGCGCGGCGTAACCAGCGTTCAGACGTGCCTCGGCGAGTGACCGCCGGGCATAGTCGATGAGGCTGGCCAGTATCCGGGACTCAGACACGACCTCGGGCAGCGGCCCGGTGACCCGCTCCACCTCCAGCCGTTCCGGTGTCCCAGGCTCGCCGACTGTACGAAGCAAGGCGAGGTGCTCGTCAGCAAGCGGCACGCTCTTGCGAACAATAGTCATGCACCCAATATAGCAGACTGTGCAGCATATGATGCTTCACTCCGTGCCCCACGGTGCTCGCAGATGGGGAACCAGTTGCTCATCCGCTCCCGTCGCGACCGGCCCTGGCCGGCGGGGTCAACTGGGCAGGTCGTAGATCGTGACCTCGGTCTCGTCGACGGAGCAGACGACCTGGGAGCCGAGGGTGAGGTCGAGGTTGGCGGCCTGGGTTGGGCGGATCTCGGCGACGACCGGGACGGTGCCGGCCAGTGTGCGCAGTCGGACACGGTCGCCGAGGGGCTCGACATCGGTGATGGTGGCCGTGATGGTGTTGGTAGACGCACTGGCAGGTGACTGGTCTACGCGGACCGCTCCTGGGGAGAACACGGCCACGGCTGGGGCGCCGACGCGCAGGGACGGGTCGGGAGGCTTTCCGGCCAGGACGAACGACGGGGTCGTGACGGCGTCACCGTCCCACTGGCCGGTGACGAAGTTGAGGCCGGCGATGCGGGCGGCGAACGGGCTGCGTGGTCTGGCGAGCACGTCGGCGGTCGGACCTGTCTCGACGACGCGGCCTTCGTCGATGACGACCACCCGGTCAGCGAGCAGGAGCGCGTCGAGGGCGTCGTGGGTGACGATGACCGCTGTCTGGTCAGCCAGGACTGTGCGCAGCGTCTGCCGCAGGGCAGGGGTGACCGCGACGTCGAGGGCGGCCATCGGTTCGTCGAGCAGCAGCAGCTGCGGTTCGGCGGCCAGAGCACGGGCGACGGCGACCCTTTGCGCCTGGCCTCCGCTGAGCTGGTGGGGTTTGTGCTCGGCGAGGTCGCCCACACCGGTCTCGTGCAACCACCGGCGGGCCGCCGAGCGTGCGGCTGCGCGCGAGACCCCGCGCGCGGTGGGCCCGAAAGCGACGTTCTCCAATGCGGTCATATGGGGGAACAGCAAGGGGTCTTGTGCCAGCAACGCGGTCTGCCTGCGGTGCGGGGGGACGGTGGTGAGGTCTCGACCACCGAGCCTCACCGTGCCCGACGTCGGTGCGACAAGACCAGCGACCACACCCAGGATTGTCGACTTGCCAGCCCCGTTCGGCCCGATCAGGGCGACTGTCTCACCGTCGGCCACGGTGAGCTGGGCCTCGACGCTACGAGGGGCGACGGCTGCGTCAAACTCCAGACGGCTCACAGTACGCCCCGTCTGTGCCCGGCGAACCCGATGACGGCGACCGCGACGACCACGAGCACCAACGACAGCGCGACAGCTGCGTCAGGGTCGGCGACCCGTTCCAGGTAGATCTGGATCGGCAGCGTCGACGTACGTCCCTGCATGGACCCGGCGAAAGTGATGGTGGCCCCGAACTCGCCCAGCGACCGTGCGAACGCCAACACTGTGCCACTGAGCAACCCCGGGCCCACCAGCGGCAGCGTGACCCGGCGGAACACCATGCCGGGGCTGGCCCCCAGGGTCGCCGCCACGGTCTCGTAGCGCTGGCCCGCGGTGCGCAGCGCACCCTCGACAGAGATCACCAAGAACGGCAGGGCGACGAAGGTCTGCGCCATGACCACTGCCGCAGAAGAGAACGCCACCTGGATGCCGAGCACGTCGAGGGTGTGCCCCAGCAGGCCCCGCCTGCCGAAGGTGTACAACAAGGCCAGGCCGCTGACGACCGGCGGGATGACCAGCGGCAAGAGCACCAGCGAACGGACGATGCCCTGGCCGGGGAACTGGGTCCGTGCCAGGACCGCCGCCATCGGGACCCCGAGCACCAGGCACAGCGCTGTGCTGACCGTGGAGGTCCGCAGGCTGAGCCACAGTGCGTCGAGCGCAGCCTCGGAGGTGACCAAGGTGGTGAGCTGCGGCCAGCTGACCCGGCTCACCATCGCGACCAGAGGCAGCAGCACGAAGGCCGCGCCGACCGCCGCGGGGACGAACAACCACCGCGGCAGGCCGACGCGTCCTTCGAACGCGCTCTGGGAGCTCATGGGGTTACGGCCCGGCGAACCCTGCACCGGCGAGCAGGCCCTGCCCGGCGTCAGAGAGGACAAAGTCGATGAACTGCTGCGCCAGGTCGCCGTTCTTCGAGTCGGCGACCGTGGCGATCGGGTACGTGTTCACCGCGGCGGACGACTCGGCGAACGTCACGCCTTCGACCGAGGCGCCCGCACGTTTGACGTCGGTGACGTACACGACTCCAGCGTCAGCCTCGCCGGACGAGACCTTCCCGAGGACATCAGTGACCGACTGCTCCTGGCTGACAGGGCTCAGTGTGACCCCAGCCGCCTGCGCGGCGGTCTGCGTCGCGGCACCGCAGGGAACTTCTGGTGCGCAGACCACCAGCTTCAGCCCCGGTTCGGCCAGGTCCGCAAAGCTGGTGACACCGGCCGGGTTTCCGGGCGGGACCACGATCGACAACGTGTTCGACGCGAAAGGCACCGGGTTGCCGGCCATGGGGCCGAGCTTGTCCATGTTCTTGGTGTCCGCGGAGGCGAACACGTCGGCTGGGGCCCCAGCCAGGATCTGCGCCGCGAGGTCCGACGACCCTGCGAAGCTGAACGTGACATTCACCCCTTCGTTCTCCGCTTCGAACTGCTGCCCCATCTCGGCGAAGACCTCCGTCAACGAAGCAGCAGCGAACACCGTGAGAGTCCGCTTCTCGACCTCGCCGGAGTCGCTGGCGCAACCAGACGACGACACCACCGCTGCGGCGCACACCGCCGCCACTGCCCAGACCCGGGCCTTTCGGGTCCGCGTGCTCACACGTGTGTTCATGGCGTGGTGTCATTCCTTTCGGTCGGCCCCAGATCAGCGCACCCGGGGGGTGTTGGCGACAGGTGGCGCGGCTGCGGCGGACCCAACGGCGTGAGCTCGTCACCGCACCCGGTGCGGTCGTACCCCGCGAGCAGCCGTGCCCGGCCTGCGAGCGCGTCGGAACGCAACGACTCGACGAACGCTGCGGCAGCGGGCAGTGCTGTCCACTGCTCGGCCAGCCACAGCTCGACGTCGTGGGTCTCCAGCGGCGTGAACCCGAGGTCGAACGCCGCAGCGGCAGCCTCCATCGCCACCCCGGCCTCACCAGCGCCATAGGCGACCCGGCGCGCGACGTCGATATGCCCGCTCCCCACCGGTCCAGGTACGTGACCATCGGCACCTGCGGCCTTCAGCGCCCGGACGAACGCCTGCTGGGAACCTGCCCCGGCGTCGCGCTGCACCACTGCTGCGCCGGTGCTGACCAGCTCGTCGAGCGACGGCGCGCGCACGTCAGACGACGCCAGCCCCACCTGCCAGCGTGCCACGCGCCACCGGCGCACCGGAACTGGCGGGACCGGCATATCCCCAGGCCGCGAGTGCACCACCACACCGTGGACCCACCCGTCAGCCAGCAGCTCCACGGACTTCCCAGTCGACATGTGCACGGTGAGCACCCGGTGCCCCATCGGCTCGACAAGCCCCGCGACGGTCCCCATGATCGGGTCGCACCCGGCGATGACCAGCCCTGCTGGCATCCCGGCTGGTAACCAGTCGACCGTGTCGGTGTCCCACACCGCGTCGGCCACTCCCCATGACTCGGCGGTGTCCGCCCCGCACACCGCCGGGACCGAGACAGTCCGGTCCCCGACCCGTCCGACCAGCACCGGCGTGCCCGGAGCCACGTCGTGGCCCAGCACGGCCACCGATGTTGGCGTCTCTTCGGCGAACAGCACCTCCACCGGCGCCTCCAACGCCCGTGCGAGCCGCAGCGCCGCCGTCACGTTCGGGACGTGCCTGCCAGCCTCCACTGCGCTGACCAGCTGCCGAGTGACCCCCGCCCGGCGCGCCAGCTCAGTCTGCGACCAACCGCGCCCCTGCCGCGTTGCTCGGATCCTGTCGTCCACGCTCGGATAGTAGCAGCATGTGGACGGGGGAAACGGGACTGCGGCTTGCCGCTTGCCAGCTCACTCGAGCCCACGCGGTGCTGGTTACTTGCGCATCGCGTGGTAGGTCTCGATGAGCAAGCGGGTGGACGGGTCTTGGGCGGCCAGGGCTTCGGGGTCGCCGACGACGGCGGGGGCGATCTGCAGGGCAAGCTGTTTGCCGAGCTCGACACCCCACTGGTCGAAGGAGTCGATACCCCACACGATGCCTTGGACGAAAGTGATGTGCTCGTACAGGGCGATGAGCTGGCCGACGACACTGGGGGTCAGGGCCGGGGCGAGGATCGAGGTGGTCGGGCGGTTCCCGGTGAAAACCCTTGCGGGGACGATCGCCTCGGGGGTGCCTTCTGCGCGGACCTCGTCGGCGGTCTTGCCGAACGCCAGGGCGCGGGTCTGGGCGAAGAAGTTCGACAAGAACAACCCGTGGACGTCGGTGCCGGAGTCGGTCAGCGGGTTTGCCGGGTTGGCCATGGCGATGAAGTCCGCGGGGACCAGCCGGGTGCCCTGGTGGACGAGCTGGTAGAACGCGTGCTGGCCGTTGGTCCCCGGTTCGCCCCAGAACACCTCACCGGTGTCGCAGGTCACAGGCGCGCCGTCCCAGCGCACAGACTTGCCGTTGGACTCCATGGTCAGCTGTTGCAGGTACGCCGGGAAACGGTGCAGGTGCTGGTCGTAGGGCAGCACCGCGTGGGTGTGGGCGCCCATGAAATTCGTGTACCACACGTTGAGCAGGCCCATGAGCACCGGGACGTTGCGGTCCAGGGGGGTGTTGGCGACGTGGACGTCCACCTGGTGGAACCCGGCGAGGAAGTCCTGGAACGCCTGCGGGCCCAGCGCCACGACCAGGCTCGTGCCGATCGCCGAGCTCACCGAGTAGCGTCCGCCGACCCAGTCCCAAAAACCGAACGCGTTGGCCGGGTCGATACCGAACTCGGCCACCTTGTCCAGCGCCGTGGACACGGCGACGAAATGCTGGGCGACCGTCTGCCCGCGGGCCTCGGCGGTGTCGGCGACACGGCCGTCGCCGACGAGGCTCTCCAGCAGCCACTCACGGGCCAGCCGGGCGTTGGTCAACGTCTCCAGGGTGGAGAACGTCTTGGACGCGACAATGAACAACGTCGTGGCAGGGTCGAGGTCCGCGACAGTGTCGGCAAGGTCCGACGGGTCGATGTTCGAGATGAAACGGCAGGCCAGGCCGTTGGCGACATACGGGCGCAACGCCTCGTACACCATGACCGGACCCAGGTCGGACCCGCCGATACCGATGTTGACGACAGTGGCGATCGGTTGCCCGGTCACCCCGGTCCACTCGCCCGAACGCACCTTCTCGGCGAAGGTGTAGACCTTGTCCAGCACCGCGTGGACGTCGGCGTCCACGTCCTGGCCGTCGACCACCAGAGCGGCCTGGGCCCGGTGGGGACGGCGCAGCGCGGTGTGCAGCACCGACCGGCCTTCGGTGACGTTGATCTGCTCCCCGGCGAGCATCGCGGCGAAGCGTTGCGGCACCTGCGTCTGCTCGGCCAGCTCGACGAGCAGCTGCACCGTGGTGTCGGTGATGAGGTTCTTCGACAGGTCGACGTGCAGGTCGCCCAAGGTGTACGTGAACCGTGCGGCCCGGCCCGGGTCGTCGGCGAACCAGCCCCGCAGGTCAGGGGCCAGAGTGTCTCGGTGGGCAGTCAGACCTGCCCAGGCTTGTGTGGTGGTGGGGTCGACAGGTGCGCTCACATCCCCACCGTAACGACCCGGCTCGTGGCCGCACCAGCACGACAGGCGGCCACGCACACCCTCGTCTCGCCAGTCGGACCAGCCGGTCGACCCACCTCAGCCGTCGCCCAGCAGCTGCGCGCAGTCTCCTCGGTACTCAGGGGGCATATGAGGGTAGACCTCGTGGCGGTAGGTCTGGGCCATCTGCTCAGCGACCTGTGGCGACGCGCCCAGGTGCTCGGCGACACGGGCGTCCCACTCCATAGCCAGGCACTCGGTCTTCGCCTCAGAGTGCTCACCGGAGACGTGGACCGCTTCGTGCGCGACGACGTGCAGGGCGTCCACCTGGCCGAGTGTGGGGTGGCGGTGGTCCGAACGCAGCCACGACCCCAGGTCGGCGCACGTGCTCGCACGGAGCTGTGCGACGTTGGAACCCCACGTGACCCACCCGGCGTACCGGGTGGTGTTGACCAGGTTCGCCGTCCACCGTTCGCACACCGCCTTGGCCTTGGGGTCTCCCGAGACCAGACGGGTCGCGGACGTTGCCGCCGCCTGGGTCTGGTGGTGGCGGACCTCGGTCACGACCGCAGGCACCGCCAGCACCAGCCACGCCACCAGAGCCACCGTCGCCACCTTCTGCGACGTGGCCCGCCGCGTGGCCAGACGCCACAGGGCGCGCACCGTCATCGTCACTGTCACCAGCGACACGACGGTCAGGGCCCCGAAGTCGTTCACGCCCCCAAGATCGGCACGTACCGCACGTCCCCGACATCCAACCGGCAAGTTCACTCGGTAGCCGACCCACGCCACGACCTCGTCCAGCCTGGACGGGCAGTGACCAGGTGCCAGAATCGGTAGGTCCAGGCTGAGGAGGACTGGTGGGATCGGTGGTGTGCGTCGGGTTGACGACGCTGGATGTGGTCCAGGTGACCGACCGGGTGCCTGGGCCGGACGAAAAGCTCGTCGCCGACGACGGGTGGTTGGCGTTCGGCGGCCCGGCGGCCAACGCGGCAGCGACGTGCGCAGCACTCGGGGTGGATGTGCGGCTGGTCACCGCCCTGGGAAGCGGACCTGTCGCCGACCTTGTCCGGGCAGGTCTGGCCGCCGCAGGAGTTGAGGTGGTGGACCTGGCGCCCGACGTCCGTGACCTGCTCGCAGTCTCGTCGGTGCTGGTCAACGACCTGGGACGGGCTGTGGTGTCATGTAACGCCCAGGCAGCCCCTGACCTGTCCGGTCCCGCTGCCGCTGTGCCGGGCGCAGGGGCCGGCGATGTCGTCCTCGTCGACGGCCACCACCTGGGTGCGGCGACAGTGCTGGCCGGACGGTCGGCTGGGGCAACGGTGCTCGCCGACGGGGGTAGCTGGAAACCGGGCCTGGAGGACCTGCTGGCCCGTGTCGGTGTTGCGGTGCTCTCGGCGGACTTCCACGTGCCTGGCGCCGACGACGACCTGCTCACCGTCGTCGCGACGATGGGCCCGTCCGTCGTCGCGCAGACGCACGGTGCCGGTCCGGTGCAGGTGCGCACCCACGACGGCACGGTGCACCACGTCCACCCTCCGCAGGTGCCGGTGACAGACACCCTCGGTGCCGGGGACGTGCTGCACGGAGCTGTCGCGGCGGCCCTGGCCCGCGATGCCGACCCGCTGTGCGCCATCACCTCGGGCGTGGATGTCGCATCCCGTTCGGTGCAGTTCCGTGGTGCCCTGGGCTGGACCGACGCCCACGACTGACACCCCGGCACTGGGCAGACCGGGTGGCCGCGGGTGCCGGTCCGTAGTGTTGTCCAGCGCGCCGGTAGACTCCAGCCATGACGTTCGAGGCGATGGCCGACCCAGGTCCCGACGACCCGAGAGGACCAATCAGCCCGAGCGGCCCGGACACCGCGACCTCGGTGCTCGAACGCACCGAGACCGCCGAAGAGCTGGAGCCTGGCGACCGCGAACGTTTCGCCCACTACGTGCGCAAGGAGAAGATCCTGGAGTCCGCGGTCAGCGGCAAACCAGTGATCGCCCTGTGCGGCAAAGTGTGGGTCCCTGGCCGCGACCCGTCAAAGTTCCCCGTCTGCCCTGCCTGCAGGGCCATCCTCGACGGGATGCGTGGCGGCGACAACAACGACGACAACGACAGCGGTTCAGGCCGACGCTGGGGCTTCGGCCGCGACAAGTGAGCGCCGCTTCGCATCACCGGCAGGTGCGTCGAGACTCTGGCACGCACCTGCTGGTCAGGTAACATCGGCCCAGGTGAACGCGCTGGCCGGCCGACGCCAGCGCGGTTCCCCGACGTTTCGAGGAGGAACCCGCAGCCATGAGAACCATCCGTGTCCGTACCCTCGCCCTCGTCGGCGCTGCTCTTGTCGCCTCTGGCACCCTCGTCGCGTGCTCCGACAGCTCTGGCAAGTCCCACGAGGCGAGCGCCAAGCCCAGCCCTGCCGCCGTCGACCCCGGCGGCGACGGTATCGGCGCTGACGGTCGCGGTTCTGACCAGGAGGAATGGTGCGATGTCCTTCTCAACAGCAACTACGAGGACAATGCCGCCACTCTTGGCCCCGACGGTATCCGTGCAGAGCTCGAGCTGCTCAAGGCTGCCGCTCCGGACAGCCTCAAAGAGGATCTCCAGGTGCTGATCGACAACGTGGCTGACGAGTTCGACCCGAACTGGGAGTCGAAGGCCACACCGCGGTACCTGGAGGCCCTCGAAGCGATCTCCACCGCGCACGGCGAGTGCGCGACCGCGAAGTTCGAAAAGGAGTGAGCCCGGTCACAGGCCGCGTTCGCCCAGCCCGCCACCTCGGTGGTCACAGCTTCCCGGCGGCTTTGAGGGCGAGGTAGCGGTCGGCGAGGGCAGGAGGCAGGTCGCCGGGGAGGGCTTCGACGACTTCGACGCCGCGGCGTCGAAGGGAGGTCTCGACGGCGGCGTGGCCCAGGCCGGTGCGTTCGGCGGCGGCAGCCTCGTATGTCTCGACGGCGTCGCCCCGGGTGGTGCGCATGAGCTCGAGCTCGGGATCGGCGACGGCGGCGACGATGACCTGGTGGCGCTGGGCGAGCTGTGCGACGACGTCGAGCAGGCCCGCTTCGGCGGCGGCGGGGTCGATCGTGGTGAGCAGGACCACCAGGGAACGTTGGGCCACACGGGCCTGGACCTGGGCGGCGACACCGGTCCAGTCGGTCTCCAGGAGGGTCGGCTCAACGGGGGCGAGCTGGTCGGCCATGGTCGGCAGCAGCTCGGCGCGGGACGCTCCAGCGACCCGGGCGCGCACCGTGCGGTCGTAGGCGAGCACCTCGACCCGGTCACCAGCGCGGTCGGCGAGCACCCCCAGCAGCAGGGCGGCTTCGATCGACGCCTCCAGACGGGTGCCGTCGAGCACACGGGTGGCGCTGGTGCGGCCGGTGTCCACCACGATCATGACCCGCCGGTCGCGTTCAGGACGCCAGGTGCGCACCACCACGTCGTTGCGCCGGGCGGTGGCACGCCAGTCGATGGAACGCACGTCGTCGCCGACGACGTACTCGCGCAACGAGTCGAACTCTGTGCCTGACGAGCGCACCTGCACCGACGTGCGCCCGTCCATCTCCCGCAGCCGGGCAAGGCGCGAAGGCAGGTGGCGGCGGGAGACGAACGCGGGCAGCACCCGCAACCGCCCCCGCAGGGGGATACGTGCCTGCCGTGCGCCCAGGCCCAGCGGACCCACAGACCGGATCGCGACGAACGGCACCACCAGGTCCCCGCGGCGTTTGGGCAGCAGCGCCAGCTGCCCGCGTGCGCCCTCACCACCGGCGGCTTTCATACGCAGGCGGGGGGTGGCCACACCTTGGCGCGGCAGGCGTGCGTCGGCCGGGCGGCCGTCGTCGATCGCCGACGGGGGCCAGCCGTCGCGGACCACTGCCCGCAGGGTGCGGCGGCCCAGGTTGCGCAAGGTGAGGGTGGAGGTCGCCGGTTCGCCGAGCCGCACCGACCGTGGCACGTCCCGGCGCACCTCCACCTGCCGCGGCGAGGCGGCCAGGGCGATATCGAGCGCGACTGCCACGACGACGACCGCGGTCCACGCCAGGACGGTCAGGGACACCGGCCAGAGCACGGCCCACACAGCGCCCAGGGCGGTCAGCGCGACCGCCCGCCAGGTGATGGCCATGGTGGCCTTACCTTGGCACCGGCACGGCGGCCAGCACCGAGTCCAGGACCGACTCTGCCGTCACTCCTTCGAGCTCGGCTTCGGCGCGCAGGGAGACCCGGTGCCGCAGTGTCGGGTGGGCCAGGGCTTTGACGTCGTCGGGGGTGACGAACGTGCGGCCCTGGAGCCACGCCCACGCCCTGGAGGTGGCCAGCAGCGCGGTCGCGCCACGGGGGGAGACACCCAGGGCCAGCGACGGCGACTCGCGGGTGGCCCGGCACACCGCGGAGATGTAGACCAGCACCTCGCGCGCGACCTGCGTGCTCGCGGCGTCCGCCCGGGCGTCGGCGAGCATCGTGGCGTCGGCGACAGGGCGGATCCCTGCGGCGACCAGGTCTCTCGGGTCGAAACCGGCGGCGTGCCGGGTGAGCATCTCCACCTCGTCGTCGGCTGTGGGCAGCGGCAGGAGGATCTTGAGCAAGAACCGGTCCAGCTGGGCTTCGGGCAGCGGGTAGGTACCTTCGTACTCGACCGGGTTCTGGGTGGCGGCGACGACGAACGGCTCAGGCAGGGGCCGGGGCACGCCGTCGACCGAGACCTGTCGTTCCTCCATCGCCTCCAGCAGCGACGCCTGGGTTTTCGGTGGGGTGCGGTTGATCTCGTCAGCGAGCATGAGGTTGGTGAACACCGGGCCCTCGCGGAAGGAGAACTCGGTGGTCCGCGCGTCGTAGACCAGGGACCCGGTGATGTCACCAGGCATGAGGTCCGGGGTGAACTGGACCCGTTTGGTGTCCAGGTCCAGCGATGCTGACAACGCCCGGACCAGCAGCGTCTTGGCGACCCCGGGCACACCTTCGAGCAGGACGTGCCCACGGCACAGCAACGCGATGACCAGGGCGGTCACAGCCGCGTCCTGTCCGACGACGGCTTTGGCCACCTCTGCGCGGACACTGGCCAGGGCTTGGCGCAACCGTTCGGACTCGGGGGACTGGGCTGCGGGGGCCGGTGGACGGCCCAAGGAACCTGGTGTCACGTCCTGCGGGCCCGACGGTGGCGAGGGGACCGGCCCCGTGGGTGTGGGAGCTCCCCACACCGCCGTCGGGGCTGGTGGGCCTGACGGCGCCGGTTGTGCGGGCGGCACCGACGGCGGTGGTGCGGGCGGGTTCGGTGGTGCGGGCGGTACCGGCGGGACGCTGCGCCCGGGGGGTCCGAACGGCGCGCTCTGGTCCGCAGGGCCTTGGCCGTACGGTGACGCCCCCGGCACAAAGGGTGCCGGGTTCTGGCCAGGGTCGGTCGAAGGATCGGTCACGGGTGGTGCACCTCGCTCTCTAGGCGGTCAAGCTCTTGGGCCAGCGATACCAGGCCCCGGTCGTCAACAGGTGGGAGCCCGTACAGCAGGGCTTCCACAGAAAGTGGTGGTCGTTGGCTGGCGCGGGCCACAGCGTCGACCATCTCGGTGGGCCCTGCCGACCGGGGCAGCCCCAGCCGCACGCCCAGGCGCCGTGCGGTCCCGGCTCGCAGGGCAGCGGCGGCCCGCCCCCGGGCACCCATCTTGCGGTACAGCCGGGCCCGTCCGCGGCTGGCCTCAGCAGCGGGCACGACCACAGGCAGCGGTTCGGTGACCACCGGACCCAGACGCCGCCCGCGCCACAGCGCCGCGACGAAGAGCAGCACCAGCGCCTGCAGGCCGACCATCGGCAGCCATGGTGGCAGCACGTCGTACAGCCCGAGCTCGGCGTTCGTGGTCTGGTTCGACGAGGGCTTCGCCACGTACCAGACCAGGTGCTTGTGACGCCCCAACGCCCGCAGGGCCAACGCTGCGTTGCCTTCGTGGGCCAGGCTGGAGTTGACCACGGTCTCCCCGCCAGCCATGACCGCGGTCCGCCTGCCGTTGCTCTCGAGCGTCAGGTAAGTGCCCGCGCCGGTCCAGCCGTACGGCGAGCGTTCGGGGAAACACGTGGTCGCCTCGACGTCGTCGTCAGCCCGGACCAGGTAGACGGCGGTGATCGTGCCAGCAGCCTGGGCGTCGGGGTCGGCGCACGACGCTGAGCGCTTCTCGGTGGAAAAGCTCCCGCTGGAGGCGTGCACCCCGGGGACCAGGTTCGACAGGGTCCAGCCCACGTCCACCGCCACCAGGTCGGCTGTGGTCTGCGACAGGCGCCGGGCCTCGGGCGGGTCCAACCGGTCGCCGACCACTGCCAGGGTGTCACCAGCGTGGGCTTTCTCCAGCGCCTCGGACGCCGAGTGCACCACGGTGATACGCACCCCGTGGCGCTCCAGGATCCGCCCGAGCGCCTGGGACCCGTTGGCACTGGGGTTGTCCAGGGCGTAGGGGTCGCCCGAATTTGCTGGCTGGGGCAAGATCATGATGACCGCGCCGACCAGCACGATGGCACCCATCACCACCCATGGCCGCCAGCGCCGCCAGCGGGCGCGGGTCCGGCTCTTGGCGGACGTCCCGTCGCCGACCATCGTCGCAGGTGCGTAGGTCGCGCTCACTCACACCACCTCGGCGATGCGGGCCGGACGGGCCTGGCGGACCCGGCGCTCCAGGTCGCGCATCCGGGCCTCGTCGTCGACGCTGGCCTGCCGGCGCCCGTAGACGAGCGCGTCGAAGGTGTTCGCCGCCCCTGCGAGCTCGTCGGCCAGGTCGGCCAACCGCACCCCGGCGGCGTCGGCCGCCTCGTCGGCGGTGCGGCCAGGGCGTTCGTCGATGAGGGTGCGTTCTTCCATCCCGCGCACCAGAGCCCTGAACCACTCCGCGGTGGCCAGTGTCAGGTCGCCGGCCCCGGCAGCGGCCAGCGCTGCGGCGCGGATCTGCTCGGCGGTGCGCGAGTCGTCGAGGAGGGCGTCACCGGCCGGGCGGCGTGCCGCCCGTGACAGACGGACCGGTCCGGCCACCACGAACGACACGGCGACCACCGCAGCGATGATCACCAGCACGATGAGCAACGGACCCGGTCCTGGTGCGGCCGGGACGTTGCCGAGCTGGTCGAGCTGGTCGAGGATCCACCTCAGGAGCCGTTCGGCAAGTGTGGGGCCGGTGTGGTACTCGCCTTTCGACAGCTCGTCGGTGGCCCACTGCCGGGCCGTGTCAGCGTCGGGTTCGACTGGTGGTTCGCCGAAGAAGATCACAGTTCGCCGACCTCCGCAGCACGGGCGAGCTCGAGGTCCAGCCCTTCACGACGCATACGCACGTCGATGTACAGCAAGGCGACGATCACCGCCTCGAACGCGATGGTGATCGTGTAGCTGAGCACGGTGTTGACGGCTGTGACCAGCAAGGTCGCCCACGTGATATCTGCCACGGCCACGATGGCGCCCACGATCGCCAGGGGGACCGACACCACCGACGTCAAGACCATCAGCATGACCACGACGAGCGCGTAGATCCCGAGCAGCCGCCAGAACGACCTGTAGGTCAGTTTCCAGCTCCGGGCGATCGTCGCCCAGAACCCCTTGCCTTCGAGCATGAGCGCAGCCGGCACGAGCAAGGTGCGCACAGTCAGCCACACCGACCCGGCCACGAGCGCCAGCCCTCCGACCACCGCCAGCAGGACCGCGACGACGGCCCCCCCGGTGCCCAGAGAGGCCAACAGCACGACGAGCGCCAAGAAGAGCACGCTGATGATCACGGTGCCGGCCGAGACGAGGAGCGAAAACCCCAGGACGGCCCAGATCCGCGTGGAGTGCACGACCTCGCTCACGCTGACCTTCTGGCCCAAGACGGCCTTGCTCACCGCGAGGATGAGCAGCCCGTTGAGCAGGGGCGTGGCGATGGACAAGAACGGCGCGGTGGAGTACTGGGACACCATCATCAGCGCGAGGGCGTCAGAGTCGTCGGTGGCCATGCCCAGGGCCCTGCGCAGCTCGGGCATGAAGAAGCCCGACAGGTACGTCGTCAGCAAGGTCGCCACAGTGACGCACACGGTGATGACCACTGCGGTCAGCCCGAAAGTCACCTTGGGGTTGAACCGCACCGCCTTCATGGCGCCGTCGAGGATCTCGCCCAGCCCCAGCGGACGCAGCGCGATGATGCCCGGCTGCAAGGTGGGCGGTCGCCAGGCCCCGGGTGCCACCACCGGGCCGGGAGAGGTTTTCGAACCGTAGGCCGCCGTGGGCTCAGGTGCCGGGGGGATCACCGACGGCGTGTCGTCGGCTGGTGCGCCGTTCGGGCTCGCCCAGGCGGCTGGGGGAGAGGGGTTTCCCCAGCCAGGGTCACGGTCTAAAGGTTGGCTCATCAGGTCGAACAGTCGTAGAAGGTGCGTCGGGCCGGGGTGGTACCCCGGTTCATCGTGCCATGTCCTGGCCGTCGTTGGGTGTTTGGTAGGCGGGGCTAGACCTGCGTTGGGCCGCGAAGATGCAAGAATGCAGGTCATGAAGGGCCGTGTGCTTGTGGTGGACGACGATACCGCGCTGGCGGAGATGGTCGGGATCGTCCTGCGTAACGAAGGGTTCGAGCCGTCGTTCTGCGGTGACGGTGACGAGGCGCTGGGGATGTTCCGGCAGACCGCGCCAGACTTGGTGCTGCTGGACCTCATGCTCCCCGGCAAGGACGGCACCGAGGTGTGCCGGGCGATCCGTGCCGAGTCCGGTGTGCCTATCGTCATGCTCACCGCCAAGTCCGACACCGTCGACGTGGTGCTCGGGCTCGAGTCTGGTGCCGACGACTACATCTCCAAACCGTTCAAGCCCAAAGAGCTGGTCGCCCGGGTCCGCGCCCGGCTGCGCCGTCTGGAAGACCCGGCGCCCGAGCACCTGCGGATCAAAGACGTGTCGATCGACGTGCCCGGCCACCGGGTGACCCGTGCCGGGGTCCCGGTCTCTTTGACCCCGCTGGAGTTCGACCTGCTCGTGGCGCTGGCGCGCAAACCGTGGCAGGTGTTCGCCCGCGAGACACTGCTCGAGGTGGTGTGGGGGTACCGGCACGCTGCTGACACGCGTCTGGTCAACGTGCACGTCCAACGTTTGCGCTCGAAGATCGAGACCGACCCTGAGAACCCGGAGATCATCGTCACGGTCCGCGGGGTCGGGTACCGCGCAGGCACGTGAGTGACCCTGACGTCCCGGTTGGTGCCCCGTCCGACGACGTCGTGCCCCGTGTGACGTTGGGTGCCCGGGTGCGACGCTGGGCGTGCGTGCGGCATTCCCCGGCGTTCGCGCGGCGGTGGGCGGCCAGTGTCGTACGGCTGTGGCGCACGTCGTTGCGGGTGCGGGTGCTGACCATGACGCTCGTCGGAGGGTTGCTGGCGGTCAGCGCCCTGGGCGGGTTCGTCGCCGTGCGCACCCGCGACGGGCTGTACGAAGCCCGGGTGGACCAGGTCCTGGCCGAGTCCGCCCGGTCGACCGCACGGGTGCAGTCGACGTTCGACTCGTCGACTGCCACGACGGCTGCCGAGGTCCAGCAGCTGCTCTACGACGTGGCCACCGAGCAGTCCGCGGCCAGCACCCAGCAGCGCCAGGTGGTGATCTTGCGCGACGCGGACGACAACGTGCTCGGTCCGCTGGTGGTCGCCTCCGACGTGTCTGTCGTCGCCGCGGTCGGCGACCAGCTGCGCGAGGCTGTGGCTGCAGGTGGCCAGCACTGGCAGTCGGTGGCGCTGCCGTCGGGGGACTCCACCGAGCCAGGGGTGGTCGTCGGGCAGGCCGCGACGGTGCCAGGTGTGGGGGAGTACCAGGTGTTCTTCGTCTACAGCCTCCAGCCAGAGCAGGACCGGCTGGACTTCCTGCTGCGCACCCTGGGGGTCGCGGCGGTGGCGCTCGGCGCGTTGCTGGCAGCCATGGCGTACGTGGTCACCCGCCAGACGGTCCGGCCTGTCGTGGCGGCCTCGCAGGTCGCGGCGCGGTTCGCCGAAGGGCACCTGGACGAGCGCATGGTCGTCCACGGGGAGGACGAGATGGCCACCTTGGCCCGGACGTTCAACGCCATGGCCGCGAACATGTCCGAGCAGATCGCCCGGATGGAAGAGCTGTCCACCCTCCAGCGCCGGTTCGTCTCGGATGTCTCCCACGAGCTGCGCACCCCGCTGACCACTGTGCGTATGGCCGCTGAGGTGATCGGCGACGCGTCGCACTCCTTCGAGCCGACGTTGCGGCGTTCGGCCGAGCTCATGGTCGACCAGCTCGACCGGTTCGAGGACATGCTCGCCGACCTGCTGGAGATCAGCCGCTTCGACGCAGGTGCGGCCACGCTCGACGCCCAGAACGCCGACGTCGTCGTGGTCGTGCGCGACGTGGTGGAGACGATCGAGCCTCTGGCCGAGCGCAAAGGCTCACGGCTGGTCGTGTGGTTGCCCGGCGAACCGGTGCTGGCCGATATCGACCCGCGCCGTGTGGCCCGTATCGTGCGCAACCTCATGGTCAACGCCGTCGAGCACGCTGAGGGGACGGTGGTCCAGCTCGATATGGCCGCCGACGCCCAGGCAGTGGCTGTGCGGGTGCGCGACCGGGGGGTCGGGATGGACGCTGACCAGGTCGAGCACGTCTTCGACCGGTTCTGGCGTGCCGACCCAGCCCGCGCCCGCACCACCGGCGGCACAGGGCTGGGCCTGGCGATCTCCGCCGAAGACGCCCGGCTGCACGGTGGACGCCTGGAAGCCTGGGGCCGTCCTGGGCACGGCGCGTCGTTCCGCCTGACCTTGCCGTTGCGCGCCGGGACGGTGCCCAAGAGCTCGCCGTTGCCGCTGGTGCCCGCAGGCCACGAACCGGTGCGCCGGGCCAGACCCCACGACGCGGCGGCCATGCCACCCCTGGACCCGGAGACCGGCTCCCTGCCGGTCGTCCCCGACCCAGCGGAGGCGGACCGGTGAGGCGTTGGTTGCCAGCGGTGCTGGTCGTGGGTCTGCTCGCAGGCTGTGCTATCCCCTCGTCGGGGCCGGTGCGGGCCAGTGACACGCGGGTCGACGAGATGGCGGGCGCTGTCACCGTCCCCCAAGGACCGCGCCCGGGGGCCGGGCCCAGCACTGTGGTGGAAGGGTTCTTGGCCGCAGGAGAAGCCGGGCTGACCGGAGACTTCGCCGTCGCCCGCCAGTTCCTCGACCCCGTTGGCTCCAAGTCGTGGAGACCGCTGGCGGGCGCGACGGTGACCAGCGCCACCACGCTGGAACGGACCACAGACCACCAGGTGGTCGCCAAGGTCACCGTCGTCGGTCAGGTCGACAGCCACGGCGTGTTCACCGAACGGTCGGGCGAACCAGACACCGTGCTGTTCGACCTGGTCAAAGTCGGTGGTGAGTGGCGGATCACCGACCCGCCACCAGGGCTCGTGGTCACCGAGCGGGTTTTCGAGCAGCAGTACCGGCGCACCCCGGTCTACTTCTTGACCCCCGACCACACGCAGGTCGTGCCAGACGTGCGTTTCTTCCCGGCCCGCAACCTGGCATCCTCCGTGGTCGCAGCGCTGCTGGCTGGTCCCTCGCCGTGGCTGCGCGGTGCTGTGGTCTCAGCAGTCCCCGACGGGGTGCGCCTCGCCCCGCAGGGGGTGCTCATCGGTGACGGGGGTGTGGCACAGGTGTTCCTCGAACCAGCCAGCACCGTGCGGTCCGCACCTGGGCTCGACCTCATGGTCGAGCAGATCACCAGGTCGTTGGACATCGGGCAGGTCCGCTCGGTGCAGGTGCGTGCAGGGTCCGACCCGGCGCTGGCCGGCAGCGACGGCGCTCTGGGCCCCCGCGAGCCCAAGGCGCCGGTGCTGGTCGTCGACGACGAGCTCTTCTCGTACCGCCCAGACCTGGTCCGCGTCGACGGTGTCGGTTCGTTGGCTGGTCTGCACTCGCTGGCCGTCAGCGACGACCAGGACCTGGTCGTGGCCCTGTCCGGCACCGACGACATGGTTGCTGTGCCCCGGGGGACCGCCCCGCCACGCACGCTGCTCACCGAGCCTGACCTGGTGCGCCCGTCCGCCGACCGGTACGGCCTGGCGTGGACCGCCCCGGGTGTGGTCGGCGGTGGGGTGTACGCCGTGGACGACACGACCGCCGTCGTGCTGCACGCACCGTGGCTCGATGGCCGCACGGTGCACGCCCTGCGGGTCTCAGGTGAGGGGAGCAGGCTCGTCGTGGCGTCCAGCGGTCCGGACGGGCTGGTCGTGCAGGTGTGCGGGATCGTCCGCGACGCTGGCATGGTGCCGTTGTCGTTGACCGCTCCTGTGCAGGTCGGACCAGCGGTCACCGTGGCCGACCAAATCGTGTGGTCCGACCCGCAGACTGTGGTGGTCATGGGCCGCGCCGACGACGTCACGACGCTCACCCGGGTCCCGGTGTCCGGGGTCTCTGAGGTCCTCGCTCCGGTGCCTGACGCGCTCGTCGTCGCAGCCGACGGCGTAGGTGCCAGCCTCGTGGTCGCCACCGCCAAAGGTGCCCTGCTGCGCCACGACGGCAGCACCTGGGTCTGGGTCGGCCCCGACGAGAAGGTGCGCGACCCTGCTTACCCCGGTTGAAGCGCGTGGGTTCGAGGCAAGGGGGCTAGTCGTGGGAACATAGGTGCCGACCCGTCGCCCCATGGAGCCTGAACCCGGTGTCCCCGATCCCTGGACCTGACGCTGCCGCGCGCATCCGCCCGGCAGCGACCCCGCAGCACCTGCTGCGCAACTTCTGCATCATCGCGCATATCGACCACGGCAAGTCCACGCTCGCCGACCGGATGCTCCAGGCCACAGGTGTGGTCGACGAACGCGCGATGCGTGCCCAGTACCTGGACCGCATGGATATCGAGCGCGAGCGCGGGATCACCATCAAGTCCCAGGCGGTGCGTATGCCCTGGCAGGTCGACGAGACCGCCTACGCGCTGAACATGATCGACACCCCTGGCCACGTGGACTTCACCTACGAGGTGTCGCGGTCCCTGGCGGCGTGCGAGGGCGCGGTGCTGCTCGTGGACGCCGCCCAGGGGATCGAGGCGCAGACCCTGGCGAACCTGTACCTGGCGCTGGAGGGCGACCTGGTGGTCATCCCGGTGCTGAACAAGATCGACCTGCCCGCCGCCCAGCCCGACAAGTACGCCGCCGAGCTGGCCGGGCTCATCGGTGTCGACACTGACGACGTCATGCGTATCTCCGCCAAGACCGGCGAAGGTGTCACACCGCTGCTGGACCGTATCGTCGCCGAGGTGCCCCCACCGGTGGGCGACCCGCAAGCACCAGCCCGCGCCATGATCTTCGACTCGGTGTACGACACCTACCGGGGTGTGGTCACCTACGTACGGGTCGTCGACGGGGCGCTGACCGCCCGCGAACGTATCGCCATGATGTCGACCAAAGCCACCCACGAGCTGCTGGAGATCGGGGTGATCGCGCCCGAACCGGTGCCTACGACCGGTCTGGGCGCCGGTGAGGTCGGCTACCTCATCACCGGGGTCAAGGACGTGCGCCAGTCGAAAGTGGGTGACACCGTCACCGACGCGGCCAGCCCTGCCGCCCAGGCGCTCGCCGGGTACTCCGACCCCAAACCGATGGTGTTCTCCGGGCTGTACCCGATCGACGGCTCGGACTATCCCGACCTGCGCGAAGCCCTCGACAAGCTCAAGCTCAACGACGCTGCCCTGACCTTCGAGCCGGAGACGTCTGTGGCGCTCGGTTTTGGGTTCCGGGTGGGGTTCTTGGGGCTGCTGCACCTGGAGATCGTCCGCGAACGGCTCGAGCGCGAGTTCGGCCTGGACCTGATCTCCACCGCACCGAACGTCGAGTACGACGTGGTCATGGAGGACCGGTCGGTGGTGCGGGTGACCAACCCCTCGGAGTTCCCCGGCGGCAAGGTCTCCGAGGTGCACGAACCGGTCGTCAAAGCCACGGTGCTGGCCCCGGCAGAGTTCGTGGGGACCATCATGGAGCTGTGCCAGCAGCGCCGTGGGGTGCTCACCGGCGGGCCGGACTACCTGTCGACCGACCGGGTCGAGCTGCGTTACACGCTGCCGTTGGCCGAGATCGTCTTCGACTTCTTCGACGCGTTGAAGTCCCGCACCCGCGGCTACGCCTCGCTGGACTACGAACCGGCAGGCCAGCAGGTCTCCGACCTGGTCAAGGTGGACGTTCTGCTCCAGGGTGACCAGGTGGACGCCTTCAGCGCCATCGTCCACAAGGACAAGGCGTACGAGTACGGCGTCATGATGACCGCCAAGCTGCGCAAGCTGATCCCACGCCAGCAGTTCGAGGTGCCGATCCAGGCTGCGATCGGTTCGCGCGTCATCGCCCGCGAGACGATCCGCGCCATGCGCAAAGACGTCCTCGCCAAGTGCTACGGCGGTGACATCACCCGTAAGCGCAAGCTCTTGGAGAAGCAGAAGGAGGGCAAGAAACGTATGAAGACCATCGGCCGCGTCGACGTCCCCCAGGAGGCCTTCATCGCTGCCCTCTCTTCTCAGGCAGAGACCAAGAAGTGACACCTCCGACCGGGTGCGATGAGTCCGGCGCTGCCTGACGGCGACCCGGCACCCCCCGACGGTGCGCTGCCGTCACATGTGGCACAGGCGGCCTCCCGACGGGCGTTCGGGGTGTACGTCCACGTACCGTTCTGCCAGGCTCGCTGTGGGTACTGCGACTTCAACACCTACACCGTCGAGCAGGTCGGTCCGCAGGCCCTAGCCGGGTACGTGTCGTCGGCGGGTGCCGAGATCGCCCTGGCTGCCAGTGTCCTGGAAGCAGCCGGGTTGCCGGACCGCCTGGTCGACACCGTGTTCTTTGGCGGTGGCACGCCCACGGTCCTGCCTGTGCACGACCTGGCGGCTGTTCTGGACCGCGTCCGGCGCACCTGGGGCCTGGCCCAGGGGGCAGAGGTCACCGTCGAGGCCAACCCCGACACGGTGACCACCCAGTCCCTGGCAGCCCTCGCCGAGGCCGGGTTCACACGGGTGTCGTTCGGTATGCAGTCAGCGGTGCCGCACGTGCTGGCGACGCTGGAGCGCAGCCACGACCCGCAGCAGGTCCCGCGGGCCGTTGGTTGGGCACGCTCTGCCGGGCTGCGCTGCTCGCTGGACCTGGTGTACGGGACCCCGGGCGAGTCGCTGGAGGACTGGGCGTCGTCAGTCAGCGCAGCGCTGGACATGCCGGTAGAGCACCTGTCGGCGTATGCGCTGACCCTCGAGCCCGCCACGGCCATGGGCAACCAGATCCTGCGCGGCACGTTGGCTGCTCCTGACCCGGACGTCCAGGCCCAGATGTACGAGATGGTCGACGACGCGGCGGCGTCGGCCGGTCTGGACTGGTACGAGATCAGCAACTGGGCGGCGCCCGGCGCCCAGTGCCGCCACAACCTGGGGTACTGGAACGGCGACGACTGGTGGGGGATCGGGCCCGGTGCGCACAGCCACGTGGGCGGTATGCGCTGGTGGAACGCCAAGCACCCGCGGACGTGGGCGCAGGCCCTGGCCGACGGCGCCAGCCCGGCGGCCGGACGAGAGACCCTGCGCCCCGACCAGGTCGCGGCCGAACGCGTCATGCTGCAGGTGCGTCTGCGCGACGGCCTGCCGCTGGAGGTCCTGGGCCCTGCGGCACGTCAGGCTGTGGCCCAGCTGGTCGCCGACGGTTTGGTGGACGGCCCAGCCGCGGTGCGGCGCGCTGGTGCGGCGGTGGTGCTCACCCGGGCTGGGAGGCTGTTGGCGGACACGGTCGTGCGGGCCCTGGACTGCCACGGCACGACGCCCCTGCTCGGCTGATGCCGGCGGGGGCGCTGTTCGGTATCGTGCGGACTTTAGCCCCAGCGACCCGCGCGACGCTGGCCGATGGTCCCAGATGGGGGGCTTCGAAGTGCGAATTGAGATGACGGGATGTCGGTACGGCGAGTGTATGGTGACTCACCTGGGCATGTTCTGGTAAGAATGGACCTCGTCCTGACCCGGGGTCGACGTGGCCCGGCGGACCGTTCCGGCGCGGAACGGTCCGGGACGCAAGATCGACCAGAGGAAGACCAATGACCCAGCCACCCATGGGACCCGAGTCGGCCCCCCCGCCCTACGGCCAGCCCCAGATGCAGCCGGCCGGACCGCCCCTGTCCCCGTCGGACCAGAGGCTCTGGGCGATGCTTGCCCACCTGGGCGGAATCATTCTCTACTTCCTCTCGGGGCTCATCGTCTGGCTGGTCTACAAGGACCGGGACCAGTTCGTCGGCGACCAGGCCAAAGAGGCCCTGAACTTCCAGCTCACGCTGCTCATCGGCTACCTCATCTCCATTCCCCTCATGTTCGTCGCCATCGGGTTCGTCACCTACCCCCTGATCGCGATCGTGGGGCTCGTCTTCTCCATCATCGGTGGGCTTGCCGCCAACAAGGGCGAGGCATACCGCTACCCCTTCGCCCTGCGCCTCGTCAAGTAACACTGGCGTAGGACGTACGCTTCGAGAGCCCCGGCGACGACGCCGGGGCTCTCGTCGTACCCGGTGGTCTTGTGATTGGTGGTTCTGCGCCGTAGGCGGTCAGGCGGTCCGGTCAGGCAGTGACGAAGTCGATGAGTTCTTCCACACGCCCCAGCAGCGCCGGGTCCAGGTCTGCGTATGTGCGGACCGTGCCGAGGATGCGCGCCCACGCGTTGGCGATATCTGCGTAGGTACCGTGGGGCCAGCCCATGGCTGCCAGGACCCCGGTCTTCCAGTCGGTGCCCCGTGGGACCACCGGCCAGGCGTCCATACCCAGACGCTGCGGGCGCACGGTCTGCCACACGTCTACCCACGGGTGACCCAGCACCAGCACCGTGCCAGGTGGCGCAGCGCGGACCGCCTCGTCGGCCAGACGGCTCTCTTTGCTGCCGGGCACCAGGTGGTCGACGAGCACCCCGAGCCGCCTGCCAGGCCCTGGTGCGAAGGCCCGTACAGCCTCGGGCAGGTTGTCTGCCCCGTCGAGAAGCTCGACGACAACACCTTCGACCCGCAGGTCGTCCCCCCACACCTTCTCGACCAGCTCGGCGTCGTGGCGCCCCTCGACCCAGATCCTCGACGCCCGGGCGACACGCGCCGGAGCGTCGGGAACTGCCCGCGACCCCGACGCCGTCCGCCCCGGGGTGCCAGACTGCGCCTTCGCTGCGCTCGGTCGTGGTGGCACCAGCACCACCGGTCTGCCGTCGATCCAGAACCCTGCGCCCAGAGTGAAGCTCCGTGTCCGCCCGCGCCGGTCTTCGAGCTCGACAAGGTGCTGGCCCCCAGACTTCTCCACCCGCACCACCGCGCCGACCCACCCGCTGGTCACGTCTTCGACGACCAGCCCGTGCTCGGCCGGCACCTGCGGAACCTGCTCACGCCCCGAGGTGGTCACACCAGCGGCGTACCGGTCGTTGCTCATCGCGTCACAGTAGTTCACCGACGGCTACGCACAGGCCAGACGTGCCCATTCACCTTCTAGGACGCCGTGGCAGGACGCAGCAGCGTAGGATTGGCACTCCGTATTCATGAGTGCTACCCGGACACGCACGACGAGGAGGGCCGGTGGGCGAAGACCGACGGCTCGACGTGCTGCGTGCCATCGTCGAGGACTATGTGGCCACCCGGGAGCCTGTGGGGTCGCGTGCCCTGGCTGAACGGCACCACCTGGGGGTCTCCCCGGCGACGATCCGCAACGACATGGCAGCGCTGGAAGAGGCCGGGCTCATCGTCGCCCCTCACACGTCGGCCGGACGGGTGCCCACAGACAAGGGGTACCGCACGTTCGTCGACCACCTGTCGCGGGTCCGTCCGCTGTCGGCGGCCGAGCGCCGGGCTATCACCGCCCTGCTCGCCGACGCCGTGGACCTCGACGACGTGGTCGACCGGGCTGTGCGGCTCATCGCACAGCTGACCCACCAGGTGGCGGTCGTGCAGTACCCGTCGTTGCGCCGCTCGGCCCTGCGGCACGTCGAGCTGGTGCCCGTCGCCGAACGCCGTCTGCTTGTGGTCATCATCACCGCGACCGGCCGGGTCGAGCAACGCACCCTGGAGCTGTCCGAGACGGTGGACGAGGCCACCGTCGCCCGTCTGCGTCTGCGGCTCAACGCCGCGGCGGTGGGCCTGCGGCTGTCTGACCTGGACACCGTGCGCGAACAGCTGGTCGAGCAGATGGGCAGCGACGGCAGCACAACTGCGTCCCACGACGCCGAGCTGGTGGGCACCGTCTTGGACGCTATCGCCCAGACGCTCGCGCAAGAGTCCGAAGAGCGTGTCGTGGTGGCTGGCACAGCGAACCTGGCACGGTCGGCGGACTTCACCTTGACGGTCTCCCCGGTCCTGGAAGCCCTCGAAGAGCAGGTGGTGCTGCTGCGGCTGCTCACCGAGATGGCCGAGGACGAGGCTGCGGTCGCCGTGCGGATCGGGCGGGAGAACCGCTACGAACCGCTGGTCGAGGCGTCCATCGTGTCTTCCGGGTACGGTGACGGCGCCGCTGTGGCCCGGGTCGGCGCTGTCGGACCTCTGCGCCAGGACTACCCTGCCACGATCGCCGCCGTGCGCGCTGTCGCCCGGTACTTGACCCGGATCCTTGCTGGCTGACGAAGGAGCGCCTGTGACCAGCGACTACTACGCCGTGCTCGGTGTTTCGCGAGACGCGACACCCGAGCAGATCAAGAAGGCCTACCGCAGGCTGGCCCGCGAGCTGCACCCTGACGTCGCCGGGGACGACCCGAGCGCCGAAGAACGGTTCAAAGACGTCTCGCAGGCCTACGACGTGCTCGGCAACCCCGAGAAACGGCGTGTGTACGACCTGGGCGGCGACCCGATGTCCTCCGGTGGCGGCACCGGGGCAGGTTTCGGTTTCCAGGACATCTTCGAGACGTTCTTCGGGGCAGCCACCGGCAGCCACCGCGGACCGGTCCCACGGGCCCGGCGCGGCGAGGACTCTCTGGTCCGCCTCAACGTAGAGCTGGCCGAAACCGTCTTCGGGGCCCACCGCGAGGTCCCCGTCGACACGTTCGCCGTGTGCCCGTCGTGCGCGGGTACGTGCTGCAGGCCGGGCACGTTGGTGCAGACCTGCACCGGCTGTGGTGGTCGCGGCCAGGTGCAGCGCGTCACACGCTCGCTCATCGGCCCGGTCGTGACGAACCGCCCCTGCCCGGTGTGCCACGGGTTCGGCACGATCATCCCCGACCCGTGCCCCGAGTGCTCCGGTGAAGGCCGTGTGCGCACCCGGCGTACCTTGTCCGTCGACGTGCCCGCCGGGGTCGAGACCGGCACCCGTATCCGCATGAGCGGCCAAGGTGACGTCGGCCCCGCTGGTGGCCCCGCCGCAGACGTGTACCTGGAGGTGCGCGAACGCCGCCACGAGGTGTTCACCCGCGAAGGCGACGACCTGCACGCCACGCTCCCGGTCCCCATGACCGCTGCCGCGCTGGGTACCGTCTTGACCCTGGACACCCTCGACGGCCCGCACGAGGTGGACCTGCGCCCCGGCACCCAACCAGACCAGATCATCACCCTGCGTGGTCTGGGTGCTGGTCATCTACGTGCCGGTGGACGCGGTGACCTGCACGTGCATATCGAGGTGCACGTGCCGACCCCCGCCGACGAACGCCAGACCGCCCTGTTGCGCGAGCTCGCAGCCCTGCGCGGCGAGGAACGCCCCGAAGCCCGTCTCGCACAGACCGGTTCTGGTGTCTTCGCCAAGATCCGCGACAAGCTGTCCGGACGGTGAGCCCCCCGGTCTTCCTCGCCGACCCCGGAGACCTGGACGCCCTGGTCCCCGGCGACGTGTACTGGCTGCGCGGTCCCGAGGCCCACCATGCCAGCGTCCAGCGCCTGGCCCCCGGTGACCTCGTCGACATCGTCGACACCGTCGGTGTGCGCCTGCACGGCACCGTCGCCGAACGTGACGAGCCGCACGAGGCTGGTGCCCACGAGTCCCTTGCTGTAGAGGTGGTGCGCCTGGTCCGCGAGCCAGCCGGTGACCCGGCGTTGGTGCTGGTCCAAGCCTTGGCCAAAGGCGACCGCGACGAACGTGCCGTCGAGGCTGCCACCGAGGTCGGGGTCGACCGGGTGGTTCCGTGGCAGGCCCACCGCGCCGTCGTCGTGTGGCGAGGCCGGCGCGCTGCCAAGTCCCACGCCGCCTGGGTGAGCACAGTGCGCGCCGCCGCCAAACAGTCCCGCCGAGCATGGGTCCCCCCCGTCGCCGACCCTGTGTCCCTGACGACCCTCACCGCCCTGGTCGCCTCGGCTCGTGCTGCCGGAGGCCTCGCCGTGGTCCTGGATGCCGACGCGGCCATCCCGCTCGCCAGCGCCCCCCTACCCCTGGCCGGAGACGTCGTCGTCATCGTCGGCCCTGAAGGCGGTATCGCCCCCGCCGAGCTCGGAGCCCTGACCACCGCTGGCGCCCTGCCCTGCCGCCTGGGCCCCCACATCCTGCGCACCTCCACCGCTGGCCCGGTCGCCCTGGCCCTGCTCGCCCAACGCCTCGGCCGCTGGACCTGACAGCCGCAGGCTCCGCTTCTCGAAGTTGCCGACATGCGACGACGGTCGCTCCAAGGGTTGCATCTCACGTTATTATATGACTCGACTTCTGCGGCGGAGGGTCGGCAGACGTCACCAGGTAACGACCTCGGGACGCTCCCGGGGCCGAGGAGAAGGGGCACCAAGTGCAGGCATCACAGTTAGCGCAGACCATCACCGCGACCGTTGGGTCCATCAGCACGTTGCTGTACGACGATCTGTCCACGGCATCGAGGTCGCCGAAGGCAGGGTGGGCGACTACGTGGAACAAGGCGACATCTACCTGCGGCCTCTGGTCGTCCGGGCTGCGATGCGAGCCCAGCTGTTCGACCAGACCGAGCGTCTGGGCGGCTGGGTGCCGCAGGGCAACCCGGCGCTCATGGGCCAGCTCCACCTCGTGCACCCAGAATCCTCCCTCGTCTTGCGCATGCTCAAGGAGCGACGCAAGACGTACCCGGGCGGTGTTCCGGTGGCCGGGCACAACGCGGCGCGACGTCAGTACTGGACTCAAGACACCCTTGGCGACCTGGTCGGTGACCAAGCAGGCGCCCAGCCAGCCGAGCTGCTCCTACTGTGGGACCTTGCCAGCACCGACCAGGCGAGCCTCGCCTTCACGCTCCGTGTCGTGCGGACGCTTGAGCCAGGACGGTATGGCGCAGCGGTGCCCATCGACCTGAGCATCGACATCGACGCCAGGGGTGGCGCCTGGGAGCAGCTGACGTTCCCGCGCAGCGACGAGCACGAAGACTTCTTCGCCGTCCGGCTCGACGAGCGGACCGGCGAGACGGTACAACAAGGGCCGTGACCATGGTTGCCCTCAACGGTGAGCGTCTGGCGGACCTGCGGGACCTGCTGGGGGTCTCCCAGACGACCGTGGCGGCCACGACTGGGGTGAACCAGGCGCTGGTCTCCATGGTCGAACGTGGAGAGCGCACCCTGGGCGAGGGGCTAGCCGAGGCATTGTCCAGGGCCTTCGGCGTACCGGTGTCGTTCTTCCACGTGCGGACCGAGCTGTCCGACAGCGCACCGGTGACGTTCCGCAAGAAGGCGGGCGCATCAGTACGAGACGAGAAGCGGATCGTGGCCAAGCACCGCGAGGCGGCACGGTTGTTCGCCGAGTCGTCTGCACGGTCCGGTTACCAGGAGGCCCGGCTCCCTCGGCCGGGCGACTACGACGACGATCCGGCGATCCTGGCCGAGGCGGTGCGGTACGAGGTCGGGCTTGCCGACGACGACCCCGTCCCGAACGTCGTGCGGCTCGCCGAGAGGCTCGGTGTTGGCGTCATCACCAGCCTCGAGCCTGGGACGACGGCCACTGGCGATCACGTGTCGATCAGTCGTCCGCACGATGCTGACGGCCGGCCGCTCGTCGCGCTCGTCGCTTCCTGCCCAGGGGACATGGCCAGGCTCTCCCTGGCGCACGAGGTCGGGCACCTCGTCCTCGACCGAGCCTTGGTCCGACCGGTCCGCAGCACACGAGCCCCAGAAGAACGACGGGCCTACACCTTTGGTAGCGCGCTGTTGGTCCACGACTCGGTCATGCGCAAGCACGTGAGCGAGAACCTCACCTTGCACGGGTACCTCCCGCTCAAGGCGCGGTACGGCATCTCCGTCGCTGCTCTCATCATGCGTGCAACGCATATGGGCCTGATCTCGCAGTCCAGAGCACGCAGCCTTCACATCCAGCGGTCGTCGCAAGGATGGACCAAGCACGAACCCGTCGAGGTCGCCACGGAGGCCCAGCTTCTGCTCGACCAGTGCTACCGCAGGGCGTTCCCTGGGTGGAGCAACCATGCCGTCGCACACGAGCTCGGGATGATGTACCGGCTGCTCGACGACTGGGTCCCTGACCAGTCGCCACCACCAGGCAACGTCGTCTGGCTCGCAGAACGGCGGAGTGAACGAGGTGCTGACGGGGGTTCGGTTCGCGACCACGACGCGGTCTAGGCCCCAAGCCACACGTCGGTCGGCGTCGCGGCGACAGGTAGGTTTGGGCGGTATGAGCCTGATTGACCGTGCGCGGCTGGCCGAGCTGTTGGAGCGGGAACGCGCGACCTATGCCCACACTCATCCGCGGTCGGCGGAGGCGTTCGCGGCTGCTGAGCACCTGTTCGGACGGGTGCCGATGCCGTGGATGAACAAGAGGGCGGGGGCGTTCCCGCTGTACATGGCCTCAGCCCGGGGTGCGGGTGTCGTGGACCTCGACGGGTGCCGGTACGCAGACTTCGCGCTGGGGGACACTGCGGCCATGGCTGGGCACTCGCCGGAGCCTGTCGTGGAGGCGGTGTCGCGGCGGCTGGCTGACCTGGGCGGGGCGACGGCCATGATGCCGACCGAGGACGCGCAGTGGGTCGGCGCCGAGCTGACCCGGCGTTTTGGCATGGCGCGCTGGTCGTTCGCGCTGACCGCGACGGACGCGAACCGGTGGGCGATCCGTATGGTGAGGGCCGCGACCGGGCGGTCGAAGATCGTGTTCCACGCGTACTGCTACCACGGGAGCGTCGACGAGTCGCTCATCGTCGTCGGGCCGGACGGCGAAGGTGTGGACCGCGAAGGCAACGTCGGCGCACCGGTGCCGGTCACCGCCACCAGCCGCGTCGCCGAGCTCAACGACCTGGACGCGCTGGAACGCCAGCTCGCCCACGGCGACGTGGCGGCGGTGCTCATGGAACCAGCGCTGACCAACATCGGGATCGTCCTGCCCGAGCCGGGGTACCTGGAGGGGGTCCGCGAGCTGACCAGGCGGTACGGTGCGGCGTGGATCGTCGACGAGACCCACACCTTCTCGGCCGGCCCCGGCGGTGCGACAGCCGCGTGGTCGTTGGAGCCGGACCTGGTGGTCATCGGCAAAGCCATCGGCGGGGGTGTGCCGTGCGCGGCGTTCGGAATGTCAGCCGAGCTGGCGCAGTCGTTGACCGACCGGCCCGACCTGGACCTGGTCGATATGGGCGGGGTCGGCGGGACGATGGCCGGCAACGCCCTGTCCCTGGCTGCCACCCGCGCCACCCTCGCCCATGTGCTCACCGACGAGGCGTTCGTGCAGATGATCGACCTGTCGACGAGGTACACCGACGGTGTCCGTGCGCTGTTCGCCGCGCACGGTGCCCCGTGGACCGTCACCCAGCTCGGCGCGCGTTCGGAATACCGGTTCACGCCCACCGCGCCGCGCAACGGCACCGGTTCGCACGAGGCGTGCGACGACGACCTCGACGACTACTTCCACATCTACCTGGCCAACCGTGGCGTCTTGCTGACCCCTTTCCACAACATGGCCCTCATGAGCCCAGCCACCACCACCGACCAGGTCGACGAACACCTCACCCTGCTCGACGGGGCCGTGGCTGACGTGCTCGGCTGACAGTGCCGGTATCGTCTGGATGACGCGGCGCGCGATCGAAGGACGTCATGGCCGGACAGCTCTGGGACCAGCTGGGCATCACCTGGTGGGAGATGGCAGGGACGCTCGTCGGCACCACGGTCTTGTTCTGGGTCTTCACCGCGCTGCTGTCGTTCTTCGGCCAGATGAGAGCCCGGGTGACCGTCGCCTCCGTGGCGGTGATGGTCTTGATCGGGGCGGTGACGGCTCGTGCCATGCTGGGTCCGCGTCCGACGGCGACCACCGGGGTGCTCGTCCTGGTCACCGTGTTCGTGTGGGAGAGCGTGTTCCGCCTGGTCAGCCACCGCCTGCCACGCCGTCGGTTGACCGGGCAGCCGCAGGTGGTGCTCCGCGACGGGACTATCGACGAAACAGCCCTGCACAAAGCCCGTCTGTACCCGGACGACCTCGTCGTCCAGATGCGCCGCAAAGGGCTCACCCGTCTGCAAGACGTAGCCTTGGCCATCGTCGAGAGCGACGGCTCGATCACCATCATCCGCGCTGGCCAACCAGTGGACGACGAATTCGTGGCAGACCTCGACTAGCGTGTTACGAAAGCCTCTCTGAAGAACTGTTTAGTATTCATTCTCGAAGAAGCCTCTGAAGGACTCGCTTCCATTGACGTTGTACAGAGCGTAGAACGTGAGGCTCTGCGTCGGGTCGTCGAGGCGTTCCCACTGGACCAGCGCTTGGGGCAGCGCTGAGACCGGGCTGCCCGGCAGGTAGAAACGGAACTCGTCGGCGGAGGTGAAACCCACAGGTTGGGTACCTGGTTCACACGGCGAGACCAAGACGCCCTCGACGGTCGTCGGTGTGGGGTCGGACGTGGTCGTGAACCCATCGACGCGCATGGAGTACTCGTACGGGTTGACCTGCTTCACGTCGACGAAACGGCCGGTGAACTCGCACACGAACCTGGTCCCGGCTGGGTGGTCGGGCCCGGACGAGCCAGCCTCCCAGTCGTGCCACTCACCGGTGAAAGCGCCGGTCTCGTCGACGATGAGGGCGGTGCCCCACGCCCCAGCCCCACTGGCGTACAGGAAGTACTTGGGAAGCACGGCGAAGACAGCCGGCCCGTCGAGGGCTTCGGAGGTGTCCGCAGGTGTGGTGACCGGCGGGGTCTGGGTGGCCGAACCCCCGGGGGACGCATCGCGGCATCCGGTCAGCACGAGACCAGCGGCCACGAAAGCGACCAGGACAGCCTTGCTGCCACGTGCCTTCCGCGCTGCTGTTCGCTCCAGGACCTGGGTGTTCATCACGAGCCTCTCTGGACATGGCTGAGTACCGACACTGGTACGAGTCGTCCAGCAGCACGGAGGTTCCCGAGATGTCCAGCCCCGTCCCAGCACCGCCTGCCTAGACACCACCTGTGCGGTCAGCTCCCGGGCAGGTCGAGCATCTGGGCGGACAGCTCCCAGTGCTTGCGGACGATGTCGTCGTCGTACGCCTGGTCGGCGGTGCGGGTGATGCGACGGTTGCTGCCGTAGAACTCGCCGGAGACCCAGGTGGTGCCGGGGGTGCCATCGACGAAGTGGGTGAGGTTGCGTCCGCCGCGTCGTGCAGACAGGAAGAAAGTCCGTATGGGGGTGTGGTAGGCGTACTTGAGCATGTGTGAGGTGTTCGTGGCAAAGCTGGTGGCGACAACCCCTGGGTGGAAAGCGACTGCTGTCAGGCCCTGGTCGTGGAAGCGGGTGTGAAGACCACGGGCGAACAAGACGTTGGCGAGCTTGGCGTCGCCGTACGCCTTGGTAGCGCTGAAGGTGTCCCAGTCGTTGAGGTCGTCCATGTCCAGACCGCTGAACATACGCGCTGCGACGCTGGAGGTGTTGACGACCGCGGCGTTGTTGGCCAGCAGCACGTCCAGCAGCAGGTGGGTGAGCAGGAACGGCGCCAGGTGGTTGACCTGGAACGTCCGCTCGAAACCGTCGTCGGTGCGCACCGGCCCGTCGAACATCCCTCCGGCGTTGTTGGCCAGGACGTCGATACGGTCGCACGCACCCCGCAGCTCGTCGGCGAGGCGGCGCACGTCGTCGAGCCGTTCGAAGTCGGCGAGGAACCACTCGTCGACCCCGGTGGCGGCGGCCACGGCTTTCATCTTCTCCTCGGACCGGCCGACCAGCAGCAACCGGTGCCCCTGGCGCACCAGGTCCCCAGCCGCAGCCGCCCCGATCCCGTCGCTCGCCCCAGTCAGCACGATGGTCTTCACCACCCAAGCAAAGCACACTCCAAGCCACCCACGAGCCGGTTCAGGTGCGCCCAACGTCGCGTTGGACGGTGGGGATCGGTCTGGTCAGCTGATGGTGACGCGGGTGGTGCGGCGGCCCCAGGTGCCAGGTTGGGCTCCGAAGCGGCCGGGGAGGGGGGTGGCGCACGACGGGCAGCGGCCGTCGGGGTCGAGGTCGTAGCGCAAGAGCTGGTACCAGTCGCGTTCGACAAGGGTGTGGTCGCACGACGCGCAGCGGGTGACTTCGCCGGACGGGTCGTGGACGTTGCCGGTGTAGACGAAACGCAGACCAGCGTCGATGGCGATGGCACGGGCGGTGCGCAAGGTCGCCGGGTCGGTGCGCGGGACGTCGGGCATCTTGTGGGCGGGGTGGAACGCGGACAGGTGCAAGGGCACGTCGGGGCCGGCTTCGGCGACGATCCACGAGCACATAGCCGCCAGCTGGGCACGGTCGTCGTTGAGGCCGGGGATGACCAAGCAGGTCAGCTCCAACCAGGTGTCGGTGGCGGCGACGTGGGCGATCGTGTCGAGCACGTCACGCAGGTGGCCTCCGGTGGTGCGCCAGTAGAAATCCTCGGTGAAACCTTTGAGGTCGATGTTCGCCGCGTCCATGGCACCGAAGAGCTCGGCACGAGGTTCAGGCAGGACGTACCCGGCTGTGACCGCGACAGTCCGCAGACCTGCTTCGTGCGCGGCGGCGGCGGCGTCGATGGCGTACTCGGCGAAGACCACCGGGTCGTTGTAGGTGAACGCGACGGACGCACAGCCTGCCTCGTGCGCGGCAGAGGCGATCTGGGTGGGGGTGGCCCTCGCAGCGAGCCGGTCGGCGCTGCGGGCAGCCGACAGGTCCCAGTTCTGGCAGAAACGGCAGCCCAGGTTGCACCCGGCCGTGCCGAACGACAGCACTGACGTGCCCGGGTAGAAGTGAGCCAGGGGTTTTTTCTCGATCGGGTCCACGGCGAACCCCGACGAGCGCCCATAGGTTGTCAGCACCAGATGGTCGCCGTCGCGGGCGCGCACGAAACAGTATCCGCGCTGCCCGTCACGCAGCCGGCAGGTGCGTGGGCACACGTCGCACTGGATCCGCCCGTCGTCCAGCAGGTGCCACCAACGGGCGGTCGCGCCGGCCAGGTCGTCGCAGGAGCCAGGTGTCATGGCCGGGACGGGTCGGGTTCGTGCCACGCCTGGACGGTGTAGCGCGACAGCTGCACGTCCGAGCCCCAGTAGTTGGAGGACAGCCCGGCTTTGTGGCGCAGGTGGGACAGGAACGTGCGTGGGTCAGGCAGCTGTTCCCACACCTGGGGCAAGAACGTGGCCCGACGGTGCCCCGCGGCGAAGATCACACCGTCGATCCCAGGGCGCAGCGTGGCGAGGGCTTCGGCCTCGCTGGTCACCGACATCGGTTCGGCGGGGGAGAGGACCGACACCTCCACGCGGGTGCGGGCGAGCTCGTCAGCGGTCATCGGGGGGAAGCGCGGGTCGTGCCGGGCAGCGCGCACGGCGTTGGCCGTCACGTCCTCGCGCACCGGCACGTGGGCGGTGAGGGTGCCGATGCACCCACGCAGGTCCCCGCCTTGGGTGAGTGTGACGAACGTGCCCAGGGGGGTGTCGGCCCAGTCCGGCCAGGGCGGCGGCGGAGGGGCGGTCGCGCCGAGCTCGTCGGCGATAGCGGCGCGGGCGGCGGCCAGGAGCACCGGTCCTGCGTCGTCGGGCAGTGTGCGGGTCGGTTCGGTCACGGGGGCACCGTCCTGTCTGGGTTCGGCCAGCTGGTGGAGTTCGGCCAGGTCACGGGGCAGCGTCGAAGGCCACCGCGCAGTACCCGACGACTCGGCGGTGGTCTCCGGCGGTGTCCCCAGAGTTGCAGGCGCCGAGCAGCCGCGGCACCAGTCCCCTGCGACGGGCGACCTCGAGCATCCCGTTGACCGGGGTCGCCCCGCACGCGTCGTGGTGGTCCACGGGACCGTCGAGCGCCAGGATCCGTGCGATCGTCGCCTCGTCGCGGGCCTGGGCTTGGTCGTAGGGCAGGTAGTGCGACAGGTCCGAGCTGATGACCACCAGCGTCGATGGTGTGGTCCACAGTGCTTCGACGACGTCGGCGACCTGTTCCCCGGTGGCCATCCCCGCGTTGAGCGGCACGATGTCGACGTCTCCGAGCACCTGCTGGATGAACGGCAGCTGGACTTCCACGGCGTGCTCGTCACGGTGCGTCGCCTCGTGCACGATCGCCCACGGCACGTCGGCGAGCACCTCGAAAGCCTCTGGCCACACCGCCAGCGTGCCCAGCGGTGTGGCGAACGCCTCCGCTGCGGCCAGTGCCACCCCCCGTACCGCCACCCGGTGCGTCGGCCCGACGACAACCACCTTGTCCACCTGCGCCCCAGCCAGCAGCCGGTACGCCAGGGCTGCCGTCGCCCCCGAGTACACATACCCTGCGTGAGGCACGATCACCGCTGCTGGTGGTGCTGCTCCCTCCTGCGGTGCGGGCGCCTGGGCGAGCAGGTGGGCCACCTGCTCGCGCAGCACCTCAGGTTCAGCAGGGTAGAACGACCCGGCAACAGCCGGTTCACGTACGCCGATCATCGCCCCAGGCTACGCGCGTCTGCCCGGAGTGTCCCGCCTTGAAACACGCTCGACGTGTGTCGTGCCGGGGCGCCGGTCAGTAGCCGCCGGTGGGGTCGGGAGCGGATTTCTGGTTGGCGACAGGCTCAGGCCAGGGTTGGGGGTCGTAGACCATGGCCTGAGCCGAGGTGTTGATCTCGACGAGCTGCCAGGAGACGAACAGACGGGTGGTCGGGTCCCACTGGAGGACGGTCAGCGATGCGGTGTTCTTCAGGGGGCCGAGGGTCATCGCGCCGCCTTTGGCACCGGCGGTCGTAGCCGAGATGTAGCGGATCCCGTCGCCGACCTGCGTGGGGTCGGTGCGGGCGTGCAGGTGGCCGGACAGCGCTGCGGGAGCGCAGCCTTTTTCCAGGGTCGGAGTGGCGATCCTCGGGTTGTGGATGAGCAGGACGTCGACGTGTTTGCCGCAGGCGGTCTTGGCGATACGGTCGGCCGTCTGTTGCTCGGTCTCTTTGCGGATCGCGGCCGTGCCGCCGAAGGACGTCTCCTTGGGGTCGGCGTCGCCGAAGAACCGGACGCCTTCGACGGTGATGACCGAGCCGGACAGGATCCTCGCCCCGGCCTTGCGGTAGGCGGCGTTCGTGACGTGCGAGTCATGGTTGCCGGGGACTGCGACGAGCGTCACCCCGTGCGGAGGCGCTTTGCCGAACACCTGCATGCACTGCTTCTCCACCGGGGTGCCGTTGAGGGAGGTGTCGCCAGCGTCCACGATGATCTTCGCGCCAGACTGCTTCGTGAGCTCGGTGATCACCTTCGCCATCCCGACATTGCAGTGCAGGTCAGCGACGAGAATCATCGTCACCGGTGGTTTCTTCGGGGCCGGCGTCAAGGTCTCGTTGGGTACCAGGACAGGTGAGTCGGCCGAGCTGCCCGGGGTGGCTGAAGTGCCCGGGGTGGCTGAGGTGCCCGGGGTGGCCGGACCGCTCGGGCTGGGCGGACCGCTCGGGCTGGGCGGACCGCTCGGGGTCGGCGTCCCAGCCAGCCCAGGGGTGCTGGTCGGGGCAGGAGCCTGCGCGTCAGGTGTCTCGCCCGGCGCGGGGGTGGCTGTCTCCTCCTCTTCGGGCTCGGCAGGTTCGGGCGGCGGTGGCGGGGCCTGGGCGGCGCGGGTCTCGTAGTCGGCCCACGCGGTGACCAAGGACTTGGTCGCGTCGTCGTAGAACTTGTCGTTGGCGTCGATCGACGACACCACCGCACCTGAGTAGTTGTCGATGATGCCGCCGAGCCGTCCGGTGATCCTCGCCTCTTCCAGCGGTGTGCCTTCGAACACCGGTGACGTGACCGCCACACCCTCGGTCCGGGGTTTCACCCGCGTGGTCTGGACCCCTGCGGTCGCGGTGGCGGTGACCATGAGCACTGCCACCACCGCCACGCTCACCTTGGTGTGCCGGCGCAGCGGAGCAGAGAGCTCTTCGCGGCGTGCGCTGCCCAAGAGCAGGCGCAGGGCCAACCCCGAGACGAGGAGCACGACGAACATGGTCACGGCGCGGTGTGTCGCGTCGGTGACCAGGGCGTCCTGGACGGTCTTGAGCTCCTGGCCGACGCCCTGGAACAGGCCCACGTACTGGTCGAGGTCTTCCTGCAGCGCGGCGAACGAGTCGACCTGCCCGACGCCGGTGGCGTCCTGAGGGATCTCCTGGACGACGGCCCGCACCCCCAGCGGACCAGGCAGCTGCGAGTCCAGCTGTAACGTGCCCAGCGGGCCGACGTCCACGGTGACGGTGTTGTCGGTCGTCACGTCGAACTGCGTCTCGTGGGGGCCGAGGGCACCACGGGCCGAAGCCGTGGTCACCCCGTACGCCACGGACACCACAGCCATGACCACGACGACCATCAGGTGCCACAACCACCACACGACCGGTCGTCGGCGGGGCACCATCGCGCGCAGCCGTTCTGGGATCTTCACCACAAAAGCCTAACCCGGCCCAGACGCGTCTTGGGAAAAAGTTCGGCGAGCTCCGCCCGCTGCTACGTGTCCAGGCGGCGGTTCTCACCCAACCCGCCCAGGAAGAGGGGGCCGGTGCGGGCCAGCTCGGCCTCGTACTGGGCGGCCCAACCGCCGAACGGCCGGACCGCCAGCGCGTCGTTGGACATCCGGGGGTCAGCGGTGATCTCGGTGACGCAGAACGACGGGATGGCCAGGTCGGTCACCGGTCCGCCGCGCTCGACCTCAGCGACGGTCAGGGGGGCGTTCGCGGCGAGGAACTCGTCGATCACCCACCCGTCCTCGCCGAGCCACACCGCGTGGCGCAGCTTGGCCACACGGTGCCCGCCGCGCAAGACCATCTGCACAGCCACGTCCGGCTCGATCTGCCGCTCGGCCTCGTAACGCGTCCCCTCGGCCATGGGGCCTTTGACGGTCACCGCCGCGAAATCCACCTCGGTG
Source organism: Micrococcales bacterium (assembly GCA_009779195.1). Lineage (GTDB taxonomy): Bacteria > Actinomycetota > Actinomycetes > Actinomycetales > Cellulomonadaceae > Cellulomonas. The sequence continues at coordinate 37,572 of WRET01000024.1, forward strand.
GCGTGCTGGCCGAGCAGGGTGGTCTCGTCAGCGTCGATGTCCAAGGTGGCCCGTAACGTCGGGGCCTGGACCCGTACCCGCAGGGCGTACCCCTCGGCGGCCAGGTAGTAGCTCTGGACGATGAGCATGGGAGCGTCGTCCATGAGGTGCGCGGGGGCGTCACGCACGAGGAAACGTCGTTCGAACTCAAAATCTCCGTAGCCGTTGTCGCTCATAGCCTCGTTCTCTCGTTTGCAGTCGCATGGTAAGGCCTGTGACGTGTTCCGGTCACCGCCGCACGCCGCCAGGGGCCCACGCCGCGCACGCGGGATACTGACCTCGTGCCCCACCGCTACGCCCCCGACGACCACCTGGACGAACGCACCCTCCTCGTCGCCGCCGCCTACGTGCTGCTGCTGCGCCCTGGTTCTGACACCGCCGCCGAGGAGGTGCTCTTGCTGCGCCGCTGCGGCACGAACTACCGCGACGGCCACTGGGCAGTCCTGGCCGGCCACGTCGAACCAGGCGAGTCAGTCACCGAGGCAGCCCTGCGCGAAGCCCACGAAGAAGCAGGCGTACTGATCGCCGCCGCCGACCTGGTCCCCCTGACAGCCATGCACCGCTACCACCCAGGCGCAGGCCCCGTCGAACAACGTATCGACATGTTCTTCGCCGCCCGCCGCTGGACCGGCGACCCCCATATCGCCGAACCCGACAAAGCCGACGCCATCGGCTGGTTCACCCCCCAGACCCTCCCCGTCCCCACCGTCCCGCACGAACGCCTCGTCCTGGAGTCCCTGGCCACCACCCACCCCCTGCCCCCCGTCATAGTCTGGCGCACCGACCAGTGACCCGGGGCTGCTCGGGCTGGCCGGGAGGCGGAGGCGAGGATGGGCACGTGAGTGTGGGTGGTGGCACGTAACGTCGGACGCATGTTGACGACGATCGACGCCCCGCCACGACACACTCATTTGACGAGTGATATCATGCGTCATATGAGAACGGAAGCCCCTGCGTTGGTGCCTATCTTCAGGTCGGCGCTCCAAGCGCGACTGTTGTTGCACGTCCTGACAGCGACCCGACCACTGACGGCTGCCGACCTGGCCCGGCTGCTCGACGCACCGGAGCCCACCGTCTCGCGCGAGGTGCGCCGCCTGCTCGACGCCGGGTTCCTGGCGGGGGAGCGTATCGGTCGGTCGGTGGTGCTCACTCCCGCGACAGCCAACCCGGCGACAGCACCGCTGCGTCAGCTTCTCGTGGTCACCTACGGTCCCGCGCACCTGCTGGAGCAAGCGCTGGCCGGTGTCGACGGTATCGACGCTGGATATGTGCACGGTTCCTGGGCTGCGCGCTACCACGGCGAACCGGGCCCACCACCCGGTGATGTCGACCTGCTCGTCGTCGGCCGTCCGGCACGCCGTGCGGTCGACGAGGCCCTCGGCGGCATCGAGACCCAGCTCAGCCGAGAGGTCAACACCACATACGTCATGCCCGAACGCTGGCAGGACCTGACCGACCCGTTCATCTCCCAGGTCCGCTCTCGCCCCCTGGTTGAGCTCCATCTTGGTCAGCAGGTGGCCGTATGAGCCCGTGGAACCAGGGCCGCGCGACGGTCGAGGCGTTGCTCGCCAACGGCGACCTGGAGCGAGTTCCCGTGGCCCCCGATGGTGCACAGCGACTGGTCGCCCGAGCCCGAACGCACCTGCTCTCTGCCGAATCGCTGGCCGAGACTGATGTGGAGCTGGCGTACGACGCCCTGCACGCGGCCAACCGCAAGGCCCTGACAGCCGTGCTGCTCGCCCAGGGCCTGCGACCCACCCGGCAGGGTGGACACATCAGTGTCTACGAGGCCGTGCGTGCCCAGCTCGACCCGCCCCTCGGCTCCGTCCTCGTCCCGTACGAGCGGATTCGTCGTACCCGCAACGTCGCCGACTACTTGGACGAGCTACCCGGGACCGGCGACGACGTCCAGGCTGACCTGCCAGAGTGCCAGGCGATCGTCGACGTTGTTGCCAAGGTCGTCGGTCAGATGCCCGCGTTCTGACCGCTCTGACCTCGGCGCGCTCGACCCGGTGTACCGATCCGTGCCCGGCGGTCTCGTTGTTCCCATGGCCGTGGCTTCTCTGCGTCAGTCGCTGCTGGTGTCAGAGATTTCTACAGCCGCAGGCCTGTTTCGCAGTGGCTCCCGGTGAGGTCCATGCTTCCGCTGGTCTTTATGGTGGCCTGTGGATCTGAATCGCCGTCTCGTCGCCTTGGGCATTTCAGTTCGAGCGGTCGTTGAATGATCATTCTTGTTGGACCCGAGCAGGTTTGGTGCGGTGCCTCAGCCCCAGGTGAACGGGGCGCGTCCGGTGCCCATCTCTGTGGCGAGGCCAGCATGGATGTTGACGAGCTCGGTGATCGGGACGGGCTTGCGGACGGCGGTCTTCACGTCGTACTCGGCGAGGAAGAAGAAGGGGAAGACGGAGTATCCCTCGTCGGTGGGCAGAGCCTCGGTCTGGGTGTTCCAGCCTTCCCAGCGGAATCCGTCGTAGAACTGGTTGTGGTTGCCGTTGAGCAGCCACTCGACGAAATCGGTGTGACCGAGGCCGAGGCTCTCCCACTCCAGGCAGTCCGGTGACCAGTAGCACATCCGCCCCGGGGCGCTGGCCAGGCCTCCCGCGTCGATGGCGAACTGGCCGCCCAACACGTCGTAGGCCACGAGCAGACCCGGCACACCTGCGATCGCAGCAGGGTCTTGCACGTCTGCGGCGACGCCCGACGCTGTGACGATATCGGGCACGCCGGGGCGTGGTGTGCCGCCCAACACCCGGATCCACCCGTGGTCGATGAGCATGCCCCCGCTGTTCAGGGCGACAGCGCCGAGCGTGGAGTGGGCCGTGACCTGCAACATGTGCAAGGTGCGGCGGCACGTGGCCGGGTCGCTGGGAAGGACGGTGACGTCGTGCGTGGCGCCGGGAATTCTGCTGGTGATCTCGTCCCAGGCGGGGTCGTCCACGTCGACCAGCTCATCGACGCTGCGGAACACCGGGTCCTCCTCTTGTCGCGTTGGGTCATGGTATACCACACCAGCCTCTATCCGGTCCGCTGCGCGCCCAGATCCCGCAGGCACCGATGCGGACGGTACGTCCGGTGATGCTGCGGGGGCTGTACGCCAACCCTGAGAAGGAGTTGGTGCGGCTTCGGGCCAACGGTCTGGTGGTCCGGATCGCCTATGGAACTTACGTGGCTAAGCCGGACACGGTTGCTCCCGAGACACCCTGGAAGCCGCTGTTCGAAGAGGCGGCGATGGGCTACGCGACGGCGGCTTACGGCGACCGGGTCCCGATCCTGGTCGGGCTGGGTGCGGCCCGGCACTGGCACGCCATCCCGCGGCCGATCGCCGTCACGGTGGTCGCCGTCCCCGAGCAGCACCGCCCGGTCACCTTGGAGACTGGGGGCCGAGTCGTGTTCGCCGTGCGCCAGCCCGGCACGACCGACGCGATACCTGTGCAGGCCAGCCTGGGCACGATGCTCGTCGCCCGCATCGAGCAGACCCTGGTCGACCTCGTCCTGCGGCCTGACCTCGGCGGCATGCCCGACGAGGCGAAAGCCGCTGCTCAGGCTTTGACCAGCAGAGCAGATCCTCAGCGTCTGGACATGGTTCTCGACAACTGTCCTGCCGCAGCAGCAGCCAGGGTGAAGCACTGGCTGGCGAGGGAGGAGGACCGGTTGGAGGCCTGTGGACCGTGGTTCGGCGAGACCGCAGCCGTCAGCGAAGGTCACTGTGCGTAGTGGTACCTGGCCTGGAGGATGTGCAGGTTGTCGTCGACGACGCGGTAGACCAGGCGGTGCTCGTCGTCGATGCGTCGGGACCAGGCGTCGAGGTACTTGAGCTGTTCGGGTTTGCCGATGCCGTCGTAGGGGTCGTCGCAGGTGATGTCGTCGATGAGACGGTTGACGCGGCGGAGCAGGGCGCGGTCGTTGGCCTGCCAGTAGCGGTAGTCTTCGAACGCTTGGGGGAGAAGACGGTGTTCACGGTTTTCAGTCCTGCAGGCCAAGGGCGAGGCGTAGTGCGTACACACCGGCGTCGGCGCCGTCAACCGCCTGCACCGCGCGCTGGTCGTGCCCGATGGACCCGAGCATGGTGTGCAGGTAGGTGCGGTCGCGCTTCGTGGCACTGTCGATGTGGTCGCTGCGTTTGATGAGGGCGCACAAGACGAGGAAGTCGGTCAGGTGCCGTCGGCGGCCGCGGTCAAGGGTGACGGTGTGGGCTGCTGCCTTGGCGACGAGAGCTCCCAAGAGGCTCGGGCGCCGTACCGTTCCTGTGCGCTCACCGATGGTGACCTGCACGTCCTGGGTGCGGTCGAGGGCCTGTTGTGCTCCGGGGGTCTCCAGCGTGGTGCCACCACGTGCACCAGTGCGCTGGGCGGCCCGCTCGCCGATGCCGCGGGGAATGAGGACGTCGATCTGGACGTGGTCGCGGGCCCACCGGTGTTGGTGGCCGGTCGGCGACGTTCCTGCTGGGACGAACCCGAGGCCGTCCAGGATGCTGGTGAACGTCATCAGCACACCGGGCTCTCCGCGCACGTCGAGCACGGTGTCGATGTCATTGGTGGGCCGGCCCGGGGCTGTCCCGCGCTCAGCGCACCACAGGTGCACCATCTGGCCTCCGACGAGCGTCCAGCCGGTGGGGTGCGCGTCGTGCACGTCGAGCAGCACCAACCATGCGGCGCGTTGGGCGTCGTGCATCGGTGGCATTGTGATCGTCATGTGAGGGCCTCGGCGATCAGGGCTCGGGCACGTGCGGCCTCACGGTCTCCGCCGTGGTCGGCCAGGTCTGCGGCGACTAGCAGCAACGGGACCGGGGTGGGCGGGAGGACGTCGGTGACGTGGAGCACGACGTTGTCGTGCACGCCGCCGGGGCGCAGCAGGTAGGTGTGACGTACCGCGTCGAGGTCGTGGCCGGTCACGTATGCCTCGACCAGGCCGGCTGCCGAGATCTGGGCACGTGGGTCGCAGCAGCCTGAGAGCACCAGACGTGGGTCGGTGAGCATCTCGTCGTCGTCACGTGTGGCGAACCACCGCCGGTCGGCGCGCGAGGCTACCCATGAGGCCAGCAGGCGCTCAGGTTCGTGGTCGTCAGCCAGACGGGCCCGGCGAGTGCGCCACCGGTACGCCTGGTCGGGTGCGTAGTGCGCAGGGATGTTGTCAGCCAGGAACTCCCAGGCCACGTGGGGTGCCATGGGACGCGTCCGGTGCAGGGCCGGTGGCAGCGACGTGGCCTCCACGAGCCAGCGGTCAGCGACTCGGCGTGCCTGCACCCGTCCGGCGTGGATCAGGGCGCGCAGGCGTCCAGGAGAGACCCCGAGCATCTGCGCTGCTTCGCTGACTGACACTTCCATAGGCACAACTATACTCAGCAAAGAATAGTTGTGCCTACCCCATGTCCTCGTTCGACGCAAGGCTAGTCCCCACGGAGGTGCTGGTCCTCCGGCTCTGCGGCTGTCCACGCGGGAGAAAGTTGTCGTCTTATCTGGATCTCAAGGTGACTGGTCCTCAGTGTTGAGAAGCCTGCGTTCCCCTGTGCTGTATCGGCCTCGCTGTTCCCTCACGGAGACCCGATCAGTGTCAAAGTCATCGGCCTGTCGCGATGGATGCTGTGACGACTGTCCTTCTTCTTGTTGGTCTTCCGGGTTCAGGGAAGACGACCCGGGCGAAGGTTGTCCAGGCGCGCACGGGTGCCATGTGTCTGAGTCCTGATGAGTGGCGTCTCGCGCTGTTCGGGACGCTGGATATCGGTGGGGACAGGTGCGACCGGCTGGAGGCGCGGCTGCTGAACGTGGCCCAGCACACGGTGTCGCTTGGTGGAGACGTTGTCGTGGACTTCGGTCTGTGGGCGAGAGACGAGCGGACAGCGTTGCGCTGGCTGTTCGGACGTCTGGGAGCACAGGTCGTCGTCGAGTACATCGACGTCAGCCGAGACGAACAGCGGCGCCGGCTGGCGCTGCGGGACGCAGGGGCTGGGTGGGAAGCCGCGGTGGCGGCCGACGACTACGGCAGAGACCTGTTCCAGGTGCCGACCGAGGACGAGTTGACCGCAGGACCGTTGGACGTCGCTGATGACAAGCCTCGCCCTGCACGCACAGGTGTTGAGGCGCGCACATACGTTGACTGGGCGCAGTGGGCTGCGGACCGGTGGCCTGGGCTGGTCGTGGCTGACGTCGGGCCTGGTCGGACGCGTGTGTGAGCCGTTTGCCTGGGACGGGGTTCGCTGCGGGCCCGATGAGGGGTGCACGGCTGGTGGTCGGTATTGTTGCGCAGGTGAGCCAGCCTGCTGCCCCGAGTCCCGCGTCCGACGAGTTCCCGTTCCGTTACACCGCAGCGCTTGCTGACCAGGTTGAGCTGCGGTGGCAGGACGAGTGGGAGAGTCGCGGGACGTTCTTCACGCCGAACCCGACCGGGGCGCTGACCGACGCCGACGGCAAGCACGCGGACCCGGCGAAGCGGTCGTTCTTCGTCATGGACATGTTCCCGTACCCGTCGGGGGCGGGGCTGCACGTGGGGCACCCGCTGGGGTACATCGCCACGGAC
>WRET01000025.1 GCA_009779195.1 Micrococcales bacterium
CGGCATCTCGCCGCGCACGGCCGTGGCATGGGCAACCCTCGCCAAGCAGGACTGGACCACCTACACAGCCGCCCGGCACGAACGAATAGCGCGTGGTACCGATACTTGAACCTCACCAACAATCTGTCCGTGGTACCTGCGGCTGCTCTGGTCGCCCACCGCTGCACCGTGCGCACGCTCACCCCGGCGTGCTCGGCCAGGCGCGTCAACGGAACGTCGTCGTGCTGGGCTACCAGCATCGCTGTCTTGCGGTCATCCAGGCCGCGCTGAACAGGCAAGTCAGCCATCCTGGCTCGGCTGGTCCAATTTGTCAGCAGCTTGCTGATGAATTGGCGGTGCGGCGTCCGCTGACAGGGCCATCTGGGCCAGCTCGTCTTGGACCACCGCCTCAAGCTCCTCGGCAGTGGGCAGCGCGGCGCGGGCGTCGGGGGGCAGGCTCTGCCACTCAGCTACCGCGACCGGTGCTGCCGTGCTCGCCAGGGCGAAGCGGACGGTGGCCTCTCGCTTGCCCGTGCACAGCAGCAGCCCAACGGTGGGGGCGTGGATCGCAGGGTTGCGGACCATGCTGTCGACCATCGTCACGTAGGTGCCGAGCTGACCCAGGAACGCCGGCTCGAAGTCGTCAACCTTCAGCTCGATGACCACGTACCGCAGCTGCTCGACGTGGAACATCAGCAGGTCGATGTGCCGGTCCACGCCGTCGACCGTCAGACGCACCTGTCGGCCCACGAAGGTCATCCCTCTGCCCAGCTCCAGCAGCGTGTCCTGGATACGGTCGGTCAGGGCCTGCTCCAGCTCGCGCTCGGCCCTGCGGGTCGTCAAGGCGACGTGCTCGAAGACGTAGGGGTCCTTGGTCATCTGCTGGGCCAGGTCCGAGTCCGGCGGTGGCAGGGTCACAGGAAAGTTCGACGGCGCCACGCCCAGCCGCTGGCGCAGGCCGGTCGTCAGCTGGTAGCGCAGCACCGCTCGTGACCAGCCTTCGGAGACGGCCTGACGGGCGTACCACATCAGCTCGTCGGCACCGTCGGTCTTGTCGAGCAGGAGCATGATGTGGCCCCACGGAAGCTGTTCAGCGACCTGCTGAGCGAGCTCGTCGCGTGGCCACCGCCGCGCGGAGATTCGCATGTAGTTCAGGTTGGTCGGCGACCAGCCGGTCTGGCCTGGGAACTCCCTGGCCATGTCGGCCGACAGGCGTGCGACCACCCTCGTGCCCCAGCCGTGGGCGTCCTGGCGCTCGACGATGTCCCGGCCGACCGACAGGTACAGGCGGATGACCTCGGCGTTGACGGTCCTCACGGCCCGCAGCTGCGCCGTGCGGACCCGGGTCTTCAGCGTGGCCAACCACTCGGCGTAGCCGTCGGGCATCGCTTCCAGACCAGAGCCGGGAGTCGTAGGCGGGGTGTTCACCGGGGTGCTGCTTCCTGTGGGGTGGTCTGGGCTTAGTGCTCGGTCACGACGCGGTGGACCACGCCGAGGCTGACGCCGACGCCGGCGGCGATGGTGCGAAGGCTCTGGCCCTCGTCGCGACAGGCCAGGATCGCGCGTCGCCTGCCGGTCAGTGAGCAGTGGTGTTGTCATCACTCTTCCACAGGTCCGGGTGGTGAAGGGATCTGCCTGGTCCGCTCGTGCGGCCGCCCCGCTCCCCTGCAACATGCGTACGAGTCTACAGGAAACTACGGCGATTGAAGGACAGGCCGTGGACACTCAGCTTTCGGGCGGCTGCACATCTTCCGCGGGCAGCTGCGCGACGATGGCACGGGCGGTCTTGACCGCCTGGGAAGAACCGGGCCGCGCCGCAAGCGCGCGGACCCCGGGCAGTTCCAAGGCTGAGGGGTCAGCCAGGCCGGTCGTCACGGCGTGCTGGACCTCGGGCAGAAGGTCCGCGATAACAGCGACGACCTCAGCGGCACCGGCTATGAGCCGATCGGCGACCTGGTACCGACGACCGCACCGACACAGCGACGGGATCGCGCCGGTAGCGCGAGCGGCCAGCTCGTCCAGCAACGGCCAGACCACCGACAGCAGGCCGTCCTGCGCAGCGTCCGCAAACGCCTTGGCCCGGGCGGCCAGCTTCGGAGAGTGCCAGTCCAGACAATTCAGGTCGGGGACGCCAGGGCGCAGCAGACCCCGCTCCCACGCCTCCGCCACAGCAGTGGCCACGTCGGCGACAGCCGACTGGTCGACCAGGGTAGCCAACTCCAGCAGGTTTGCCGCCGAACCGGGCGGCAGCGGGGCGGCCCGACGCACCACCTGCCGCACTGCGGGGCCGACATCGCCGCCGCAGAACTCCCAGAACCAGCACAGGGCCTGGTCTCCCCACGACGGAAAAACCGCATTCCTTTTCATGAGGAAAGAGTGCCTACTAGGGGTGAGCGCCGCCCACACCCTCCGGGGCGCGAACGCCCGTAGCAACCCGGGGGTAAGCAAACTCTCCCAAGTGTATTTGTGCGTATAGCCGCCCGAATAGTAATATGGTACGTCGTACTCGCACACCATTTCGGGTTCAACGGCCGGGCCTTCGAGGTAGAGGGCGACCGCCGGACCAGCGGTAACAGCCATCGGTTCGAAGGACAACACCACGGGGACCGCCAGCTCGCCCAGTTCTTTGACGACCTGCGCATCGGCCGGCGATGTGTCCAGCCTGGTCAACGCCAAGAAAAGGTCCGGCTCGCTGACGCTGGCACCAAGCGCCTGGTAGGCCCGCAACCGGTCGACCAGGTCCGTGGCTGACACGTGCAGATCCTCTGCCGACGGTTCAGACAGCAGACAGGGAATTTCACCGAGCCGGGCGAGCACCGCTCCTTTCCGTGCTTCGAGGGGGTCACCAGACGGGTGGATGGGTCTGTTCTTCACCCATGACTGCACCATGTCGTCGGCGACACCGCGTAACACCACCCGAACTGCCGCCGGGTCGTGGCGGGCCACCGCGTTCGCGACAGAGAGGAACCGTTCGAACAGCACATCAGGTTCGTCGAATGCTGCTGGTCGCTGGACCAGTTCGGCCGTCAGCCGGGCCAGGGCATCGGCGGTCTCCTCGCCACGGTCGAACCGGGGCGGGATCCAAACCGACGGGGTCGGCTGCCACATACCGGACACCACGGTGCTCCGCGGAGCCGACGGACTTATCTCCCACCGTTCGACGATCGACGCGACTGCACGGCGAAGTCCTGCGTCGCGACCTGTGTCCAACGCGGTGACCTGAGGCCCAATGACCTCGACGATGGCGGGTGACGGTCGGGGCCTGGTCATCAGTGCGGTGAGCACCATACGTTGCGATTTCTTGGTCGTCGCACTCAGAGCAGCCGTCACCACATCAGCCAACGTCTCGTCGGGCGTACCGGCGACCAGGATGGGGGCCAACCGCGCAATGACCTGGCTGTCACCAGCGGCGAGCACCGGAACCAAAGCGTCAGTCTGGGCGACGATCTCCGCGTCAGTAGCGCCCAGGCCGTCAAGCCACGTGGACAACCACGTCTTGCGGTCGATCGGCCGGGGGGCCGTGTCGAGCCCAGACAGCACCAGGCGCACCGCCTCGGAACGATCCAGCCATCCCCGGGCCACACCTTCGACCAGGGCCGCGCCGAGCCCTTTCGCGGGAAGCCTCGCCGCAACCCAGGCTCCGACGTGCGCGGCAAATTGCTCCGCACCCGACACTGGAAGGACACCCCCGTGGTCGACCCGATACCCAGCAAACACCTTGGTGACGATCTCCAGCCAGGACCGCAGGTACGGCGCCTGTTGGGGCACCGGAAGGCCGTGCTTGGCAACCAGGCCCACAAGGACCGTCGGGTACTCCCACTCTCCGATTGCGGCAGCCCGGTTGACAAACGTCTGGGCAAACCTCGGTTCCCGTTGATCGACCAGGACGGCGACTATGCGACCGCTGACTTCCTGCCCGGTCCAGTCCATCAGGTTTGCCGCTCGACGACCATCCACACCGACCCGAATCGCGAACAGCGCCAGTGTCGCAGCGTTCACACAAATATACCTGCGCCAACCATAATCGGCGTCCCAGAATGCCCAGTCCCCTGTGCGCAGTCCCGCCAGGGCAATCCTGCGCTGCTCAGCAGTGCCCACCGGGAGATTCGGCGCGGCGCTCGGACGAGCGGTAGTCCATCCCAGTTCCCTGAAGACACCGACGGCCTCGTCGAGGCGGGGATTCTTGGCCACGTGACTCCTTCCAGCTAGTGGTCGATGAGTGATGAAAAATGGTGTGAATACTGAAAGCAGATACGAAGCATTCACACCATTTCTCAGCACCTACAGGGTAGTTGGGTAACGGCAGTATGGGCATCCTCACGCGCTCGTCATCAAGGAACGCGTCAGGGAAGCTGGATCGGTCTGTATGAAAAAATTTTGTCCACGATCTCTTCTGGGGAAAACTCAATAAAATTCCCAGAACTGTCTCTCGGGGGCCAGAATATATAGTCCAGCGCCCCGGGGTCGAGCGCGTTTCTCTTCAGCAGCTCAAGGTCGCGATCTTGCTCCTCTTCAGAAGCATATTCGCACTCCATGATATTTCGTACCAGTGCGATCATCTCTTCTTTCTCCATGAAGACTCCTGCTCACTCGTGGAAATCGATCTCATTCATGGGTGTAGTCTGCGGGGGTTTCTGGGGGTGTGTCGAACTGGGATTCGAGGGCGGCGATGGTGTCCTCGACAGTGACCGTGCCGGAGGCTTTGGTGACCAGCTGGACGGCGAGGACGTGTTTGCAGGTGCCTCGGTCGCCGCCGTGGCGTAGGTACCAGGTGCAGGTGCAGGTGGCGCCTCGGGTGAGGTCGGGGGTGGTGGGGTCGGCGGTGAGGCGGACGCGGTAGTCGGCGTCGCCGGAGCGGACCATCCAGACGCTTTCTTCGCTGGCGCGGCGGGCGGCTCCGGACTCGGCTAGCTTGCGGGCGGCGACGAGGCGGGGGTTGTCTTTGTCGACGCGGTCGGGGTCGTCGGGAAGCTCGCGGTGGAAGTACGCCTCGTCGTGGGCGTCCCAGCCGACACGGCCAGACGCGGCGAGCACGGCCAGGGCTGAGCGGACCCGGTCTTCGGGCAGGGCTGTGGCGGCGACGAGGTGCTGGACGTCGATGACCGGTTCGAACGCGAGGACCATGGAGACCATGTCGGCGTCGTCGATGACGTTGGGGTCGGCCAGGGCGGGCAGCAGCGAACCTTCGCCGGAGTAGCCGCGCCACGTCTCAGGGGTCAGGCCCAGGACGAGCCGGGCGTCGGGCAGCTCGAAGGTGAGCAGGACCGGGCCGGGTTCACCGTCGGCGGGGCCGTGGACCCAGACACCTTTGATGTCGGTGAGCAGGCGTTTTGCGGCGCTGAGGCGGTGAAGGCCCTCGATGTGGACGGAGTCTTTGAGCGGGCGGGGGCTGAGCTGGACGCCGGTGCGGGTGGGGGCAAGCCAGCCTGAACGAGACTTGGACGTCACAGCGGGCAACGACGCGACGAGCTGGCGGGCTGCGGCGACGTCGAAGTGCAGGCGGGCAACCAGACCGCGGTGCATCTCGGCGGCGTTGCCCAGGGCGCGGACCCACCGGTCGGGCATCTGGACGGGACGTTCTTTGGCGGTGCCGTCCATCGACGAGACGGTCATCCCTTCCAGGCCGACGTCCAGGTGCAACAGCTGGTCGCGGGCCACTTTCGACAATGCCTGGCGTGTGGACAGGCCAATGTCGACGTTCGTGGTCCCGTAGGTGATCTCGCCGCCGTCGAAACCGGCACCCAGAAGGTCGAGGCGCGCATACACGCCGTTGCACGCGGAGAAGCACTCGGCGCGCAACCGGTCGCCCTGGGCGGTGAGCACCGGGTCACGCAGGTTGGTCGGCACCGGCCGGAAGTACCGCGTGGCGGTGACGTCGGCCAAGGTGACCAGGCCGCGGGCCAGCACCTGGGGACGCGTGGCAAACCCGTGGAAGAAGCTGGGGACGGGGACCAGTCCCTGGGGGGTCAGGGCCGGGGCCAGCGCCAGGCCCAGGTCCGCGTCGGACAGTGTTGACTCGCCTGCAAATCCTCTCGCCATTGTTCAATGATAGACGATGCTTTGGGAGGCGTGAGTAGTTTCGGGACATTTTTGGCTCGGTCTGGAGCGTGAGCGGGTGGCGTGCTGGACGAGGTGGTTTCTACTGGCTGCCGGGGACCAGGCGCATGGCGACCGACCCGAGCTTGAGCTTGTTGCCGACGACGCTCGTCCCGCCGCGGCGGACCGAGAAGGCACGGCCATCGGTGCCGGTGACGACGATGCCGTTGGTCGAACCGAGGTCGGTGACGCTCCACACACCGTTGGCCAGGTCAAAACGGGCGTGCATCTTGGAGATCGTGCGCGTGTCGTCGGGGATCGCCAACATCTGCACCCCGGATTCGGTCGCCGTGGGCTCACGACCGACCACCACCGACGACCCCCACACCGCAAAGGTGCGCCCGTCCTCTAGGACCAACGACCACTGCTGCTGCGCCTTGCGGTTGATGAACACTGTGTGCTCAGCAACGTCAGGGGTGTGCGTGGGAGGTGTCATGACAGCCTCGCCCACCGGTGCGAGCGGCACGACAGGCGCGGCACCGTCACCGACCATCTCGGCCGGACCAGCCCACCGCGAGTCCTGCACCACCGGCGGTATCAACAGCGCCGGACCCCCGGCGCGCTCGGGGACAGGAGCCGCGACCAGCGGGGCTGGCGCAGGTGCTGGCTGCGCGACCGGTGGCGTTGGGGCAGGTGCCGGGTTACCCATCGTCGGGGCGCCAGAGCCTGGTTGGGCCGGTTGCGCGTCCGCGACAGGCCCTGCCTGGTCCAGCGGCGACAGCATGGGGGCGACCAGATGCGGCTGGTCCCCCTGAGCAGCAACCGGTTGCGCAGGCTGGACGGCAGCTGGTTCGACCACCACTGGCTGAGCAGGAGCAACCGACGGAGCGGGAGCAACCGGCTGGACGACAGCAGGCTCCACAACCGGCTGCGCAACAACGGGCTGCACGACCTGTTGGGCAACCACAGCCTGGGCGGCCACCGGCTGAGCAGCTGGCGAGGTGGGGGTGACAAAGGGCTGGGCGGGCACGGGCTGGGCGACCGCTGGCTGGGCGGCAGGCTCGGCGTGACGGGGCTGCTGGGTGGGCATGGCTGGGGCACCCTGGTACCCCTGCGGAGCGGGAGCTGGTTGCCCGAAGGATGGAAGGGGTGACTGGGGGAAGTCGGGGACGGACACTGGCACAGGTTGTCGGCTGCTGGGCACCGGGTGCTGCGACGACGAGCCGAAGAGCGAGTCGACCCCGCGCCTGGGCATGGCCTTGCCCCGCGACGCCACGGCTTTCGCCGTGACACCACCAGTGAGCGCACCAGCCCAGATGGGCAGGACGAGCACACCGATGAGCGCGAGCTTCGCAGGCCGGCCGAACACCGTGGTCAGCTCGCGCAGCACCTTGTACAAGACCACCAGGCCGTAGACGGGGATGATGAGCACGATGACCTGAGCACCGGACTTGCCGGCGAGCTGGAACAGGACGACCAGGTTGACCAGCGGGATCCAGGCCTTGGCTGGATCAGAGCCGAACGTGGCGAACACCCTGCCCAAAGTCACGCTGGTCCACACGTACATGGCTGCCGCCACGACGCCGGACACCACGATCATGAAGATCATCGAGGACTACTTCCTTGCCAGGCAACCAGCTGCCTGCACGTCTCGTGATCCTTTGCCCCTGGCACCCAGGAAGCCCCGCGGCGAGACGGGACCACGGACACCCATGGTAACCACGACCTCGCCTGGTTCGGGCCGGTTTCTTGACACATCCGACCCGCTGCGCCTGGGGCTCCGGGCCCCGAGGACCCGGAGCCCCAGGGCCCCCAGGCACCTGGTGCTGTGCTGCCGCGTGGCCACCGTTGGCCAGAAGGCGTCTCACGGGATCCACGTCCCGTCAACCAGCCAGGTGTTGTGCCAGCGCCGCGTCCGTCCGCACGACGCCATGACGGCGTCACCTCACCAGGCGCAAACCGAAGGGGTACCGGTACGGCTGGCCTCGGTTCACCGCAACAGCACCGATCACCGCGAAGACCACACCAGCGGACCAAGCAACGCTGCCGAGCAGGCCGAGCAACCTGACGAACGTGCTCAGGACCACCGCCAGAACCTCACCGACGAACACCGCGACCTGGAAGTTGAGGGCCTCGCACGCCTGGTCACGGACGAAACCAGGCTTGTCCTTGCACAAGAGCCACACGACGACAGCCCCGACGATCGCGAACACACCGCCGACGAGGTGAGCGACCATTCCCCAGTTACGCTCGTCGATGGTGACGGAGGATTCTGCATGCTTTGTCACAGGAATAACTCTAACTGCCGCGGATGCTTCTGGGCTCTGATCTGCTGTAACAGATCTGTCATATATGTTTCGATCTGGCACATGTGTTTCAGGCTGAGACACAGCGGTTCGTCAGGGGATGGCTCGTGGTGCAAAAAGACTATCCGGGCTCCCAGAGGGTGGAGAGTGGCCTCTGGGAGCCCGGACGGTTCTGGACGGAGCCTCAGCCGCAGACCTCAGCCGTCTTGTTGGCGATCGCCATGGTCGCGTCTGTCAGGTCCGAACCAGCGATGCCAGCCATGTCGCCGTTGGCGGCACCTTTGTAGGCCTTGATGATGGTGTCGAAGTCGCCCTTGACGTCGGCTGGTGCCGATGCCTTCCAGTCCTCGTAGAACTTGACGACACCGTTGAAGTCGGTCATGTCGAGGCTGGCCGGGTCCGGGTTGCAGAACGCCTGCGAGCTTCCGCCCTTGCTGTCGGAACCGGAGTCTTGCGAGGTCTCGTCGGCCTTGTTGTCGTCAGTCTTGTCGTCCGAGCTCGAGCATCCGGCCAGCATGCCGAAGGCGAGAAGGACAGTGCCGGTGAGAGCGATGGTGGTGGTACGGATTGACTTCAAGATGTGCTCCTCGAGACGGTGGTCTGGACGAGTCTCAGACCTTCGCAGGACGGCTCTCGTCCCACGGCGAAGACGCTAACACCCACGCAAGCGGCAAGAACCACTTTTCGTGTACGGATCCTGACACATATGTTTCAGCCTGAAAAATGTGTTTCAGCATGAAACATCGACTCACCCAAAAAGGTAGTCAGATCACCCGGAAGTGCTCCAGCTGGGGACGGCGCCAGGCTGTGCGAAGGGCAGCCAGATACTGGCGGAGGTGCCGTCGCCCACCCGTGACGACAGCTGCAGGCGTCCCTGGTGCCGTTTGACGATGGTCCGCACCATCGGCAGACCCAGCCCTGAGCCAGGCAGCTCGCGGGCGTTCGACCCGCGCCGCAGCTCTTGCCAGACGACGCCCAGCTCGTCGGACGGGATGCCTTTGCCGGTGTCGGCCACCTCGACCAGCACCCCGCCGCGGTCTTCCATACCGCGCACGATGATCGACGCCCCCGGCCCTGAGTACTTCACCGAGTTGTGCACGAGGTTGTACAGGGCGAGGAACAGCAGGTCAACGTCTCCGGCGACATCAGCGACCGCCCACGGCACGGTGGGCAGCTGGACCTCGATCGACCGGGGTCCGCGCTGCGGGTCGGCCACCAGCTCGTCGCGGACCACCATGACGACATCGTCGATGAGACAACCCATGGCCACCGGGGCGACCTCGATAGGCGCGGTCTCCAGGTCCGCGAGCTTGCGCAGGTCGGTGACCAGCGAGGTGATACGGGCGGACTGGCTGTCGATCACGGCGACCGGCGCAGTGTCCACCCCGTCTCCACGCAGGACCCCCACGGAGGTGCGGATAGCCATCATGGGGTTCTTCAGCTCGTGGTCCAACCGGGACAAGAACGTGCGGTGCTCCTCGTGCGCCTCGGCAACCCACAGCTCACGCGCTTGCGCCACCGCTTCGGCCACCGCCTCGGCCGTCGCGGCGGCGTCGCGGGTGCGCACCACGTCCCACACGACCAGCAGCCCGGCGGCCACCACCGAGACCACGACCCCCACCACCGCCAGCACAACCCCAAGACGACCGGCGACCTCAGTGTCAGGACCCCACGGGTTGCCCACAGCCAGCCCGACGCACACCACTGCGGGAGCCGCCGCCAAGGGCCACCACCGCGCGGAGAGCCACCGGTGGCTCGCGGTGGTCACCCGCGCACCACCTTGGCGCAGAACCGGTAGCCCACCCCTGGCACCGTCTCGATGTACTGCGCTGCCTCGTCCTCACCCATCACCCGCCGCAGCTCAGAGACACGCTGGTCCACGGCCCGGTCCGACGCGGGGACCGCGTACCCCCACAACGCGCTCAGCAGGCGTTCACGGCTGTACACCTCGCCGGGGTGCGCCATGAGGAAGTCCAGCAGGGCCGCCGCACGCGGTGTGAGCACCAGCTCGTTGCCGCCGAGGACCACCTGGCGTGTGACCCGGTCCATACGCAACGACCCGGCGACGAGCACCGACGCGCTGGCCAGCGGCTGCCCACCAGCCATCTGGCGGCGCAGCACCGCCCGGACCCTCGACAACAGCTCTTGGGGGTCGCAGGGTTTGTTGACGTAGTCGTCGGCACCTTCGTCGATCGCCACGGCGCGGTCGGCAGACTCCCCGTGCTGGGTGAGCAGGACCACCGGCGTCCACTCCCCCGCCTTGCGCAGCCGGCGCACCATCTCCCGGCCGTCCATGACCGGCATCATGACGTCACACACCACCACATCAGGGTGGTGGGCGTAGTAGGCGGCGAGCCCCGCGGCGCCGTCCTCGGCGACGACGACCTTGAACCCTGCACGTTCGAAGATCGTCGTGAGCATCGACGTGATGGCCACCTCGTCGTCGACGAGCAGCAACCACTGGACATCTTCGGGCATACGTCCTCCTGTCAGTCCACGATCCGCGCCACACCATCGTGCGCACAGTCGCGGGACGGAACCTGTGCAAGAACCACAGCCGGGGAACCAGGCGACCAGGGCGACGGAGCGAACCCTCGACCCACCTGCGCAGCCTCTGGCTGAGCGGTGCTGACCGGCCCGTGCGCAGGGTTCCAGGCACCAGGTCTGTCGTTCCTGGACGCGACGAAGACCACGACGAGCGCAGCCAGGACGACCACCACGACCACCGCGACCACCCACAGGTACGGCCGGCGGCTGGCGGCACCCACAGGTCTCAGCCCGTCGTCCAGGTCGCTGGACAACCTGCCGCGGACCGTCGTGACGGGCTGCTCCGGCGCGACCAGCAGCGCCGCCGGCGCCAGCGGCTGGACCGGCGCAGACCCTGCTGGGTGAGCCCTGGGGCCACGCGGCAGCTCGCCGCTGGGCTGGGCACGGGGCGCGGGCACAGGACCGTGGACCACGACAGGGGGACCGCCGACCAGCTCGGCGAGCCGCGCGGACGCCTCCGGCAGCCCCATACGCACACGCGGGTCGACGTGGCACAGGCCCCGCACGACCACCTCGACCCGTTCGCCCACCGGGCCAGCAGGCAGCCCTGCGGGTAGCTGGTTGGCTCCCTCAGGCCCGGGCAGCTGGCCGGTGAGCATCCACACCAGCAAGCAACCCAGGTACCACGAGTCGGTGTACCGGCCGATGGCCTTTTCCCCGCGCACCGTCTCTGGGGGGATGGCGTACCCCACGTTGCCGGCACGTTGGGTGTACGTCGAGGTCTTGTTGGGCGCCAGGACGTGCGCGATACCCCAGTCGGCGAGCTGGAGGCGTCCGGCTTCGTCGATGAGCACGTTGTTCGGGGTGATGTCGCGGTGGATGACACCCAGGTTCTCGTGCACGGCGTGGACGGTGGCGAACACCGGCAGCAGGCGGGGCACGACCACGTCCAGCGCCCGTGCGGCCAGCTTGTCAGCCTCGTGGCGTTCGGCGAGGTTCCGGTCGCACCAGGCCATGACGTCGCACCACAGCTCGTGCTCACCCGTCGACCGGGTCGAGGGGATCTGTGCCGCGGGGACGGTCAGGACGAACGACTCGGCGACCGGCAGCACCGCTGGGTACACCTGCGGGTTCTCCCGGGCGGCGGTGACCACCGAGAGCATGGACATCAGACGTTCCATCTGCCGCAGCTTCTCCTCTTCGGAGGAGACGGCCTGCACCCGCAGCGCCAACGACGGCGACTGGTCGACGTCGCCGAACTCGGCCCGGGCCACAGCGGCCTGGCCTCCGTGCTGCACCGGCAGCAGCACCCGGACCGGCCGCGAGTCGTCAGCCATGGAGACCCGCAGCAGACCAGCCGGGCTCAGCCGGATCAAAGACCCGCGCAGGACCGCACCGTGGCGGTGCTGCAGCCACTGCGATAGCACGTCACCAGCAAGCACTATCACATACTAGAAGAACGGACGATGGCGCATTGACGGTTTGGTCCGACGACGGTGCCGCGGGCAAGCTACCCCTGTGCGCCGTCTGCGAGCGCCTCGGACAGGATCTGCACACCTTGGCGGGCCTCGTCGTCGGTGATGACGCACGGCGGGGCGACATGGATGCGGTTCTCCACGACGAACGGCAGCAGACCACGTGACAGGCACCCGGCCTTGACCTTGGCCATGACGCCGGGGGCTGCGGGCTGGCGGGTGGTCTTGTCAGCGACAAGCTCGACCGCCCAGAACACACCCACACCGCGCACCTCGCCGACCAGCGGGTTGTCGGTCAGGGTGCTCAGCGCCGGGCCGAGCACGTCAGCGCCGATCCGGGCGGCGTTGTCGACGATACCTTCGTCGGCCATGGCTTTGAGGGTGGCGACGATCGACGCCATCGCCAGCGGGTGCCCGGAGTAGGTGAGCCCGCCGGGGAACACCCGCTCGTCGAACACCTCGGCGATCGGCTCGGAGATCATGACGCCACCGGCTGGCACGTACCCGGAGTTCACACCCTTGGCGAAGGTGACCAGGTCGGGCCGCACGTCGAACAGGTCCAGGGCCAGCCACGAACCGGTCCGCCCGAACCCGGCCATGACCTCGTCGAGGATGAGCACGATGCCGTAGCGGTCAGCGATCTGGCGCACACCTGACAGGTACCCGGGCGGGGGCACGAGCACCCCGACCGACCCGGGGACGGTCTCGAGCAGGATCGCCGCGACCGACGCCGGTCCCTCAGCCTGGATGACGCGTTCGAGGTGGTGCAGCGCCCGCTCGCACTCTTCTTCGACCGTCGTGGCCCAGAACTCGGTGCGGTACAGGTACGGGGTGAAGGCGTGCACGTGCCCGCGGGCGTACTCGTTGTGCGAACGGCGCCAGTCGCCGGTGGCGTTGATCGCCGCGCCGGTGTTGCCGTGGTACGACCGGTAGGACGAGACGACCTTCTCGCGTCCGGTGGTCAGCCGCGCCAGACGGATCGCGTTCTCCACCGCGTCAGCCCCCGCGTTGGTGAAGAAGACCTTGGTGAACCCTTCCGGCGCACGCTCCAAGACCGCCTGCGCAGCGGCGTTGCGGGCGGTGTTGACCGTCGCCGGGGCGACGGTCGCCAGCGTCGAGGCCTGGTCGCAGATGGCCTTGACCACAGCCGGGTGCTGGTGGCCGATATTGGTGTTCACCAGCTGGGAGGAGAAGTCGAGGAAGCGTTTGCCGGCGTGGTTCCACACCCACGAGCCTTCGCCACCGGCGACGACGAACGGGCGCGGCGTGCCCTGGGCCATCCACGAGTGGAAGACGTGCCCGTGGTCATCGGCCACTGCCTGGGCGTCAAGGTTGGTGGTCTCGCTCATAGTCCTTCTTCCGTTCTCGCGAGGTGGGGGCGTCACAGGCCAGTCTGCCTCAAGGCCCCCGAGCGTCCCAGCTCAGTCCGAGGAGTGGCGCAGGTCAGGTTCCAGGTACATCAAGGTGGCGGCGGGGACGGCGGCGCGGACCCGGGCTTCGGCGTCGTCGATAGCCTGGGCGATCTGGACCGCGTCGCCCTGGGCCACCTCGATCTTGGCGGCGACGAGCAGCTCGTCGGGGCCGATGTGCATGGTCCGCAGGTGGATGACCGAGGCGACGGGGCCACCGACCAGGGCTGCCTTGATCTTTGCCACGTCCTGCGGCGACGCGCCCTCACCGACCAGCAACGAGCTCATCTCGACTGCCAGCACCACCGCGATGACCACGAGCAGCACACCGATCCCTGCGGTGCCGACCGCGTCCCAGCGGCCGTTGCCGGTGATGAGGGTGGCTGTCACGCCGAACGTCGCGAAGACCAGGCCGACGAGCGCACCGGTGTCCTCCAGCAGCACCACGGGCAGCTCAGGGGACTTCGAGTTGCGGATGAACCGCCACCACGACTGGTCACCACGGGCCGGGCGGGCCTCGCGGACCGCGGTGCGCAGCGAGAACGACTCCATGGCGATCGCCACGCCGAGCACCGCCAACGGCACCCAGTGCCACGAGGTGATCGGGCTCGCGTCGTGCCACTTGTGGTACGCCTCGTACAGGGCGAACAGACCACCGGCCGAGAACAGCACCATCGACACCAAGAACGCGTACAGGTAGCGCCGGTGGCCGTAGCCGAAGGGGTGGCTGGCGTCAGCGGGGCGCCGCGACTGCTGGCCGCCGAACAGCAGCAGCACCTGGTTGCCGGAGTCGGCCAGGGAGTGCACCGCCTCGGCGAGCATCGAGGAGGACTGGCTCAGTGCGAAAGCAGCAAGCTTCGTCGCGGCTATCCCCAGGTTCGCCGCGAGCGCCGCGACGATCGCCTTGGTCCCGCCACTGGTGGACATACCTCTCCTCGACAGCTGGTCTCGACGCCCGTACCTGCGCGAAGCCTAGCCGCCCGCAACAGGCCAACGAGCCATTACGAGACCTCGACCTCACGGGCCTCGTCGGCCAGGAGCACCGGGACACCGTCGCGCACGGGGTACGCCAACGTCCGGCTGGGGTCTGTGCCGACCAGCTCGGGGCCGCCGTCAGGTCCGGTCCCCGGGACCAGACGTGTCCCGGTGACAGGACAACGCAGCAGGTCGTGCACCCAGTCTTCTACCTGTGGTTCGGCAGTCACCTGCGTCCTCCCAGCACTCGTGCCTCGACGGCGTCACGCACGGACGCCATGACGTCGCCGTCGGCTGCTTCGACGTTGAGCCGCAGCACCGGTTCGGTCGCGGCCTGCCGAAGATTGAACCACCACTGTGGATCACAGTCCCAGTGGGCGACCGTCAACCCGTCGAGATGGTCGATGACGACACCTGGTTCGCCGCGGTACGCAGCCTCCACCCGTGAACGCACCCCCGAGGGGTCCTCGACGGTGTAGTTGATCTCGGCGGAAGCCACATACGGGTGGTACAGGCTGGTCAAGGCCGACATGGGGTACGCCTGCTCACCCAGCGCCGCCATGACGTGCAGCGCGGCGAGCAACCCGTCGTCGGCGTAGAAGAAGTCCCGGAAGTAGTAGTGCCCAGAGTGCTCCCCGCCGAACACGGCACCGTGGGCGGCCATGGCGCGGCGTACGTGAGGGTGGCCCACACGGGTGCGCACCGGCAGGGCACCGGCTGCGTTCATGAGGTCGGGCACCACCCGTGAGGTGATGAGGTTGTGGATCACCGTTGCGTGGCGTCCGGCCCGCTGCTCGGCCTCGACGGCCCGCAACCCGATGAGCGCGGTGATGGCTGACGGGCTGACGACGTCTCCGGCCTCGTCGAGGACCATGCACCGGTCGGCGTCGGCGTCGAAGGCCAGGCCCAGGTCGGCGTGGTGGGCCAGCACCTCGGCACGCAGGTCAGCCAGGCTCTCGGACTCCAGCGGTCCGCCCGTGCGTGACGGCAACCGTCCGTCCAGGCGCATATGCACCCCGAACAACCGCACCGGGACCTTGTCGCCGAGGACCGCTGGCACTGTCACCGCTGCCATCCCGTTGCCGGCGTCCACGACGACCGACAGCTCACGGATCTGCGACAGGTCCACCTGGGAACGCAGGTAGGCCGCGTAGTCGCCGTGCACGTCCCACTCTGAGCGGGTGCCGGTGCGGCCGTCGGCGGGCAGCCCGTCGCGCAGGTAGCGTTCGGCGACGGAAGCCACCTGGTACAGGCCTGTGTCCTCGTCGACGGGGGCGGCCTTCGGGCCGCACAGCTTGAGCCCGTTGAAGCTGGCCGGGTGGTTGCCTGCGGTGACCATGAGACCAGGCAGGCTGCGCACACCGCAGGCGTAGTACAGCTCGTCGGTCGAGCACAGCCCGAGCCACAGCACGTCCATACCGCGGGCCATCAGCCCGTCGACAGCCGCCTCGACCAGCTCGGCGCTGGTGGTGCGCATATCATGGCCGACGACGACCTTGGCGTTGGCGCAGGCGACGACATCGGCGAAAGCCGCCGCCAGGGCGGTGACGGTCGGCGCGTCGAGCTGTTCGCCACGCACGTCGTAGGCGTTGACGATCTGGTCCATCGGGTGCATGACGACCTCCCCGGCATGTTCCCGTCCGTCAGGCTCCGAGGTCGCCGACCTCGTGAGGACCCAACGGTACCCCGTCACCGTCCACAGCGAACCACGCCGTGCGCTCGCACACACCACAAGCGACGAACACCGCGTCCACACCGCTGGGTGTGCGCATACGGATACGGGTCAGACGGTCGCTGGCGCAGTGGTGGCAGGTCCTGGTCCCGAGCACCTCAGGGCTCTCCGGCCGGGAGAACGACCCCATCGGCGGATGCTCGACAGCCATCAGCCTTCGCCGTCCAGGACCCGCAGGTGCGCGTGCGGACGGCCCGAAGGCACGGACGGCTCGTAGTCGACGGGACGTGCAGACTCGCGCACCGCGTCGGCCAGTGCGAGCAGGTCGTCGGTGACCGGCCCGATCTCCAGGCGCACCACCACCCAACCCAGGGGGGCGGTCAGACGTTGGGCGTGGTCGGCGCACAGGTCGTAGGCGTGCGGTTCGGCCAGCTGCGACAGGGGGCCGAGCACAGCCGTAGAGTCGGCGTACACGTAGGTGAGCGTGGCGACAGCCGGTTGGCCGCAGGCCGTCCTTGAGCACTGCCTCACCGGTTGCACCCTTAGACCGTACTCCTCGACGTCGCTGTGGCCCACATCCACACCCCGCGTGAAGAGCACCTCGTCGGGTGCGGCCGGACCGGTGCGCCACGCACGTCACCGCCCAGCCCTGCAACCAGGTGCGCAGGGACAATATCCGCCCCGCCGGGCGCCGTTCTTGCCAGCGCGAGGGGCACACGGTCGACTACTCTGGCGGAGTGACAGCCTGGGGTGCACCACGGCGCGCGAGGCCGCGTCCTGTGGTGCGCGTCGGCGACGTCGGCGAGACGGTCGCCGTCCGTCGGCGCGACCGCCGCGGGCGTGGGTTGCGCGGGCCCCTCATGCCCTCGTCCCTGCCTGGTTACCGCACCCGTGCCCAACGGTTCGACGCCATGGTGCTCGACGCGGTGGAGGTCCTCGAACGCCGTTGGGCACACGAGCTCGAAGGGGTCGAGTTCGCCGTCGAAGAGGTCCCACCGTCGAACCCAGCGCCCTGGGAGGCCGGGGTGGCGCTGGGCCGCTACTTCCCCGCCGACGGCACCGCAGCGCACCGTATCGTCGTGTACCGGCGCCCGGTGGAGACCCGCGCGGCCGACCCTGAGGACCTGGCCGAGCTCGTCCAGCAGGTCGTGGTGGAACAGGTGGCGTTCCTGCTGGGCCGCGCCCCCCACGACATCGACCCCGACTACGGGGACAGCCTATGACGGCGCGCATCGTCGTCCTGCTCGCCACGTTCAACGGGATGCCGTACCTGCCTGACCAGCTGCGCACCATCCTCGACCAGCAGGATGTGGCGGTCCGGGTGGTCGCCAGCGACGACGGCTCGTCCGACGGGACGGCGCAGTGGTTGGCCGAACAGGCCCTCACCGAACCGCGTCTGACGTTGCTGCCTGCGCAGGTGTCGGGGTCTGCCGCGTCGAACTTCTACCGTCTGCTCCTCGACGCCGAGCTGGACGACGACGAGCTGGTGGCCCTGGCCGACCAGGACGACCTGTGGTACCCCGACAAGCTCGCGACCTGCGCTGCGCATATCGAGGCGGGGTGCTCGGGGGTCTCCTCGGACGTCATGGCTTTCGGGGCGCACCGGCGGCGGTCCTATATCCGCAAGGCGTTCGCCCAGCGCCGCTTCGACCACGTGTGCGAGGCACCGGGCCCTGGGACGTCGTTCTTGCTCGCGCAGGACCTCGTCACCCGGTGCCGGACGCTGCTGGCCGACGCTGACGGTCCCATGCGGGCGATGACCGGCCACGACTGGGCGATCTACGCGGCGGCCCGTGGCGCAGGCCTGCGCTGGAAGATCCTCGACACCCCCACGCTGGACTACCGCCAGCACGAAGGCAACGTCATGGGCGCCCGCCTGGGCGTGCGGGCGTACACCGACCGTCTGCGTCTGGTCACCTCCCGCTGGCACCGCCACCAGTCCCAGCTGGCCATCGCCGTCGCCAGGTCCGACACCCCCGACCAACCCGACCTGCGCGAGCTCGAACGCCTGCTGCACGACACGTCTGCGCGCGCCCGCTGGTCCCTGGCGCGCCACGCCAACCAGCTACGCCGCCGCCGACTCGACCAGGCCGCCCTGGCCACCATGGTCTTGCTCGGCGTCTGGTGACCAGACGAGGCATCCAGACCAGGGGCCGCCCAGCAGGCGCAGCCGTCGGCGGGGCGGGTCAGCCTTGGGCGATGGCCGGGTCGTCGCGGAGTGGAACAGCGACCGGGGCGCCGCTGGGGCCGGTGGGGGTCAAGATGGTGGCGAGGGTGCCGTCGTCTTGGGTGGTCTCGACCAGGACCGCCCACACGAGGGTGGCACCCGAGGTGGCGACGACACGGATGGCGCCGATGTCGCTGGCCGCGCCGAAGAGGTTGGCGACAGGCCAGGCCCCGGTGGTGCCCGAGTCGACGGACAGGTGGTGGGTGGCCAGGACCTTGCCTGTGGGGCTGATGATCTCGACTGTGCCTTCGCCGGTGCCCTCGGCGGTGCCTTCGGTGACGGCTCCGACGACGAGGGTGGCCGTCACGTCGGGAGGCACGGCGGTGGTGCCGGTACCACCGGGGGTGGACGCGACCAGAGCACGTTCGGTGCGGGGAACGGGGTCGAGCTGGCCGGGCAGGCCGACCCGGGTCACGGTGGCAGCAGCGACGACGGGAACGTCAGCGTCGACCACAGCGGTGTAGTGGTCAGCCGGAAGGCCGCCGAGGGGGACATCGAGGACTGTGCCAGCGCTGAGAGCCACCGACTCGACGCCAGGCAGGTCGACGGGGCCGTCAGCACCGTAGAGCTGGAGGTGGGCAGTGGTGTCGGTGTCACCGGGGGCGAGCAGGCGCAACGTGGGACCGACCAGACCGGCTGTGTCAGCACTTTCGGCCTCCACGACCAGGCCGGGGACACTCTGGCGGGTGGCAGGAGGTGCCGACGCCACGACGAAGTCGGTGCCAGCGGCGGTGAAACCGGTGATCGCGCAGTCCTGGACCCAGGCGGCGACCTGGCCCCCGGACGCGACGACGTGGGTGACCAGAGCCTTCTGCGGCCCGGCTGGGCCGCCGAGGTTGACCACCTCGGTGGCTTTGGGGGCGACGAGGACCTGGTCGGACGTCAGGTCCACCGGGCCGCCAGCGCCCCACACCGTCCACACCACCCGCGCTGGGGTCGTGCCGGGGTTGACCAGGACGAGGTGGGCAGTCGACCCGTCGTCAGTAGCCCCACCGACCAACCACTGGTCGACACCGGCGGGCTGGCACGAAGCCCCCGCCAGGCCGCGCAGGTCGCCGGCGGTGACCATCACCATGGTCGTGGCGGCAGCCAGCCACGCCGTACCGTCGGCGGGCGCACCACCGGTCCTGGGGGCGACCCGTACGACTGCTGGAGCGGTCAGCTCGACCCCGACCGCCGGGCTCGAAGAACCAGGGGCAGCAGAGCCAGGGGCGCCAGAACCAGGAGCCAGGGCAGGGTCGACAGACGGGTCCCCCGTGTGGTCGCCGTTCGGTGGGTCGACCGGGTCCGGCGAGGAGTCGGTCTCTGGCTCGAGGTCGTCGGCCGTGTCTGGGTCCGTGGGAAGCAGAGAGGTGCCGTCGAGGCGACGGACGTCCACGCGGTCGGCCTTTTCGTTGCCGACCGTGGTGAGCCGGGTGACAGGGGCGACAGGGACCGGGGAGAACTCGGCGTCACCGCCGCCGCCGACCTCCGCAGGCAGCTCAAGAGGACCAGGGCAGGTCAAGACGGTCGCCGCAGGTGGCACCGTCACCGACAAGACCGGCAGCGACGCCCCGGCTGGTGTCTGGAACGACCCGGCGCCCACCACCAGCACCAGCGCCGCCACGAACCCTGCGACCGTCGCTGACCGCTTCGACAGTGCCGACCCCGCCCGGGGCCTTCGTGTGGATCTCATCGTCGTGCCCACCTCCGTCCTCGGACTGCTTCGGCCACGATGACCAGCAAGGCCGCACCGACGACCAACCCTTGGAGCACCAACCACCCGGTCCGCCAGACCCCGTCGTCACCGCCGACGACCAGCTCGCCGGACACCCCAGGCGGCAGCGCAAAACCCTGCCTCCAGCCGACTGTCACCGGTTCGAGCCGACGGCCGTCCACCGATGCCTGCCAGTGCGGTCCGGCACGTTCGGCGAGCAGGACGGTGCGGCTGAAGTCCACGCCGACGATACGCGAACGAACCTGTGTGCCGTCCCCGGCCAGCGGCAAGGCGACGTCGGCCGGGCCACCGCTGGCAGGTACGAGCCGCGCCCACGACGTGACGGTCACCGACCGGTCAACACCAGCCACCCGCCACAACGTGCCGCTGGCGCCGTCAGTCACCCGTTCCAGCCCTACAGTGGCGTCGAGCCGGCCCACCAGCTGCGCGCGCTGGTCCCCGGCGTCGACCGGCACCTGCACGTACGCGACGGCCAACGCCCCGAGCGCACCTGACTCGTCCACGCTCGACCCTGCGGCCAGGGCTGCGACCACCGACTCCAGCTCGCCGATGCCACGGTCACGGCCGGTCGCTGCGGCGGCGGACTGGTCAGACGCCTGCACCCCGTCGGCGGACAGCAACCGGTAGCGCAACGGCGTTCCGTCGGCCCCGGGGACGAGCAGCAGGACGCGTGACCCGCGGACGAACGCCTGCTGCCCCACCGCAGGGACCACAGAACCGGTCACCGCGTGGACCTGGCCAGCGCCGTCACGCGGGTGCCACAGCCACGAGGTCGCAGGGGCGACCACGGCGACGACACCGGCGACGACCGCGACGGTGCGCCACACCCGCGGCCCCGGACGCCGGGCACGGTCTGCCCCGACCAGCGCAGCGGCGAGCAGCCCCGCCTGGGCCAGCGCCACGGTCGGTCCCAAGAACACCGGTCCGCTCTGGTCCACGGCCCGTACCACCGGCAACGCCACGAGAACGGTCGCCCAGGCCAGCGCGAGGACAGCGACAACCCACCCGGCCCACACTGCCCGTCCCCCGCGTACCAGACCCACGAACGCGACGACGAGCACCACGACCCCAGCAAGCCCGAACCACCAGGTGCCCAACGACCCGGGGACCCACGACGGCACCGCGTCGGCCACCGGGACCCCCAACAGCCTGTGCACCGCCCCGGCAGGCTCAGCCACGTCCGCCAGCCCCGGGTCGGCGAGAGCGAGCCGCCATCCCCCGTCACGGCCCACCGCAGCCACGTACAGGGGGGCCAGCAGCACGATCCCCGGGACCACGACGAAACCCAGCCGCCGTCCCACGCTCCCGGCCGCGACCCCGACGACCACCAGAGCGACCAGGCTGGGTACGACCAGCGACGGTGCGCCAGCCCACACCACAGCCAGCACCAGGCTCGTGGCAGCCAGCGCCAGCCGGGACGGGCGCGGGCGCGACGGCTCGGCGGTGCTGGCCGCTGGCCGCACCGACAGGTCGTCGCCCACCTGGACGAACTCGACGGGGTCGTCGTCGGGTGCGGCGTCGAGCCTGGCACCGAGCACGTCCACCCGTTGGACTCCCAGCGACCGGGCCACCCCGAACACCACCCACGGCAACAAGACGTGCGCCACTGCCGCACCGACCCGACCAGTCCCGGTCGCGGTGAGCAGACCCGGCGCCAACGCCCAGACCACCGCTGCCCACCCGCGCAACGCCACCGACCGGGTAGCCACTCCCGCCGCGACCCACGCCCCCCACCCGGCCAGGACCACCCCGCCGAGCAGCACGACCGCCACGACGAGCCTGACGTTGCCGCCCACAGCCAACGACGCGACGGCGAGCACCCGGGCCAACGGGTCGGCCGGACCAGCACTGCCCAGCCCCTCACCCACCCACGGCGAGGTCGCGGCAGACCACGCCTGGTCCCAGCTGGACGGGGCGAACGCCAACGCACCACCGGCCAGACGCGCTCCCGCGCTGACCCGTGCGACCAGGTCACCGACCGCGACGGCTGTGAGGGCGACGAGGGCGACGAGCACCACCGCCAGAGCGACCCGGCGCCAGGCGGCTAGAGCGGCGAGCTCGGCCTCCTCCAGCCGGGAGGGCCGCGGCCGTGGTGGTCGTGCCTGGCTCGCACGACGTTCGGACACCGCAGCCCACACCTGCCGCCAGGTCGCCTGCAACGGCCACAGAGAACGACGGGGCAAGACCGAGACGTGGGCGAGCGAACGTCGTCCCCGCCACAGCGCCAAGGGCCGGGCCAGCGCCCCCCACCCGCCGACCAGCTCACGCCCGGCCGCGGCGCTCTCTCCCATGGCGAGCCGCACCACCGCCCGCACCGGCGCAGCGACGAAGAGGCCCGCCGCGACGAACGGCACCGCCCACCACACAACCCCCACGAGCCGGGCGTACCCGTGGGCTTTGCGCCGGGCTCCCAACGACCTGCGCGGGTCCCCGCGGGGGCCGTCGCCCACCGCCCGGGGCGTGCCGTCGCGGGGACGCAACCCCAGGTACGACGCACGTGCGTGCCGCACGACAGCCCGCGGCGCCACCACCACCCGGTGCCCGGCCAGACGTGCCCGGCGCGACAGGTCCAGCCCGTCGCCGAACGGTCCCAGGGCCGGGTCGGTCCCACCGACCTGGCGCCACACGTCCCAGCGCACGAGCACCCCGGCAGTCCCCACCGCCAGCACGTCACAGCTGCCGTCGTGCTGGCCCTGGTCCAGCTCGCCAGGTACCGCGGCACCGACACGACGGCCTGAGCGGGTGGTGGTCATACCCACCTCGACCAGCCGCTCAGGATCGGTCCAGGTGCGCTGTTTCGGGCCGACGACCGCGACCGACGTGGCCTTCCCCGCCGCGTCGACCAGCTCGGCCAGGGCGGTGGGTGCGGGGGCGCAGTCGTCGTGCAGCAGCCACAGCCAGGCGGTCTCGGCGCTGGCCAGCGCGAGCTTGGCCAGTCCAGCGTCCACCGCGGCGCCAAGAGCAGCCGCAGTGGTGCGGGTGCGGGCGGCGCGCACCCCGACACCGGCGAAAGTAGCGTCCAACAGCTCGGCAGCCCCCGCCGGACCTCCGACGTCCACGAGCAAGACCACAGCAGGAAGGCGGGTCTGCGCCGCCAGGGCCTGCAACGACGCCTCCAGGTACCCGGTCAGCCCGGCGCTGACGACAACCGCCGTCACATCAGCAAGCCCAGGACCAGCGGCGACCAGGTCCGGCTCAGCGAGGCCGGCGGTGGTCATCTGGCCACGCAACCCGTCGTGGTGGACCGGCCTGCCCAACGCCGGTGCGCACGAGGTTGCGACCCGCCAAGCAGGCAGGTGGTCGGTGCGGCGGGCGCGCCGTCCGTCACGCCTCAGACCACCCGGCGACGCAGCTTGCGCCGCTCACGTTCGGACAGCCCACCCCAGATACCGAAACGCTCGTCGTTCTCCAGCGCGTACTCCAGGCACTCGGTACGTACCTCGCACCCGGTGCACACGCGTTTGGCCTCGCGGGTCGACCCGCCCTTCTCGGGGAAGAACGCTTCCGGGTCGGTCTGGGCGCACAGGGCCCGCTCCTGCCAGCCCATAGGGCCAGTGGCCTCGGGGACGAACAGCGACAGCACGTCAGCGAGGGGCGAGGGGGCTGGAGACGTGCGAGCTTCCGCAGAGAACTCGTCGTCCAGCAGGTCCCACATGTCTACCTCCGCCTTGCCTTCGTCGTGTGGCCGTTGTCCAACCGCCGTCGTGCCTGTCCGACCACGCCGCCAGAGCAGTCGTCTCAGTATGGAATTACACGCGTGTCGTTCCCCCACGTCAAGTCCAAGTGTGCTATTCGCCCTAAATTTTCGATCTCGACCGATCCGGCCTTCGATCTGCGCTAGAGGGTTATGGCTTACGGTTGGTCGGTGCTGCAGTGGAACGATCGCCTGTCACAAGCCCTCCGCACCGACTCCGGACGCCCCGCTGTGACCTGGTACGCCCGTGACGGTGAACGGATAGAGCTGTCACGAGCGACCCTTGACAACTGGGCGACCAAGACAGCCAACCTCCTCATCGACGACGCCGATGCTAGCCCAGGCACCCAGATCGCGCTGGAGATACCCCTGCACTGGCGCACCGTCTGCTGGGCCCTGGGTATCTGGCGCACCGGCGCCTGTATCGTCACAACCCCTGTGACCAGCACTGTCACACCTGTCGCTCCCAGCAAGACACCGGCCAGCGCGGCGCCGCCACCAGCCGCCACCATGCCACCAGGCCCCCGCGTCCTCGTCACCACCAACCCCACCGCCGGCGCCGACGTGGACCTCCAGATCGCTGTGGCCCTGCCTCCCCTGGCCCGGTGTTTCGACGGCCCCCTCCACGGCGCCCTCGACTCGGCCGCGACCGTCGGGGCCCAGCCCGACTGGCTCGGCCCGGTCGTCCCCCCGGAGGCCTGCGACCTAGCCCTGGCCGACGGAACCACAACCGTGAGCTACGAAAAGTTCACCACCCGCCCGCCCGGCGCGCCGCGCCGCGTGTTGCGCACAGCAGATCCCACTGCCCCCGTCCGGCTCGCCGACCTCCTCGCCCTCGACGTCCTCGCCGACGGCGGCTCCCTCGTCCTGGTCACCACAGATCACCCAGCGGCACCGCAAGGCTCCGCCCGCGACCACCTGGTGGCCACCGAACGGATCACCCACACCTGACCCCAAACAGAAGACAGTGGGGACGGTTCCTATGTCTTGGAGACTCTGCCGCTGTCTTGGAGACTCTGCCCCGCTCCAAGACATAGGAACCGTCCCCACTGTCTTCGGACGTCCCCACTGTCTTCATGTCTTGGAGACTCTGCCGCTGTCTTGGAGACTCTGCCCCGCTCCAAGACACAGGAACCGTCCCCATTGTCCTCTGCTACGGGACTGCGGCTTGGACCACTGTGCCTTTGCCGCCGACCGTGACCGGGCCGTCGCCGTCGGCCACGAACGCTGCGCGGCCCCGGGGGAGGACCTCGGTCTGGTTGTTGGCTTCCAGGACCACTGAGCCGTCCAGGCACAGCACGACGCGGGGACCCAGACCGGGCAGGCGGCGGACGACACCGTCGGCGGGGACGTCTGTCACGGACAGCTCGAAGTCGTCGACGGGGGCGTAGTAGACGCGGGTGGCCTGGTGGAAGGCTTCAGGGGCGATACGGATCGGAGGGGCGGCGACGTAGTCGACGTTGCGCAGCATCTCGGGGACGTCGACGTGCTTGCCGGTCAGGCCCGCGCGCAAGACGTTGTCCGAGCTGGCCATCACCTCCACGGCCAGGCCGTGCAGGTACGAGTGGACCCCACCAGCGGGGATGAACAGGGCTTCGCCCGGACGTAGCGTCACAGGGTTGAGCAGCAACGACGTGACGACACCCGGGTCGCCGGGGAACTGGGCGGCGAGCATGACGACGGTCCTGTCCGCCCGCGGCGACGGAGAGCCTGACTCCAGGCGCAGACGGCACGCCTCGACGAGCTGGGCGACGTCGTCAGGCGCCGGGGCCTGCTCGGGCGTGACCAGGCGGGTGAACACCTCACGCACCCCCTTGGCCGACGGTTCGTCGCGCAGGGTGCTGCTCAGGGCGTCCGACAACGAGGTACCCAGGCCCGAGAGCACCTCCGCTGCGCGGCGGGGTGTGCGGAACCCGCACATCGCTTCGAACCGGGTCAGCGCGTAGACCAGCTCAGGTTTGTGGTTCGGGTCGCGGTAGTTGCGGCGCGGCGCGTCACGCGGGATACCCGCTGCCTCCTCGGCGGCGAACCCTGCGCGGGCTGCTTCCAGACGCGGGTGCACCTGCAACGACAGGGCCCCGTCGGCGGCGATGATCTTGAGCAGGTACGGCAGGACGCCCCCGAACCGGCGCACAGTCCCCTCCCCCAGAGCGTGGCGGGGGTCGTCGGAGACGAACTGGTCGAGGCTGCGCCCGTCAGGACCACTCGACGGGGCCAGGGGGTGGGCCCCGAACCACGCCTCGGCGATACGTGGGTCGTCGCACCCGACGATCTCCTGGATCTCGGTGCTCGACCCCCAGGCGTAGTCCCAAATCGCTGGCTGGATGATGTGCACGTGGACGGCTCCTCGGATCTCGGCGCCCACTCTATCGACCGTACGAGGCGATCCGGTCCCAACCGGACGGAACCACCTCTGATGGTCCAAGATGGGGACATGCGCGGCATCATCTTGGCTGGCGGGTCCGGTACCCGGCTGCACCCCATCACTCTCGGCGTCTCCAAGCAGCTCGTGCCCGTCTACGACAAACCGATGGTCTACTACCCTCTGTCGACCCTGCTGCTGGCCGGGATACGTGACGTGCTGGTGATCACCACCCCGCACGACGCCAGCCAGTTCCACCGGTTGCTGGGTGACGGGTCGCAGTTCGGGATCTCCATCAGCTACACGGTGCAGGAGGTGCCCAACGGGCTGGCGCAGGCATTCGTCCTGGGGGCTGGTTTCGTGGGTGGCGACGCCGCGGCCCTGGTGCTCGGCGACAACATCTTCTACGGGCCGGGCCTGGGCTCCCAGCTGGAGCGGTTCGCCGATATCGACGGTGGGGCAGTTTTCGCCTACCGGGTGGCCAACCCCAGCGAGTATGGCGTGGTGGAGTTCGACGCCGAAGGCCGCGCCTTGTCGCTGGAGGAGAAACCCGTCCGGCCCAAGAGCAACTATGCCGTGCCCGGACTGTACTTCTACGACAACGACGTGGTCGAGATCGCCGCGGGTCTGCGCCCGTCAGCCCGCGGGGAGTACGAGATCACCGACATCAACCGTGAGTACCTGCGCCAAGGACGGTTGCAGGTCGAGGTCCTCCCCCGCGGCACCGCCTGGCTGGACACCGGCACGTTCGGCTCCCTGCTGGACGCCTCCGACTTCGTGCGCACCATCGAGTCACGCCAGGGCCTGAAGGTCGGAGCCCCCGAAGAGGTCGCCTGGCGGCGCGGTTTCCTGACCGACGACGAGCTGCGCACCCGCGCAGAAGCGCTCCTGAAGTCCGGGTACGGCCAGTACCTGCTCAACCTCTTGACCGCCGATTGACCGCCGACTAGCCCGTACAGCAGGGTCCGTTCGGGCATACCGCCCAAAACGACCATGTTTGTGGTCCAAGATGGGGGGATGCACCCCGACGTTCTCCCGGGCCGGCCGACGACAGACGCGGCCCCTGCGCCGACGCCGGACAAGCCTGCCCTGGCGAGGATCTGGCGCTACGGTGCACGACCTCTGGGCGGACGCACCAACGGGCTGAACCTCATCCGTCTCGTCCTGGCAGCGATGGTGCTGTTCGCGCACGGGTTCTACCTGGCGGGGGCTGGGCACGGGCCGATGGTCAACGGCGAGCACATGGGCGGGTTGGCGGTGATGGGGTTCTTCGCCATCTCCGGGTACCTCATCACCGGTTCGCGGCTGCGCAAACCGCTGGGTTCGTACCTGTTGCTGCGGGTGTCGCGGATCTTCCCGGCGTTCTTGGTGTGCCTGGTGGTCACCGCTGGGGTGTTCGCACCACTGGCGTACGTCCACACGCACCGCAGCCTCGACGGGTTCGCGACCACGGGGACCACCCCGGCGAACTTCGTCTTCTCCAACGCCGCGCTGAAGATGAACGCCTACGACGTGGCCGGCACCCCTTCTGACGTGCCCTTCGCGCAACCGGACAGCTGGAACATGGTCAGCTGGAACGGGTCGCTGTGGACCTTGTACTACGAGTTCGTGTGCTACCTCCTCATCGCCGTGCTGGTGTCGGTGCCGTTGCTGCGCCGATCAGCCTGGGGCGCTGGGGTGGTGCTGGTCGTCTCGGTCGTGGCGTACGCGAACGTCGAGCGGCTGCTGCCGTACTTCGGCGGCAACAACGACCTGAGGATGCTGCTGCGGCTGCTGCCGTTCTTCATGGCTGGGGCCTGGCTGTACATGGTGCGCGACAAGATGGCGCTGACCTGGCCGGTAGCGGTCGGTGCCGCGGTGGTCGCAGCAGGCCCAGCGGTGTTGGTCACCGGCTGGGGTCCACAGCTGGTGTCCCCGCTGCTGGCCTACGTGGTGCTGTACCTGGGTGCGCTCATCCGCTCACCACGGCTGGTCGCCACGCATGACATCTCCTACGGGGTGTACATCTACGCCTGGCCGGCGCAACAGCTGCTCGCCATCGTCGGGGTGCACCACCTGGGCCTGGTCGTGTACGACCTGGCCGCCGTGGCGCTGACCGTCCCGCTGGCCATCGCCAGCTGGTTGCTCGTCGAACGACCGATCTTGGAACGTGCCCACAAGGTCACCGCCAGCGTCCGCCCACGCCTGCCCCAACCCAGCCTCAACTAGCACGTCGGCGGTCGGCGCCGCGCAGGTGCTGGAAGCCGGGGCGGCGGCCTGGGCCGAGCCAGGCGTACACCCGGGCGAACAAGCCGGTCAGGTGTGCCCGGTGCACCAGCATGTAGACCGCGACGATCGTGCGGATGGTCCACGTGTCGCCACGGGGACCGAACACAGCGCGGCGCAGCGGGTGGCGCACAGTGTCAGCGACCTGGGCCATCAACTCACGGTGGTGCCGGACGAACACCTCGGCTGGGTCCACCCGGCCTAGGTGCAGCAGGAGGAAAATGGCGTTCTTGATGTAGTAGTACTCGTAGGACGGGCTGCGGCCGGGGACCTGGGTCAACAACGTGAGCAGCTCGCGCACAGGCTCGCGCACGTTGTCCAGACCGGTCATGAGCACGTTCGACGTGGATGTCGGGGTGTTCAGCCAGACGTACCCTGCGCACGCCACGACTGTGACCTTGTCGGTCGCGTCGAGGACCCGCACGGTGAACACCGAGTCTTCGCCGAAGACGATCGCAGGGAAGGTGATCTGGTTGTCGGCGACGAGCGCACGCCGGTACACCTTGGACCAGGGGGCCACCAGGGAGTACGGGAAGAACGGACCGTCCACCGGCAGACGTTCTTGCAGCACCCGGCCATCGGGTTCGACCCGGCGGTACCCACAGCACACCACGTCCGCACCAGTGTCCTCCAGCTGGCGGTAGCACCGTTCCAGGAAGTCCGGGTCCAGGTAGTCGTCGTTGTCGAGGAACGCCAGGTAGGTCCCCCGGGCCACGTCCATCCCGCGGTTGCGGGTGGCCCCCTGGCCCTGGTTGGTCTGGGTCAGGACCCGGACCTGCCCGGGGTGCTCGCGTTCGTACCGTCGCAGGATCTCCAGCGAATCATCCGATGATTCGTCGTCGACGCAGATGACCTCGACCCCGTCCAACGTCTGGGCCAGCACCGAGTCCAGACAACGCTCGATCACATCAGCGGCGTTGTAGACCGGGACAACCACACTGACCAGTGGTGTCGCAAAAGGTTCTGCCGTCGAAGGCACCGGTGGAGTCTACCGGGCGCCAAGGTCGGTCACGGGCTGCCGGGCACCGGAGTGGCTGACGAGCACGACGCCGGTGGCCACGCCACCGCGGGTCAGCACCGCCCCGGCCAGCGCCCAGGCGGCGCCGGTGAGGCCGAAAGGACCCACCAAGATGGCGCACAGAGCGAACGCGACAGCAGTCGAGCAGACGCTCAACGTCAACCCGTGTCCGTACCGGTTGAGGACCGACACCGCGGCCTGGGAGAAGTAGGCGAAAGGCAGCGCGGCGATAGCCAGACCAAGCGGCACGGCCTGGGCCAACCCCAGCGTGTATGTCCCTCCGAACATGAGCGGCAGCAACCATGTGGCCAGCAGCAGACCGACGGCCGTACCGGGCAGGTACACGCCGGTCCAGCGCGTCACGGTCCGCGCCAGCTCTGGACGCAGAGCACCGTCGGCCAGGCGACGACGTGCCGTGGGGATCCACACCTGGACGCCCGCTCCGGTGGCCAGGTCCGCCAGGGCGTAGACGTAGAACAGCACCAGCCAGTGTCCTGCCACCTCCACCCCGTGCCAGAACGTCAAGAAGTACTGGGGCATCGTCGCGACCAGCGAGATCACCGCGATGAGGACACCGGAGGGCAGACCTGCCCGCAGGACGGTCCGCCGGGTGGCCGACCCGTCCGACCACAGACCGGTGCTCGTGCCCACTGCCCGCACAGGCCGGTACATGAAGACGAACGTGGCGCCGACGCCAGCAGCTGCCATCGCGGCCAGCGACCAGCTGAGGTCCGTCGTCGTGAGCATGACGACAGTGGTCGCACCGACGGTGACCACGACGGTTCCGACCGCAGCACCGAAGATCCGCGACATCCGCTCGGTGAACTGCAACGGTCCGGTCAGGGTCTCGGCAAACATGTCGGCTGACTTCGACACCCCGACCATGAGCAACGTGACAGCGAACCCGGCACCAACCAGAACCCCGCCGGCTCCGGCGACCACACCTGTGACGGCCAGGGCCGCCCCCAGCGCCAGGGCCTGGACCAAGACGTAGTCCCTGATCGGCGCGTTGGGGCGCAACGTGACGTAGACAACCCGCAGACCAAGCTGAGCAAAGCTGAACAACGGGGTCGCGATGGCCAGCGCGAGGCTGTAGCGCCCGAGGGTTGTCGGGTCGCGCAACACCTGGGCGACCAGGACGAGCACGACCGGCGGACCGAGGTTGCGCACCACCGAGGCTCCGAACAGGAAGCCGGTCGACCGCAGCATGATGCAGCTTGTGCTCTCTGGTCGGGACAGGACCCAGGACGGGGCAGCTCACCACTGTATTGCTTGTGCGGCGAACGCGACCGCGGTGCGCGCACCCGTGGCCTCCGCTGGCGCGCGAAGCAGGCGTGCACGAGGGTTGAAGAACCGATTCCACTGAGTGAGGGGCTCCATGCGGTTCGTCGTCTTCTCTGCGCAGTACTTGCCGACGGTGGGTGGTGTGGAGCGCTACACCGACAACCTGGCTCACGCGCTGACGGACCTTGGCCATGAGGTGACGGTGGTGACCAGCCTGGTACCAGGCACGGCCGCCCACGATGACACCGACGGGATCGAAGTGGTGCGGCTGCGGTCGTGGCTCGGCCTGGCTGGACGTTTCCCGGTGCCCCGACCAGGCCGGGCCTACCGTCGGGCCATGGCCCGGGTGCTGGCGCCGCCGGTCGACCTCGTCGTCATCAACACCCGGTTCTGGGTGCTGTCGCTGTGGGCGGCGCGTCGCTGCGCACGTCGCGGCCTGCCTGCGGTCGTCATCGAGCACGGAACCGGCTGGCTGACGCTGGGCAACCCGGTGGTCGATATCGCTGTGCGGCTCTACGAGCGGCTCGGCCTGCGGTGGGTGCGCCGCTTCGACACACCGTTCTACGCCGTGTCCAAAGAAGGGACCCAGTGGCTGCGACAGCTGGGGGTGGCACCAGCAGGGGTGCTGTCGAACGCTGTGGACACCGCGCGGCTCCAGGCAGCGACCTCAGCGCCCGGCTGGAACGTGCGCTCAGACCTGGGGATCGCACCAGATGCCGCGCTCATCGCGTTCGTTGGGCGGATCATCCCCGAGAAAGGCATCCGCGAGCTGGTGGAAGCCATGGACGTGCTGCACCAGATGCGGCCTGACGCCGCCCTGGTCGCCGCAGGTGACGGACCGCTG
This sequence comes from Micrococcales bacterium, assembly GCA_009779195.1. Lineage (GTDB taxonomy): Bacteria > Actinomycetota > Actinomycetes > Actinomycetales > Cellulomonadaceae > Cellulomonas. The sequence goes on from WRET01000025.1 coordinate 31,751, forward strand.
CTGGAGGACCTGAAGGCCGCCTGCCCCCAGTGCGTCCACTTCACAGGACCGCTCGACCACGACCGTTCGGTCCGCCTGGTCGCCCAGTCCGACGTGCTGTGCCTGCCCACCTACTCTGAGGGTTTCGCCACGGTGGTCCTCGAGGCGGCGGCGGTGGGCACCCCGGTGGTGACCACCCCCACCGGGGGGACGCTGGAGATCGTCGTCGACGACGACCACGGGGTGCTGCTGGACGACCTGGACCCGACGACGATCGCCTCGGCCCTCGACCAGGTGCTCGACAACCCCCAGTGGCTGCGCCGGGCCGGCGAGCTCAGCCAAGCCCGGGTCGAGGCGGAGTTCACCTGGCAGCACACCGGTGAGCGGCTGGTCGCTGCCGCTCTGGACCGTCGCTAGGCGTGTCTCAGTCCAGGTCCTGGGTGTCCATCCAGTCGGTGAGGCGGGCCACACCAGCAGCCAGGTCGTAGCGCGCAGACCAGCCCAGGACGTCGGACGCTGCGGTGACCTGGGCCCAGGCGTGACGTACGTCGCCTTCGCGGAACTGGCCTGTGACCTGCGGTTGCGGAGCGCCGTAGCGTTCGGCGACCAGGCGGGCGGCTGTGGCGATGGTCTGGTGCTCGCCCGAACCGATATCGAGCGGGCGGTCGACGACGCCGTCGGTGACCACCGCTCGGTGCAGCGCGTCGACGACGTCGTCGACCAGCACGAAGTCGCGGCGTACCTGCCCGTCTTCGTACAGGGGGATCGCGCGGCCTTCGGCAGCGATCCGGCAGAACAAAACCAAGATCCCTGTGTACGGGTTGTGGGGCGACTGGCCGGGCCCATAGACGTTCTGCAGCCGCAGCACCACCGGCTGCGCCCCGAACGACCGCGCCCAGACAGTGACGAGGTTCTCTTGGGCAAGCTTGGTCACCCCGTAGACACTCACCGGCCGCGGCTCGACGCTAGAGGCGTCCATGGCCACCGGTTCCATCTGCGGGTAGTCCCACTGGCCGTCAGCCAGCGACGCCGCGGTGCGCTGCGCGGGGTACACCAGACGGCCGTCGCCGCCGCGCCACGCACCCTCGCCGTACACAGCACGGCTGGACGCCAGGACAACACGGCGGGGCACCGCCTGGTGACGGGCCAGCGCGTCGAGCATCTGGGCGGTGCCTGCGACGTTGGTGGCGGTGTGCTGTGAGGCCATGGTCAACGACAACCCGGTGGCGGTCTCGGCGGCGAGGTGCACGACGACCTCAGGGTGGACGGTGGCGAGCAGGTCGTCCCAGGTGGCTGGGTCGCAGATATCGGCGACCCGCAGCTCGACACGCGGGTCGAGCCCGGCTGGGCGCACCTGCTGCGGGTGAATCTGGGGCAGCAGGTTGTCCACGGCGACGACCTGCTCGAACGTGTCGGCCAGCGACGCCGACAGCGCCGTGCCGACGAAACCTGCCCCGCCGGTGACGACGCACGTCCCCCCGAGCGTCACGACAGCTCCGACGGCGTCGGGGCGAACACGTGACGCAGCAGGTCCTGCATCGCGGCACCGTCACGTGCCCGACCAGCAGCCAGCAGCAGCGCGGCGGCGTGCGCCCGGGAGGTGGCGTGCATACGTGCTGCACGCTGCGCCCGGGTCCACCCCAGCCGGGACGCCTCGTCCGCGGCGATGGCGAAGTAGCGGCGCTCCCCGTCGAACCTGCTCCCGTCGAACAACGACGTGCTCGAGGCCGAGGCACGGTGACGCCGGTACGAGAAGCACACGTCCGGCACGTACAGCAGGCTGCCGGAGTCCATGAGGATGTCCACGACGAGGGCGAGGTCTTGCACGTAGGGGAAGTCGTCGCGAAAACCGGTGCTGACCACGGCATCACGCCGGAACACCAGCGACGGCCAGTACAACCAGTTCCCGCGCATCAACGTGACCATCGCCGACTCGCCGGCCAGGAGCCGTGGGGCGCGGCCTCGGGGGCGCAGCAACCGTTTGACCTGGTCCACCGCGCTGGCCGTGGGATGGCCGTCCGCGTCGACCACCTCGACCCCTGGTTGGATCACCGTCGCCTGGGCGTAGTGCTCGGCCGCTTCGAGGACCGTGGCCACGTAGTTTTCCCCGAGCAGGTCGTCACAGCCGAGGAAGACCACGAGGTCCGCGCTGGCCAGGCCCAGGCAGCGGCGGTAGTTCTCGGTGATACCGACATTGGTCTCGTTGCGGACGTAACGCACATGCTCGTGGTCGAGCCCGGTGACATAGGCTCCGGCAGCCGGGTCGTCGTAGGCGTCGTCCACAACTGTCAACGTCCAGTCGTCGCTGGTCTGCGCCAGCACAGAGTCGACCGTCTCACGCAGCAGCGCTGGGTCGCCCCAGTAGGGGACAAAGATGTCCAGTGACACAGCGGCGTCCTTCATCTGTGGTGCCGCAACCTGGCACCGCGGTGATGGACACGACGATACCGGGCATACCGTCACGAATGTGAGCAATCCTGGCACTGGTGTCACCCGCGTAGCCGGGTCCCCTGCACCACGTGCGCCGCGACCAGGCCGGTCACTGGTCGCGACCGACGCGCGATCAGCCTTCTGGCCGAACCGGCGGTCGGTGCGCCAGTGCCTGACGCACTGCGACGACATGCACGACCATGCCTGCTGCCGGACCAACGACCAGTGCCCCGACCGAGCAGACCTCAAGCCCCAGACCGAGCAGGTGCCAGGTGACCAACAACGTCACCCATGCCACCCCAGCAGCGGTCAACCACCCCGCGGCATAAGCCCCGTGGCGGCCCACGGCCAGTGCTGCAGACCCGAACACAGCCAGCAGACCCATGACCCCAGCCGCCAGCGTCAAGGCAGCGAGCAGCCGGCCGCTGAGCACGTAGTCCGGACGAAGAAGGCCCAGCAGCCACGGCCCGAGCAGACCGGCCAACCCAGCCAGCACGACACTCACGGCCATGACCAGGGCAGACAGCCTCACCAACGACGCCGCCCGAGGCCGGGCAGGGTCGAGGAAGTACGAGACCACTGCCCCCTGGAACGCCTGGATCGGCATGAGCAGCCCAGCCCGGGTGAGCATGATCGCCAGCACCAGCGGGGCCGACGTCTTCCACGTCTGGGCGTCGACAGTGACGCGCATCACAGTCGGAAAACCGACCACGAGCACCGCGGTCCCCAACGTCGCCGCACTGGCCTGGGCGACCTGGCGTGCCAGCACCCTGGCGTCCACGTCGGCGCGGGCGCTGGCCGCCGCACGACCAGCGGGCCACACGAGCAGGACGAGCCACACCGCGGACGAGACGACCACGGCCATCTCCACCATGTCCACGCTGGCGGCGGCCAACAGCGCAACGCCGACCGCCACGAGCCTGACCGCGGCCTCGCCCGCGCTCAGACCCGCCGCGATGTGCCAGCGCCGGTGACCCATGAGCGCCCCTTGCGCCGCGAGGTGCCCGGAGAACGCCACCAGCGACACCAGTGCCACGACGGCCACGACCAGAGCCCGGCCCGGCAGGACCATCTCATGCCACCACGGCCACGTCACCCCAGCCCCGAACGCCACCACAGCCCCCACACCCAGCGCCACAGGCATGGTCCGGCTGCGGGCACGAGACGGGTCGAGCACCACGGTCGCGGTCCCCCGGACCACCTCCTGCTGGATCCCCATGAGCACCGCGTAGCAGGCGAACACCGCCGACCAGAACACCAAGAACTCGCCGTTGTCGGCCTTGGTGAGCCAACGCGCAGCGAGCAGCTGGACAACCAACGCAGACACCCCCGAAAACCCCGACCCCAAGGCGACCGACACCGCCGCACCCCGGGTCATCACCGGCGTGGGGGCTTGGTCGGCCATAGGTGTCCTTCGGTTTTCGCGCACGCTCAGCCCAGTATCCCCTGGGTGTGGCAGGCCGCTCGCGACATCTGGGCAAATCAGTAGGGTGATGGACATGGCTGTGTTGGTGACCGGCGGCGCTGGGTACATCGGGGCGCACCTCGTTCGGCTGCTCACCCAGGCCGGAAGCGAAGTCGTGGTGGTCGACGACCTGTCCACCGGGACGGTCGGGCGGGTCGGCGACGTACCGCTGGTGCGCCTCGACCTGGCGGACCCAGCCGCCATCCCAGACCTGGTCACGACGCTGCGCACGTACGAGGTCGACGAGGTCTTCCACTTCGCGGCGCGCAAGAACGTGCCCGAGTCGTTCCGACGTCCGACCTGGTACGCCCGCCAGAACGTCGGCGGGCTGACCAACCTGCTCGACGCCATGCACGAGGCGCGGGTCACCCGGATCGTCTTCAGCTCCACGGCTGCGGTCTACGGAGCGCCACGTGGCGCCCAGGTGCACGAAGCCGACCCGACCGAACCGGTCAACCCCTACGGGTGGACCAAGCTCACTGGGGAGTGGCTGGTCCGCGACGCGGCAGCGGCATGGGGGCTATGCGGTGTGGCGCTGCGCTACTTCAACGTGGCCGGGGCGGGCTGGCCGGACCTGGGTGACCTCCAGGTCGCGAACCTTGTGACGATGGTTCTCGACCGGATCACCCGCGGCGAACCGCCAGCAGTCTTCGGAACCGACTACCCGACGCCGGACGGCACCTGCGTGCGTGACTTCATCCACGTCATGGACCTGGTGCACGCTCATGTCGCCGCTCTGCCCGCCCTCGACGTGAACCCCTGGACGGTGTTCAACGTCGGCACAGGAACCGGCGCGTCAGTGCTAGAAGTGGTCCGCGGGCTGCAACGGGTCGTTGGCGCCAGCGACGAGGTGGCCTGGGCCGGGCGCCGTGCTGGCGACCAGGCGGCGGTCGTCGCCGACCCCACGCAGATCAACGAGTCGTTGGGCTGGCGGGCCCGCCACACGCTCGACGACATCCTCACCGACGCTTGGGGTGCTTGGTGCCACACCCGGCCGCTGGCAAAGGTGGCCACGGACCACTGACGTCAGCTGGTTTGTGGGTCCTCGGTGCTCTGGTCACCAGTGCGCGCGGCTTCGCCAGCCGGTGTGGCCTCAGCCAGGGCCAGCCGGCGGGCCAGCAGCGTGACCTGCGCCTCCACCCCACGAAAGTGCAGGTGGGTAGCCGCGACGAAGAAGAGCATGACGAGGACGAACATGTACAGCAGCAGATCGGCACCCCGCCCCACGCCTACCGCGTTGGCCACGACCGTCCAGACGTCTTGGAAAAGCACCGACGCTGCGAACACCATCCCGAACACCACCATGGCCAGCCGCCGCAACGCCAGCATCTTCGACCCACGCGAACGCAGCAGCACAACAGTGACGGCCGCTATGCCAGCGATGATGATGATCTTTATCCACACAGCCTGGACCCTACCGGTAGAGGAGCTCGGTGAGGATGTTGACCGAGTTCCAGATCGACTGCCCTTTGCTGCGCGAGTAGTCGGTGTACAGCACGTGCACGGGGCTCTCGGCGAAACGCAGCTTGGCCTTGGCGACCTGGGAGACGATCTCCGAAGCGTGCGCCATACGGTTCTGGCGGATGTGCACGGCCTGCAACGCCTGCCGGTTGAACGCCCGTAGGCCGTTGTGGGCGTCGGTCAGACGCAGACCCGTGGTCAAGTTCGACATGCCGGTGGCGACACGCAGGACGGCCTTCTTGGCCCGGCTCGGTGTGGTCCGCTCGTCAAGGAACCGTGAGCCGAACACCACGTCCACCTCACCGGTCCGCAGCAGCTCGACCATGGCGACCACGTCGTCGACCTGGTGCTGCCCGTCGGCGTCGAACGTCACCGCGTACTGCATCGCAGGGTCGGCCAAGACGTACTCGAACCCGGTCTGCAGAGCAGCACCCTGGCCCAGGTTGAGCGGGTGACGCACCACCTGGGCACCGGCCGCCTGGGCCAGGTCCCCCGAACCGTCGTAGGAGCCGTCGTCGACGCACACAACCTTGTCGAACGTCTGGAGGGCTTGTGTCACGACGTCGGCGATCACCGCCCCCTCGTTGAACAGCGGCACGACCAGCCAGGTGTCGTCGAACATACGATCTCCCTTCGGGCACAGGATAACGGCCAGCCCAAGGTGCCGCCGCCGAACCGCGGCAGGCGGAGCCCCGAGCCACTACGGTGGCGTTGTGAGCCGCCTTTCCCGGCCAGCACCAGCTGTGCTGCGCGCCGCAACGACAACGCTGTTCGCGGTGGTAGCGCTGGTCGCCTGGGCCCTCGCTTCACCCGTCGGTTCGGCACCTGACGACGACTACCACATCGTGAGCATCTGGTGCGGCCGCGGCGATGCCGACGGGTTCTGCCAGCCGAGCGACGTGCCCGGTGAACGCAAGGTCCCCCGGCAGTTCCTCGACGCGCCGTGCTTCGCCTTCGACCCCGCGAAGTCGGCCGCCTGCCAGCCTGCTTTCGTCGCCGACCCGGAGCTGGTCTCCACGAACCGCGGCAACTTCGACGGGGACTACCCTCCGGTCTACTACTGGACGATGAACTGGTTCGCCGGCCGTCACCTCGTGCAGTCGGTGCTGCTCATGCGCCTGGTCAACATCTTCGTCGCCGTGGCGATGGTCACCGCGGTCGCGGTGCTGTCTCCTCCAGGGGTCCGGCGTGCGGTCGTCGCCGCCGCGAGCCTGACGGTGGTGCCGCTGGGGCTGTTCATGCTCACCTCGGTCAATCCTTCGAGCTGGGCGCTGACGAGTGCGTTCACCTTCACGTTTGCTCTGGTCGGCTACCTGGTCACATCCGGACGCCGACGCAGGGTGCTCGCCGGCATGGCGGCGCTGAGCCTCCTGATCGGTGCTGGCGCACGCGGGGACGCAGGGCTGTACGCGGCGTTCGGCGCGGTGCTGGCGGTGCTGGTCGCCTGGCGTTCCGGTGTCCGCAAAGACCTCGTCGTGCCGGGGGTGCTGGCGCTCGCGGGGCTGGTGACTTTCTTGTCGGTGGGCCAGTCCGACAACGCGAACCTGGATCCTGGGTCCCGTCCCTCGGTGAGCGACATGGTCTGGACCATGTTCGACATTCCTTCGCTGTGGACCGGGTCGATGGGGAACTGGGGCCTGGGGTGGCTGGACACGTACGCCTCACCTGTGGTGTGGATAGCGTCCTGGAGCGTGCTCGTCGGAGGTGTTTTCGCTGCCCTGCCCTCCAAGGACCGTCGTCACCAGCTGGCCCTGGTCGCCCTGGGGGCGGCTGTGTGGATCGTGCCGGGGTACACCCAGATCCGGTCCGGCTACCCCGTCGGTGGATGGGTCCAGCCCCGGTACATCCTGCCGCTGGTCGCCATGCTCGTCGGGGTCGCTTTCTTGCGGACCACCGGTGGCGTGCGCTGGACCAAGGTTCAGTGGCTGCTCGCTGTGGTGGCCCTCACGGTGGCCAACTCGGTCGGTCTGTTCAACACCATGCGTCGTTTCACCACCGGTTCCGACGTCGGGGGCCTCAACCTCGGCAACAGCACCGAGTGGTGGTGGGCGATGCCTGTCGGGCCGATGGCCGTGTGGTTCGTGGGGTCGGTGGCTTTTGGCGTGGCGATCACAGGTCTGCTCGGAACGCTGAAACAGGCTGTCGAACCGTCCGCGGCACCGGTCCAACTCGCGGCTGTTCAGACGGCAGACCCTGCTCCGACGGCAGACCCTGGGCACGGCGAACCTGGGCACGACAAACCTGGGCACGACGAACCCGGGCGGGACGAGCCAGCACCAGAGGTTGACCGGGACCCGCCTACGGAACCCGTACCGTCTGACAGCCGAACGACGAGTTCGTCTGACGCTTGACGTTCACGGAATAGACGCACACGTTGTGCTGTCCAGCACGGACCGCCGACGTGATGGAGAACCCGTGGTTCGGCCCGGCCCACGGGTAGACCTTGGCCACGTCGGGGCGTGCCCCGGTGGCGTATGCCATCGACGCGAGCACGCCGTCGGAGTACACCTGCACGACCATGGCGTCGGCATTCAAAGGGTCGACCGTCCACCCGGCCGCTGTGACCTTGCCCGTGGTGGCCGACAGCGCCTCGACCCGTCCCAGGGGCTTGCCGCTGTTGACGGAGGCTGTCTGGCAGCCGAACGACGAGCTGGTCCCGCGAGCCATGCTCACGGCGTAGACGCACACCTGGTGCTGCCCCGCCGACGCAGCCACCGACTCCGAGAACCCGTGGTTGGGACCCGCCGACGGGTACGCCTTGCCCACGTCAGGGCGAGAGCGCGTCGCCCAGACCATCGTCGCCAGCTTCCCGTCGAGGTACACCTGGACGATGACCGGGTCTTTGGTCAGCGGGTCGATCGCCCACCCCGCGACGTCGACGCTCCCTGCCCCGCCCTTGACCAGCTCGGTCCGTCCTGCTGGCTGCACCGGCAGGGCGTTGACCTTCTGGCAGCCGAACGCCGAGCTGGCGTCGCGGACCATGCTCACCGCGTAGACGCACACCTGCCGCGACCCCGGCGACGTGCTCAGCGACAGCGAGAACCCGTGGTTGGGACCTGCCCAGGGGTACGCCTTGGCCACGTCAGGGCGAGAGCGGGTCGCCCAGACCATCGTCGCCAGCTTCCCGTCGACGTACGCCTGGACGATGAGCGGGTCGTTGGTCGCTGGGTCGATGGCCCAGCCGCCGACCTCCACACCACCGACCACGCCTTTGGTGATCTCGGTCCGCCCGATCGGGTTCGGTGCGGGGACGGTGACCTTCTTGCAGCCGAGAGTCACGTTCGTCCCCGCCGCGGTGTTGACCGCGTAGACGCACACCGACCGCGAACCAGCCGTCGCCGAGACGCTGGTGTCGAACCCGTGCGCAGACCCTGCCAAGGGGTATGCCGCACCGACGTCAGGACGCGACTTGTTGGCCCACACCGTGGTCCGCAACCTCCCGTCCACGTACACCTGGATGGTGATCGTCTCTTGGCTGCGTGGGTCGATGGCCCACCCGCCGACGCGCACCGTGCCAGGCGCAGCTCTGACCGACTCGAGCTGCCCGGTCGGACGGCCGCCGCGAGAGTCGGTGTTGAAAAGGTTGGAGTCGATGTTGATGAGGACCCCACCATGGGTCTCGTTGTGCCCTCCCTGGTACTGGCGACCACGCTGGGAGTCCTTCCACAGGTTGTCGGGCAGGCCGGTCTGCCCGTACAGCGCCTTGGAGACAGGGCTCGACCACCGGGCGAACCAGATCTTGTCCGGAGGGGAATAGCCTGGTTTGCCCCAAGCGTCGGCGAGGTCCTTGATCCCGGTGGACAACGAGCTGTACACCCCAGACGAATACTTGTTGTAATGCAAGGTGTCGGTCCACGACGTCAAGAAGGCCCGCACCGAGGCAGTGCACGACGACGGGTAGCTCTCCATGTCGTAGTAGATGTCTGACCCAGGCGGCAGCCCGAGCGCAGACGCCTTGGCGATGGCGTCCAGAGCCGCATCCCTGCCCTGCTCCCACTCCAAGCCGGGGGTGACCCGGAACGAGAAGCTGGTGCACGACGCCTGGCGTCCGACGTAGATCGGCACCGTCGACCATCCCATACCCGTCACCTGGCTCATCCACGACGTGGTGAGGTTGGTCTGTGCGCAGGCACGCGCTCCCCCGCCGATGTACACCCCGACCGCCCGGTACGGCGATGCCAGCCACGCCTGCATCTGGCCCAACGACGGCGCGGTGCAGGCGTCGAAGCCCTCGCCGTGCGCCCACGTGACCGACTTGTCGAGCGGCACGACGGCTGCTGCCGGGGCGGGGGCGACGGCGGCGGCGCGGCCCACGGGCAGCAGAGCACCCAGAGCCACGAGCGCCGGTGTGGGGTCGCCGCCGAACGAGGCCACCGCGACCAGGTCAGTGCCGGCCAGGGCCACGACGAGCTCGCCAGCGGTCCTCTGTTCGCCTGTGAGCTCAGGCACCTGCCCGACCAGGGCCGTGACGGCCCCTGGGGGCAGCTCGGCAGCTGGGAACAGCGACAACGTCGTGGTGCGGTCCAACGATGTGGTGGGGCAGACCGGTTCGGCTGCCACACCCAGGTACACCACGGTGCGGTCCAGCCGGGGGCAGGCTGTCGGGTCGGCCTCCAGGTCCACCAGGTCCCACCCGTCGGGCACCGTCACCTGCACTCCGTGGTAAACCACGGTGGTCGGTGCTGGCGCCGTCGGGTCGGCCGGGTCAGCCGGGTCGGCTGGTGGGTCTGTGGACGGGTTCACAGGTACGGTGGGCGTGGTCGGGTCGGGTGTCATGCCCGGCGTGAGCGGCATGAGACCGGCGAACGGGTCGGGCGGGTCGGTGGCGACGGGTTCGGGTTCAGTCGGCACCTGCTGCACACCGAGCGCTGCGGGAGCCAGACCGAAGACCATGACGAGCGTCGTGAACACCACGACGCTCGTCCGGGAGAACCCTGGGACACACCGTTTCACCATCCGCACTGCCTCCTGATCGGCAACCGTGCCTGAGCGCCTGAGGATTCGGTACGAACCCGTACGAAATCGGCACAAATCGACACAAGAAAGGCCCTCACAACCGTGGTGACCGACATTTCATCTGCTGAGCGCTACGCTAACCACCGTCGTCAGATGCCGCGAGCGGGCTGAAACTTTCGTAACACAACCAGGAACGGTGTTACTGGCGCACCCAACAGCCCCACGGGCCAGCGGTCAGCGCCTGCTCGAAACCCGCCGAGGTGAACAGCTCGACGGACAGGTCGTCGTCCCAAGCCACGCAGGCAAGCTCCACGTCCAGGTCGTCCAGAGCCCGGCGCGCGGGGGCGAGCACCTCGGCGCTGCGGCCACCGGGCCCGTCGGCGAACTCCTGCAGCAAGATCCTCTGGTCGGAACGGGCCCCGTCGACCTGTGACATCTTCTCGAGGTAGTCCAAACGGTTGCCGATCGGCCGGGGACCAGAGCTAGCCACCGCTGTCGCCCCTGCCAGCCAGTTTCCAGCCAGGTAGGTGCCGGGGTCCTGCTCGACGATCCACCGTGCGGCATACAGGTCGACCGGGTCGCGGACCTTCCACCCCCCGGGCCGTTCGATGCGGGCCGAGTTGGCTGGCGACCACAACGGCAGCCCGGCCACGACGAGCACCGCGGCAGTGACGAGAGCGCTCAAGGATGCCACCGCCCGGCCGGGGAGGCTGGCGAGCAGACCGACCAGCGCAGGAACCGGCAGCACCCAAGCCACCCTGTAGGCGATGGTGTCACCGCCGATGGCCAGCTGCACCACAGCGAACAGCGGCGGCAACGTGAACAGGGCACCTGCGAGCACAGCGAGCACAAGGGACCGCTGTCCAGCCAGCGGACCGTCGTCGCACAGGACCCGCAGCACTGGCCAGCGCCACCCGGCGACGAGGACCGCAACGGCGGCGAGCACCACCACACCGACCGGGACGGAGCCCACCACCACACCCCAAGGCGTGATCAACCCGTCGCTCCCGGTGGCCGGGTCGCGGGTCTCCCCGACGAGGGACACTGTCAGGCCGGATGCCACTGGCGCGGCGCTGGCAGCCGCGACCAACACCACGGCCAGCCGCCACCGCCGCCGGACCAACACAGGAACCGCACCAGCCACAGCCACCAAAGGCACCACGAACACCGC
>WRET01000026.1 GCA_009779195.1 Micrococcales bacterium
CACTGGTTCGATCCCAGTATCGCCCACCGGTATCATCGCAGGTCAAGCATGGTTTTCGTCAGGTTGACGCAGTTGCTGCATCCTCCGTGCATCCTCCCCACGAGCCTGAGCAGCACAGGTGTTTGCCTCTTCGCGGGCACGCTGGACCAGGCGCTCGTCCACCGCGCACGCCTCCAGGAGGGCTAGTTCATCGACGACCCACACAAACGCGAGTTCTACGAGCTGGAGACTCTGAGGGGCGGCTGGACCGGGCGTGAGATGCAGCGTCAGATCAGTTCGGGCTTGTTCGAGCGGCTTCTGGTCTCCAGCGACCGCGAGTCGGTGATGGCGGTGGCGCGCAGGGAGCGCCTGCCCGAGAGCCCGGCCGAGATCAGCCTGCAGTGATGTCGATCCTCCGGCGGTGATGTCGACGCGCGACGTGAGCCCTTGGGCCATGTCAGGGCACGCCTGTTCGTCGGTCATAGGCGAGGGCGACGGTCGCGTCGGGTGGAGCGGGTGAACAGCTACGATATGTGCTGCTGTGGCCCACGCTGCCTCGAGACGAAGGATCTGTCCATGTCCAAGGTCACCTACTTCTCCGGAGAGTCGTTCCCGCTGGAGATGCACAAGGTACGCATCATCCAGAAGCTGACTCTGCTCCCGATCGAAGAGCGGCTGCGGGCCGTGGAGGAGGCGGGGTACAACACGTTCTTGCTGCAGAACAAGGACGTGTTCTTGGACATGCTCACCGACTCGGGCGTCAACGCCATGTCGGACCGCCAGCAGGCGGCCATGCTCACCGCCGACGACGCGTACGCCGGGTCCGAGACGTTCACGCGGTTGCACGCCAAGCTCTCCGAGGTCTTCGGCATGAAGTACTTCCTGCCCACGCACCAGGGGCGGGCTGCCGAGCACATCCTGGCCCGGGGGTTCGTCAAACCCGGGCAGATCGTGGCGACGAACTACCACTTCACCACCACCAAGGCTCATATCACCGCGCAGGGCGGGGAGGTCGTCGAGCTGATCGAGCCGTCGGGGCTGTCGGTGACCAGCGACGAACCGTTCAAGGGCAACGTGGACATCGACGCCCTGACCAACCTCATCAACGAGCGCGGGGCCGAGAACATCGCGTTCTTCCGTGTGGAGACCGGGACCAACCTCGTGGGTGGGCAGCCGCACTCCCTGTCGAACCTGCGGGCTGTGTCGCATATCTGCCGGCGCCACGGCATCCCGTTGGTCATGGACGCGTCGTTGCTGGCCGACAACCTGTACTTCATCAAGACCCGCGAACCTGAGTGCGCCGACTGGTCTGTCGCCGATATCTGGCTGGCCATCTCCCAGCTGTGCGACATCATCTACTTCTCGGCTCGCAAGCTCGGTTTCGGCCGTGGCGGCGGGATCGTCACCGACGACCTGAAGATCTACGAGTCGCTGCGCGCCTGGGTGCCGATGTTCGAAGGGTTCCTCACTTACGGGGGTATGTCCGTACGCGAGATGGAAGCCATCACCATCGGGCTGGACGAGACCCTCGACGAGGACATGATCAACCAGGGTCCGTTGTTCATCGCCCACTTCGTCGACGAGATGGAACGCCGCGGTATCCCCGTGGTCACCCCTGCGGGCGGGCTGGGCGCCCACGTGGACGCTATGCGGTTCCTCGACCACGTCGACCAACGCCAGTACCCGTCGGGGGCGCTGGCCGCCGCGGTGTACCTGGCTTCGGGTGTGCGGGGTATGGAGCGCGGGACCCTGTCGGAGCAGCGCGAACCTGACGGCACCGAGCCGCTGGCCCATATGGAGCTGTTGCGGCTGGCGTTGCCGCGCCGTGTGTTCACCTTGTCGCAGGTGCAGTACGCCACCGACCGGATCCACTGGGTGTACGCCAACCGTCGGATCGTCGGCGGGCTGGAGTGGGTCGAAGAACCTGAGATCCTGCGGTTCTTCTACGGCAGGCTGCGGGCGGTCGGCGACTGGCAGCACGCTCTCGTCGCCAAGTTCCGAGAAGATTTCGGTTCCAGCCTGTAAGGCACGGCCGTACCGGTGACCACGGACCAGTCCGTGCCCGCCACGATGGCCGGACGGTTACGCGTCTACCTGGCCGAGATGTACCCGGTGGTCTCGCGCCTGTTCGTGGCGTACGTGCTGTTCTTCGAGATCTACTTCCTCGTGCTGCTGACCAACGGGCACGAAGGGTTCGCTCTCACCGCGGCGGAGGCCGTGGCAGGGTTCACGATCTTCGCCTTCCTGCTCAGCCTGCGCGTGGCTGACGACTTCAAGGACTACGAGACCGACCTCACGCTCTTTCCCGAGCGTGCGCTGCCGTCAGGGCGGGTGACCAAACGAGACCTGGCCGTCATGCTGGTGGTGGTCGACACGGTCACCGTCGTGCTCAACGTGCTGGTCGTGCGCAACCATGTGTTCTTCGCACTCCTCGTGGCCTACGGGCTGGCCATGTCGTTCTGGTTCTTCGCCAAGTACCGCATCCAGCGTTCGTTGCCTCTGGCCTTGGTGACGCACAACCCGGTCCAGCTGGTCATGAACGTGTATGTCATCTCGTTCGCGTGCCAGCGCTACGGCATCGCCCTGGTCGGGTGGAACAACGTGCTCATCTTGTTCACCTTGTACTTCCCAGGTCTGATCTGGGAGATCGCCCGCAAGGTGCGTGCACCCCAAGACGAGACCGACTACGTCACCTACTCCCAGCTGTTCGGGGTGCGCGCACCGGTGCTGGTCATCGCCGCGGTCATGGCCGCCGACGCGGTGACCAGCTCGCTGCTGGCCTACCAGCTGTACCCGTGGGCGGTGGTGACCGTCTTGGGTGCCTACGCGTTCTTGCTGGTCAGCTGTTGGCAGTTCGTACGCGACCCGCGACGGTTCGCCCTGGTTGACCGTGTCGTGGTGTACGAGTTCGTCGCCGAGGGGTCGATGGTCGTGTTCATCGCGGCCCGGCTGCTGGGGATCGGCGTGTCATGAGGTGGCTCGCCCAGATGTACACCACCTTGGCGCCAGGGCTGGTGGCGGGGGTGCTCAACATGGTCTGGTGCACAGCCCCTGTTGCACACGGGTTGGCGCGGCCTGTCGACGGTGGCCGGACCTGGCGCGGACGGCGCATCTTCGGCGACAACAAGACCTGGAAAGGTGTGGTGGGGATGGCCGGGCTGGGCGCGGCCTGCGGCCTGGTGTGGGGTGGGGTGTGCGCTGCGGTCCCCGCCCTGCACGACGCGAACCTGTTCTACACCCGACACACCAACACACCTGTTTTCAGCACACTCGTCGGATTGGCCGTCGGTTTGGCTTATGCTGCCGCCGAGCTACCTAACTCGTTCGTCAAACGACGGCTCGGCGTGGCACCGGGGAAACCAGCCCCGCGCCCGTGGGGCGTCGTGGTCACCGTGACCGACCAGGTCGACTCGGTGTTGGCGATGGTGCTGGTCGTCGCTGTGCTGGCGCCGATGAGCCCAGGTTTCTTCGCGGCGTACGTCGCCCTCGGAGGCGCCACCCACGCTGTGGTCAACCTGCTGCTGTACATCGTGCACCTGAGGAAGAACCCACTGTGACCCCACTCGTCCGGCTGGTAGACGACACTCCTGCGAGCGTCGTCGGGACCAAAGCACGCCAGCTGGGCACGCTGGCCCGTGCAGGGCTCCCGGTGCCCGAAGGCTGGACGGTCCCCGTCGGCGCGGGGCACATGGCGCCCGACCTGGCCCCCGACCTGCTGGAGGCCCTGGCCTCGCTGCCCGACGACCGGTACGCGGTCCGGTCCTCCGCCGTCGCCGAAGACCTGGCCGGCGCGTCCTTCGCCGGGCAGTACACGACGGTGCTCGACGTGGCGCGCGACGACCTGCCTGGTGCGGTCCGCACCTGTTTGGCCTCGGCCGCGTCGGCGGGTGTCAGCGCGTACCTCGACCACCATGCGAACCTGGGCCGAGACGCCCACCCGGACCTGGGGGCACCGGGCATGGCGGTGGTCGTCCAGCGTATGGTCCGCGCCGACCACGCCGGTGTCGCCTTCACCCTCGACCCGCTGACCGGTGCCGACACCGAGCTGGTGGTCGAGTACGTCGAGGGCCTGGGTGACGCGCTGGTCGCCGGACAGGTGGTCCCGCGCACCCGGCGCTACGACTGGTACCACGAACGCTGGGACGACGAGGCGCCGTCCGACGGGCCGGCCCCAGCCCAGTGGGACGACCTGGCCGCAGCCTGCGTCGCCGCCCAGCAGCTGTACGGTTTCCCGTTGGACCTGGAGTTCGCCCTGGCCGACGGCAAGGTGTGGTTGCTGCAGGCCCGGCCTGTCACCCGGGTCACCCACACCAGGCTCACCGACATGTGGAGCACCGCGGACTTCAAGGACGGCGGGGTCTCGGCGACCACCTGCACCGCGTACATGTGGAGCCTGTACGACTACGTGTGGGAACGCTCGCTGCGCGACTTCCTGGTCACGTCCCGGCTCGTCTCACCGCAACGGCTGCGCCAGCTGGGGCAGATGCACTACGGGCGGCCCTACTGGAACCTGTCGGTGGTCAAGGAGGTGATGTCGCGTGTGCCCGGGTACCGCGAACGTGACTTCGACGAGGAGTTCGGTATCACCGGCTCCTACGACGGCGACGGGACCGTGACCGCTCTGAACGCGCGGACCGCTGCCTGGCTGGTCCCGGTGGCCTGGGTCCAGCGCCGCCTGCTGGCCCAGCGCGAACACCAGGCCGACGCTCTCGCAGCCGACCTGCGTGCCACGGTCGCGGCCCGCCTGGCCGAGCTGGACGACCTGGCCGAGGCACCGCTGCCCGACCTGCAGGCCGCGTTCGCCCGCCTCACACGCGAGGACTACCTGACGAGCGAGACGACGTACTTCTGGCAGATCTTCCTCAACACCGTCCACCAGGCGCTGTTCCGCGACTGGATGGCCCGGCACGTCGACCGCGACGGCTACCTGGAGCTCATCAGCGGGCTCGAAGACATCTCCCACCTGCGGCCGGTCACCAGCGTGTGGTCCCTGTCACGCCAGCTGCGTGCCACCGGCTGCGTGGACGAGGCAGCGTTCGGTGAGCACCTGGAACGTTTCGGCTACCACAGCGACAAAGAGCTCGACGTGTCGTACCCGAACTACGCCGAGCTGCCCGAGGCGGTCCGCCGGCAGGTCGGCGACCTGGCCAGGC
This sequence comes from Micrococcales bacterium, assembly GCA_009779195.1. Taxonomy (GTDB): domain Bacteria; phylum Actinomycetota; class Actinomycetes; order Actinomycetales; family Cellulomonadaceae; genus Cellulomonas. The sequence goes on from WRET01000026.1 coordinate 5,133, forward strand.
TCGACGACGACGCCAACCCGCGTCTGCCTGTCGAGCGCCAGCACACCGCCTACCAGGCCCGCCTGGACCACCTGCGAGCCCGGCGCGGCCCGCTGGGCCGGCGACGGTTGACCAGACGCGTCACACGTATGCGGACCCTGCTGTGGTGGCGCGAGGAGTTCCGGGACCTGTCCACCCAGCTCTACGACGTCATACGCCGCTACACCCTGGTGCTGGCCGGACGGTACGCCGCTGACGGCGTCCTGGACGCCGCCGAGGACGTGTGGCACCTGGCGGTCGACGACCTGTGGGCTTACGGCGACGGGCGGCGCACCGCTGACGACCTGCGCTCACAGGTGACCCGCAACCGTCGCTATTTCGACGCGTACCGGCACTACCACAGCGACAACGAGATCGGTCCGCTCCCACCAGCCAGGCCCGACGCCAGCGCCGACGGAAGCCTGCGTGGGGTGGGGTGCTCGGCTGGACGGGTGGCTGGCCCGGCCCGTGTTGTGGCTGACCTTGACGACGTCGGACGTCTGCGCCCCGGTGACGTGCTGGTCACACGGTTCACAGACACCGGATGGACGGCCTCGTTTGCGCTGGCCGCAGCGGTGGTCACCGAGTATGGCGGGACGTTGTGCCACGCAGCGATCGTCTCGCGCGAGTACGGTATCCCCTGCGTCGTCCACGCGACGGGTGCGACCTCGTGGCTCCACGACGGGCAGCACGTCACCGTGGACGGCGCTGCTGGTACCGTCGAGGTCTTCTCATGATCGCCGTCTTCCACCGCAGCAACCTGGTCACCTACGCGAACATCGCGGTCGCCACACTGGGTGTCGTCCTGGTCGTCTCCGGCCAGGCCCTCGGGTGGGCCGTGGCATGTCTCATCGTGGCCGGGGCCTGCGACCTGCTCGACGGGACTTTTGCCCGCCGGTTCGACCGCACCACCTTGCAGCGTTCCATCGGTGTCCAGCTGGACTCTCTGGCTGACGTGGTGGGTTTCGGCGCCCTGCCGGTGGTGCTCATGGCGGGACTGGGCGGATGGGTGTGGGCCAGCGCGGTGGTCGGCACGCTGTACGCCATCTCTGCTGTCAGCCGTCTGGCGTTCTTCAACGTGCACGCCTCCCCCGACCGTCCGGTGCCCTGCTACCGCGGGCTCCCGGTGACGTCCTCGGCGCTCATCCTGCCGGCGCTGTGGCTCACAGCACGGTGGGCTGGCTGGTCGGAGGCCAGGTTGTGGACCGTCGGCATGGCAGCGCTCGCGGTGGGTTTCGTCCTGGACGTGCGTGTGGGCAAACCCCGTGGTCAGGTGCTCGCGGCCTTGGCCGTGATCGCAGTCGGGTTCGTGGTAGCCGTCGTGTGGGAGACCGTCTGGTGACCGCTGAGCAGACGGTGTACGACCGGGCGACAGGCACGACCTACACCGAACGTCCGGCAGGCACGTCGGCGCTGCGGGTGCTGTACGGCAACCGTGCGGTACGCCCGTTGACGAACGCCCTGGTCACCAGACGCTGGGTCTCGCGGGTGCTGGCCTGGCCGACCAGGCGCCGGGCCTCGACGAGGCAGATCCCGGCTTTCGTGGCCACGCACAGTATCTGCCTCGACGACCACCCGGAACGCGCCTACACGTCGTTCGCCGACTTCTTCGTCCGTACGCTCAACCCTGGGGCCAGGCCGTTCGACCCGGACGTGCAGCGCCTGTGCTCCCCCGCCGACTCCAAGCTGCTGGCCGTGCCGGTGGGCTCGACTGTGCGTGTCAAAGGGTTCGACTACACCCTCGACCAGCTGGTGGGACGCGCGTGGACCGGACCGCAGCCGCGCTGGGCGCTGGTCTTCCGGCTCACCGTCGACGACTACCACCGCTTCAGCTACGTCGACGACTGCACCGTCACCGACAGCTACGAGCTACCTGGCCGTCTGCACACCGTCGGCCCCTGGTCGGACGGACTGCCGGTGCTGGCCGAGAACCACCGCGTGGTCGCCTGGCTCGAGACCGAACGTTTCGGCACTGTCGTCGCTGTCGTCGTGGGGGCCATGACCGTCGGACGGGTGCTGGTCTACCCGCGCACCACCGCGGCCCGTGGCGACGAGCAGGGCCGTTTCGAGCTGGGAGGCTCGACTGTGGTGCTGCTGACCGACGCGCAGGTCGACGACGACATCGTCGACCGTTCACGCCAAGGCGTCGAGACCCGCGTGCGCCTGGGCGAAGCAGTCGGCACCGCACCAGCAGCCGGCACTGCGCCAGCAACCGACACTGCGCCATGAGCACGGTCGTCCTCGACAATTCCAATATCGGGGAGAGCTATCCCGGGGTCTGCACACCCCTGACCTGCTCGTTCACCGAAGAGGTGTACCGGCTGGTCTTTGCTCGCACTGTCGAGCGCCTGGGGCTGGCCGACGAGCTGGCGCCGACCGTCGCCCAGATGGTCGCCAGCCACAACGGACGTATGTACTACCGCCTCGACAGCTGGTACCGGCTGTTGCGCCTGCTGCCGTTCTCCTCGCGGATCATCGTGGTGTGGCAAAAGAGCCTCGGGGTCGACGGCGCCGACCTGGAGACCGACGACGACCCACCACGGATCGGCACGCTGCGCTGGGTGCGTGCGGCGGTGCGTTTGGCACGGGTGTGGCGGGCCACACCCAGGCTCCTGGCGGACCTGTCCGACGAGCTGGTGGTCACACAGGCCGACTTCGACGCCCAGCTGGCCGGCGGTGCTGGGCTGGCCGGCGGTGCTGGGCTGGCCGGCGGTGCTGGGCCGGCCGGCGGTGCTGGGCTGGCCGACCTGTACGAGCAGGTCAAAGCCAGGGCTCTGCGCAGCTGGGACATCACGTTGGTCAACGACCTGCGTGCCTTCTGGTACACCTCACGGGCCACCAAGGCTGGCCAGCAGGTCGTCGGGGTGGAGCTGGCGAGCCTGCAGCCCCTGCGCGCCCTGGAACGTATCGCTGGGCTGGTAGACGCCCCCGCCCGTGGTGAGCTCGCCGCGCTGGCCACCGACGCCGACGTACGTACGTGGCTCGACGGCCCGCCCGACGAGCTGCGCCAGGCAGTCGTCGACTACCTGCACCGTTACGGCGACCGAGGCCCCGCCGAGCTCAAGCTCGAGAGCCCGACCTTCCGCACCCATCCCTTGCGGCTGGTCCACCTGTTGCTGGCCACCGACGCCCGGCCCCACACAGCCGAGGTGGCACCTGTGGCACGGCGGAGGTGGCGCGGACGCCGAGCACGGGCCGCGGCCCTGCAGGCCGTGGCGTTACGTGAGTCGTCACGGTTGGACCGCAGCCGCCTGTTCGGCATGGTCCGCACGATCGTGCGGGCAGCCGGGCAGAACATGGCCGCGGCCGGCCAGCTCGACGACCCCGACGACGTGTTCTACCTGACGCGCGAGGAGCTGTTCACCGCCACCGGTGACCTGCGCTCCACCGTCGCGCAACGCCAGAGCCTGTGGGCGACGTACCGCGAGATGCCCGCAGCCTCGCGTATCGTCCTCGACGGCCAGACCCAGCCCGTCGCGGAACCGGCTCCTGCAGAACGACCAGCAGTCTTGACCGGCACCGGAGCCTCGGCGGGGACAACCGTCGGCGAGGTGCTCGTCGTCGCCGACGCTGCTGACGTCACTGACGCCACCGGCAAGGTCGTCGTGGCGGCGACCACCGACCCAGGCTGGGTGTTCGTCATGCGCCAGGCCGCTGCGGTGGTCACCGAACGTGGGTCCCTGCTCTCGCACACCGCCATCGTGTCGCGCGAGCTGGGGCTGCCGTCAGTCGTGGGCGTCGCCGGCGCGACCACTGCTCTGCGCACCGGCGACCGGGTACGCGTGGACGGCACAGCAGGCAGGATCGAGGTGCTGTGAACCGCGACGACCGTGAGGCGTTCTTGTCCCTGCCGGGCCGGCTGTACCCGTGGCCGGTGGTCCACACCGCGACCGAGGCAGCGCTGGTGGACGGCACACATGTGCTGAGCAAGCACTGCACGGTGAGGCCACACGTGCTGCGGCGCCGCGGCGAAAGCGTCGGACGGTGCGCTGTGACGACCTACAGCGACGACACCACCGCCTATCTCGGGTTCTTCGAGTGCGCGGACGCCGCGTGCGCCGACGACCTTTTCGGCTGGGCGCACACCACAGCACGTGCGGCTGGGTGCACCCAGGTTGTCGGCCCTGTGGACGCCAGCTTCTGGTTGCGGTACCGGTTGAAGACCGACGGTTTCGACCGCGCCCCGTACACGTCCGAGCCGTGGAACCTCGAGTCCTACCCGGCCCTGTGGTACGCAGCCGGGTACCACAAGACGATGGGCTACTCGTCCACCCTCTACCGCGCCCCCACCCCCGACGAGGCCGACGACCAGCTGGCGAAGCGGCTTTCCGCCGCGTCCGAACACGGCTACCGCGTCGAAGCCCTGGACCTCAAACACTGGGACGACGTGCTCACCGGGCTGCACGCCCTGGTGATGGAGCTGTACGCAGGTATGCCGGTGTTCCGACCGGTCGACCTGGACGACTTTCGGGCCATCTTCGCACCAGTCCGTCTCGTGGCGGACCCCGACCTGGTCACCCTTGCCTGGCGTGGCGACGACCTCGTGGCTTTTTCGGTCGTCCTGCCCGACTACACCATGACGACCAACGCGCGCCTCACCCCGGCGACCCTGGCCCGCCTGTGGTGGCGCCGACGCCACCCACACCGTGTTGTCGCCCTCTACATGGGATCGTCAGACCCCGGCCTGGGCACAGCCATGGGTGGGCGCCTGTTCGCCCAGTGCCACGAACGTCACCTGTCGTGCGTCGCTGCGCTGGTCGGCGACGGCAAACCCACCGCGGGTTACGCCCCCCAGTTCGTCGAGTCCCGCAGCCACTACGAGCTGCTCACCACCGTGGTCTGAGGCGGTGGCAGCCCGGCTCACCTGGCGCAGCACTGCCCCGTTCGGACCAGCTGAGCGCCTGTTTTGGCCTGGTTTCAGATATTTTGGGGAGTAGAGTGACTCTTCTGTTGTGCGTCGCTGCGGCTGGCATGCCTGAGCCAGTCGCGTCGCGCAAACCACCAGATTGGTCGTGGAATGTCACAACCTGGCCAGTACGGCGCCGTGCCCCCGCCACCGGCTCGACCCCCACAACCAGGTTCGGCCTCCGGGGCGTCGCAGGCAGGATGGCAGCAACCAGTCCAAGCCACTGTGCCTCCGACGGGATTCCGGCCCGCGGCCCGGCCCAACCGCTGGCAGCCCGCTCCTGCGTCGCAGCCACAGGCACCGTCACCGGCGGGACCTGCCACAGGTGCGGGCCCGTCCCCCACGGCATGGCAGCAGCAACCGGCTTCGCCGTCACAGCCACCACCAGCGGGACCGGCCACAGGCGTGGGTGCGCCCCCCGCGGCGTGGCAGCAGCAGCCTGCTGCGACCAGCACAGGGTCGTGGCCCGCCGCCACAGGTGCGCCAGCTCAGCCCAACCCGTGGCAGCAGCCCGCCGCCGGTAGTGCACCCACGACGGCATACCCAGCCCCACCTGGGCATGCCGGTCATCCGACGGTGACCACACCCACGACGTACCCGTTCGGTCCCCAGGCCCAGGCGCTGCAGCAACCTTCGCCCCAGGGTGGCGCGCCCATGATGGCGTACCCGGCAGGAGCGGCGGGCCAGGCGCTGGCACCTGCCCCCGCGACGCCGTACCCCTCTGGCCCCATGCCCCGGCCCTCCACGCCGCACCCGTCGGGTCCGGTCGGGCAACCTTCGCCCGCCCAGCCGACGTCCTACCCGCAACCACCGAGCGCGGCGACCCAGGTGGCACTCTGGCAGCAGTCACCCAGCCCAGCAGCCGAGGCGCAACCCTGGCAGCCATCGGCCGCCCCGGCTGCCGAACCGCGACCCTGGGACAAACCCACTGGTCAACAGCAGGCAGACGCGGAAGGACCCAGGCCCGCAGCAGGGAAATACCACTACCTCAAGAAGACGAGCGACGGCAGGTTGAGCCTGCGCAAGGCTTCGGTGCTCCCCAACGCGATCACCTGGGTGATCTGCACCACGCTCTTCCTCGGATCGGGGTATCTCATACTGGCGGTGTTCCCGATTGAGGACCTCACCTTCCAGGGAGTGATCACCGGGGCCATGGAGGCGTTTTGGCTGGCGCTGTTCGCCTTGGACACGAAGCCTCTGGTTGTGGCTGCCGTCTTGGTCCTGCTGTCCATACCGTGGGGTGCCACAGCGTTGTACCGGATGCTGTCCTCCCTGTCGCGGACGTACTTCGACCCAGCAACACGCACCATCATCCAGGGCAGGTTCCGCTACAGCTTCGACGATGTCGCCCGGTTCGAGACGACGCGGCACTGGGTCGGAGTCCGGTTCATCATCATCCCGATCATGATCCCGATCGGCGTCAAGCTCTGTATCACCATGCATTCGCCCGACGCGTACGCCCCTGAAGTAAAGATCCGTCTGTACGGCCCGATGGTCCCGGCCAAGCGAGTCTCACGCAAGCTCCGCGAAGAGATCGTCTCGGTGCTCGACCCCGACGGGACCGTCCTGGGCTAGTGCCGCATCCGTCAGTAGTGCTGGGTTCGAGCTGAGGCATATGGACAGATGGCGGCGGTGGTGCCGTATGTGGTGCTCGGGTGCCCGTTTTAGCCTAGTTTGATGTTTTTTGGGAGTAGAGTGACTCTCCTGTCGAGCGCTACCGCGGCCGACGTATGTGCGGGTCGTTCCGCACGAGCAACCAGATGGGTTTCGCAATGTCACAGCCTGGCCAGTACCCCGTGCCGCCACCGCCACCTGGGCAACCGGCACCCCCGAGCCCGGCCGCTGGTGGCTCCTCAGGGATGTGGCAACAGCCGCCGACGTGGCAGCAGCAGCCCGCTGCGGGCGCCACAGGGTCGTGGCCTGCACCTGCGGGTGCGGCAGGTCAGCCCAACCCGTGGCAGCAACCCGCCGCTGGTAGCGCCCCCACGACGGCATACCCGCCTGCTCCTCAGGCACCGTGGCAACCTTCTGCGCCCACGATGGGGTACCCGGCAGGAGTGGCGGGCCAGGCGCCTGCCCCGACGACGTACCCCTCTGGCCCTGTGCCCCAGCCCTCCACGCCGCACCCGTCAGGTCCGGTCGGAGCACCCTCCTGGCAGCCCTCCCCCGCCCCAGCCGGCCCGCAGACGCCCGGGTCGCAAACGCCCAGCGCGGCGACCCAGGTGGCGCTCTGGCAGCAGTCACCGAGCCCACCAGCCCAGGCGACACCCTGGCAGCAACCGCCTGCCCCGGCTGGCTCCAGGACCTGGGACATACCCGGCGGCCGTGAAGGCGCCCAGATCTCAGTACGGGAGTACCGCTATCTGAAGGAGACGAGCGACGGCATGCTGAGCCTGCGCAGGGGGCGGGTGCTCGTCAACGCGATCACTGCGTTGGTCTGTTTCGTGATCGTCGTCGGCTCGGGCCTGATACTGGCGGGGTCGAAAGACACCGATGACATCGCGGTGACCAGCGAGAACTCCGACCGGTTGTCCGACGCGCTTGCTGGCGGTCTTGAGGCACTACCTGTGCTCCTGGCTACCGTCTTGCTCGTCTTGTGCGTCCCGTGGGGTGCCATAGCCACGTACCGGCTGCTGGCCTCCCTGCCGCGTACGTACTTCGACCCGACAACGCAGACCATCAGACAAGGCAAGCAGCGCTTCAAGTTTGACGAGGTCGGCGGGTTCGAGGCGACGCGGCACTGGGTGGGCGTACGGATCCTCTTCATCCCGATAGGGGTCCCGGTCAGTGTCAAGCTGTGCATCATCAAGCGCGAGAGCATCAAAGCCAACATCCCCGGGACGAAGATCACTTTGTTCGAACACGTGCCCGAGGTGACGATCCGCCTGTATGGTCCTTTGACCCCGACCAACTGGGCCTCACGCCAGCTCCGCGAAGAGATCCTCTCGGTGATCGACCCCGACGGGAGCATCCTTTGGCAACCTCACGCCGGACGTGGCATCCCCCTGCACAGGAACGCTGACTGAGCTGGGACCAGGTGTCACCGCGCCAGGTGGTGGGCTCGGGCCGACGCATACAGGCAGACGGCAGCGGCAGCGGCGAGGTTGAGGGATTCGGCGCGGCCGTGGATCGGGATGCGGACTGTGGCGTCGGCAGCCACGAGGACGTCGTCGGGCAGGCCACGGGCTTCGTTGCCGAACAGCCAGGCTGTGGGTGCCGTCAGGGTGGGGGCGCTGGTGGTCGGTGCGTCGCAGAGGTCGTCGAGGTCCAGGTCGCCGTCGGCTGTGGCAGCCAGGACTGACAGACCGGCATCGCAGAGGGTGGCGACCAGGGTCGGTGTGGGGACGTTGGTGGCTATGGGCAGGTGGAAGAGAGAGCCTGCGGTGGAGCGTACGACTTTGGGGTTGTGCGGGTCGGCGCAGGTGTCCGACAGCATGACGGCACCGGCCCCAGCAGCGTCGGCCGTGCGGATGACGGTGCCGACGTTGCCTGGGTCGCGGACGTTGACCAGGACCGCGACGAGGCGGGGGTTGGCCGCCAGGGCTTGGGAGGCTGGGACACCGACCGGGTCGGCGACTGCGACGACGTCTTGGGCGTCGGGGCTCATCGCTGCCAGGACCGCTTCGGTACCCAGACGCAGGACCCCCCGCTGGTCGGCTGGTCCGGCGATATCGGGGTGCCGGACCGCAGACGCTTCGGTGAGGTAGACGGCATGGAGGTTCACCGACCCGGCTGCGACGGCCTCACGGACCGGCTGGGGGCCTTCGACGAGGAAACGTCCGGTGCGTCGTCGGACAGCGGGGTTGGCCAGGGCGCGGACCTGGCGGACGCGTTCGGCCCGGGGGTTGGCCAGGAAGTCAGGAGCCACCAGGTGCTCGGTTCGGGTCGGTGGGTCCTGCGGCGACAGCTGTGCTGCGCCGAGCCGCGATGACGCAGGCCGGCACACGTGTGGCCCCGCCGACGAAGGTCGGCGGGGCCGTCGCGGTCGTGGTGGCGCTGCTCACGCAGCGCGGGGGGCGTTCACATCGGCGGGCAGCGCCTTCTTGGCCAAGGTGACCAGGGCGCCGAACGCCGGGGCGTCGTTGACGGCCATCTCGGCGAGCATACGACGGTCCACTTCCAGGCCAGCGGCCTTCAGGCCCTGGATGAACCGGTTGTAGGTCATCCCTTCGGCGCGGACAGCCGCGTTGATCCGGGTGATCCACAGCTTGCGGAAGTCGCCTTTACGGGCTTTGCGGTCCCGGTAGGCGTAGACCATCGAGTGGGTGACCTGCTCTTTTGCCTTGCGGTACAGGCGGGAGCGCTGACCGCGGTAGCCGCTGGCCCGCTCCAGGGTGGTGCGCCGCTTCTTCTGGGCGTTGACCGCCCGTTTCACGCGTGCCACGTGGTACTCCTTCGTCGTCGGGTCGGGTGCTGGCGCGCTGGCGCGCGCGAAAGATCAGCGTCCGAGCAGCTTCTTGTACTTACGGGCATCGGCTTTGCTGAGCTCGACATCCCCAGCCAGACGGCGGGTCAGACGGCTCGACTTGCGCTCGAACAGGTGGCGGACACCCGCCCGCTCACGCATGAGCTTTCCAGAGCCGGTGACACGCACCCGCTTCTTTGTGCCGGAGTGCGTCTTGTTCTTCGGCATGGTGAATATCTCCTTGTCGTTCGTGCCGCCCTGGCGGACGGCGGATACCGCGTCAGCCCTTGGCCGCCGGAGGCCGCGGACGCGGCCGGGGACGTGGTGACGCCTTCGCGGTGGACGGCCCGGCCTCCGGTGGGTGGGGAACAGGCGCGTCAGTCTTGGTCGCGGCTGCCCGGAGGCTCGCCGCAGGAGGTTTGGATGCCCGAGCCGGTGGCTCCGGCGCCAGCGGAGCAGACGTCGGCGGAGCCGACGCCGCAACAGCTGGCTGGGTCACCAATGGTGGCTCCGGGCTGGCTGGTTCGGGGGTGGCTGGCTCAGTGGCGCCTGACTCAGGGGTCTGGGCCCGGGCTTTGGCCTGGGCTGCGCGACGGGCCTCGTTGCGCTGCTCGGCCTTCTTCTTCACCGGGGCGATAACCATGACCATGTTCCGGCCGTCCTGTTTCGGCTGGCTCTCGACGAAGCCGAACTCGGTGACGTCCTCAGCAAGCTTGGACAGCAGGCGGATACCGGCCTCGGGCCGCGACTGCTCGCGTCCTCGGAACTGGATCATCACCTTCACCTTGTCACCGGCCCGCAGGAACCGTTCGACATGGCCCTTCTTGGTGCCGTAGTCGTGCGGGTCGATCTTCAGCCGGAAGCGGATCTCTTTGAGGACCGTGTTCGCCTGGTTGCGCCGGGCTTCACGGGCCTTCATGTCCGCTTCGTACTTGAACTTGCCGTAGTCCATGATCTTGACGACCGGCGGCCGGGCGTCAGGTGCGACCTCCACGAGGTCGAGATCGGCGTCCTGCGCCAGGCGCAAGGCGTCTTCCAACCGCACGATGCCGACTTGTTCACCAGCAGGTCCGACCAGGCGGACTTCGGCGACGCGGATCCGGTCGTTGATGCGGGTCTCGCTGATGTGTTGCTCCTTCGGGTCGTCGGTGGACCTCGAAAACGAAGAAGGCCTCCGTCCCAGGCACGAGACGAAGGCTCACAGGTCCCACCGGCGTACCGGTGCCGGGCGTGGCACTGTGCCACGGCCGTGGACTCGACCCGGGCCCTGTGTGTCGGGAACGGGTGGGAGGGATCTCCGCTTGTGCACCTGCACACATCGCGCAGGTCGGTCAGCGGCCGATCGTACCAGAACCGGCTGGGAGAAACATCTGGCAGGATGCTCGAGTGACCAGTGCACCAGACCCCGACGAGCTCGCCACCGCCACCCGGGACATCGCCGAGCTCAGCGCAGTCCAGCTCATCTCCACCGCGGCGGTGCACCTGCTGACCGCCGCCGCGGTCAAGTGCGGGCTGGCAGCTGACACCGACGAGGTCCGCGGCGAGGACCTGGCCGACCTGGACGAGGCACGTAAGCTCATCACCGCTCTGGCGGGCCTGGTCACTGCTGCCGCCCCAGACCTGGGCAACGAGCACGCCCGGTCGTTGCGCGACGGGCTGCGCTCGGTCCAGCTGGCCTTCCGCGAAGCCTCGGCTTACCCCGACGCCCCTGGCGACGGTCCTGGCGAGAGGCTCACCGGCCCTGTGTCGTGACCAGCGTCCAGACCAGCACCACGGCCTGAGGTCCTTGCCCGCACCAGGTTCGCAGCCCAGGTGCCCACCACGACCAAGCCCACCACCGTCACCCCGATACCTGTCGAGGTGACGAACCCCCAGCTCGCACCGTTGTGGTCGATCACCCAACCGACGCTCGGCGCCCCCATGGTGCTGCCCACAGTCAAGGCGGTACCCATCCACCCGAGGGCCTCGCCGCGCCGGTGCTCGGGCACCAGCTCGGTCATCCGGGTCGTCACCGCCGCGAGGGTCGGTGCGCACGGCACACCGGAGACGAACAGCACGACCGCGAGCCACACAGGGACCGGCGCCAGGGCCGCTGGGGTGATCAGCAGCACGAACGCTGTCATCAGCACCACCGGGGACCACCGGCGGCGCATACCGGCGTAGGCCAGCCCGCCGACCAGCGACCCGGCCGACCAGCACGCCACGACCCACCCGATGTCGCCGGGCCGTCCTGCCTCGTTGAGAGCAGCCAGGATCGACACGTCCACCCCCACGAAGATCACCGCCATGGCCGCGAACAGACCTAACATCCCCGCCACCCCCACGGCCGACGACGAGCCAGCCGCGGCGGGCGTGGCAGTGCCCTGGGTGCTGCGCGTCGGGGGGTTCACGACCATCAGCGCCACCGCGGAACCCACCGAGACCACCGCGAGGACGACCAGCGCCACGGCGCTCGACAGCCCGGTGGCCAACACCACCGCCAGCAGCGGACCGACCATCCAGGTGACCTCGTTGCCGACCGCGTCGAGGGTGAAGGCTGTCTCGCGCTGGCTGTCTCGCACGAGCACCGCCAACGACTGGCGGGTCACCGAGTATGCCGGGACCAGCAGCACCCCGCCGACGAACGCCGCGACCACCAGGCCGGTGAACTCCAGGAACGGCGCGACCAGCCAGGCCCCGGCGCCCACCAGCGACAGCACCATAGCCCGCCGCAACCCCTGGGTGTCGACCGCACGTCCGCGCCACGGCGCCCCCAGCCCTTGGCCCACGGCCAGCGCAGCAGTGACCAACCCTGCTTCGGCGTAGCTGCGGCCCAGGGCGCGCACGGTGTGCAAGGTCAGCACCAGCCCGCACATGGAGTGCGGCAGACGGGCGAAGAACCCCAGCACGAGCAGAGGTACGACGCCACGCTCGCGCAGGACGCCGTAGCCGGACAGACGCATGGAACCATCATCGCGCGAGGGCCTCAGGGCGGGCCAAACAGTTTCGTACGGCGTTGGGTACCTGCACGGAGTTGGGTCCATGCTGGTACATGACACGTTCGACGAGGAGGACTCATGGAGAAGCGCAGTTTCGACCCGGGCCAGTTCACCGACGCGGTCAGTGACATCGTCTCGATCCGCCGGGTGTACGGCGAGGCGTACCAGCGCGGCGACACCCTCGTGATCCCTGTGGCCAAGGTGATGGGTGGTTCGGGGACAGGCTCTGGCGGGGGCTGTGGAGATTCCGAGGCCGGGGGCGGTGGCGGGTGCTTCGCCACCCGTGTCCGTGCGACCGGCGTTTTCGTCGTCGATGACGAAGGGGTCCACTGGCATCCAGCGTTCGACCTCAACCGTGCGGTGTTCGTCGGCCAGATCGTCCTCGGGGCGGCAGTCATCACGGCTCTCGGCGGGCTGGGCCTGCGCCAGGCCGTCGAAAACTTCAGCGTGCGCCGGATGCTCTGGCGTCGCTGACCCGGCCCGCGCGTACTGACACACAACGGACACCAGACCAGCACGTCAGCGCCACCAACGTACACAGAACGTCCTGATCGTTCCTATACGCTCCCTGCATGAGCCTCCGCGGCGATCCCCCGCTCCCTGATGGTCCCGGCCCGGTCACATCGTCGGGGATCGTCGTGGAGAACCTCAGACGGCACTTCGGCACGGTCCGTGCGGTCGACCGGGTGTCGTTCACCGCTCCGGCTGGCAAGGTCACCGCCCTGGTCGGCCCGAACGGCTCCGGCAAGACGACGCTGCTGCTCGTCCTGGCGGGGCTGCTGCAGGCCGACGCAGGGACGGCGACCGTCGCCGGGTGGGACATGGCGCACCACAGCAGGCGGGCGCGGGCTGTGGTGGGGTGGATGCCCGACGTCTTCGGCACGTGGGACACGTTGACGTGCACCGAGATCCTCACCGTGTACGGGCGGGCGTACCGCATGAGCGACGAGGCGGCACGCTCGCGGGCCGACGAGCTGCTCGACCAGCTGTACCTGTGGGACCTGGCCGACCGACCGGCCCGTGTGCTGTCACGGGGGCAGAAACAGCGTCTAGGCCTGGCCCGGGCACTGATCCACGACCCGCAGGTCCTGCTGCTGGACGAACCAGCCTCAGGTATGGACCCCCGCTCGCGTATCGAGCTGCGCCAGACCTTGCGGTCGCTGGCCGCCAGCGGCAAGACCGTGCTGGTGTCGTCGCACATCTTGTCCGAGCTGGAAGAGGTCTACGACCACGCGGTCTTCCTCTCACGGGGCCGTACGGTAGACGTGGAGGCACAACCCCAGGTCGAGCGGCGGTGGCGCCTGGTGGCGACCGACCCTTCGGCACTGCACTCGTTCCTGGCCGACAAGGCGATCACGCTCGACACCGTCACGGACTCGCAGGTGGTCGTCCGGCTCACCGACGAGGACCAGGCCGTCGCTCTGGTCAAGGACGCGGTGGCCGCTGGGGTCCCGTTGCACACTGTCGCCCCGGTCGCCGGGCAGCTGGAAGAAACGTATCTGTCGTTGGCTGAGGAGCGGGTGTGAGCACCAAGCTGGATACACCGACCACGCCGAGGCCCAGCGGCCGTCTGGCCGACACGTGGAGCCTGTCGCTGCACGGCCTGCGGACCGTCGTCGACCTCGAGCTGCGCCAACGGGTGCGTTCACGGCGGTGGACGGTCGCCCTCGTCGCCTGGTTCGTCGTCATCGGAGGGTTGACCACGCTCATCGTCACCGCGGTCAGCTCGACCGACTCGTCAGACACGAGCCCCGGGGCGCTGGCGTTCGGGACCATCACGCTCCTCGTCCTCGGGATGGGCCTGCTCATCGCTCCGGCCTTCACATCGACCTCCATCAACAACGACCGGATGGCGGGCACGCTGGCCACCCTCCAGGCCACACCCCTGACCCCGGCGGAGATCGTCGTCGGCAAGCTCGTCGCCGCCTGGTGCGCAGCGGCGGTGTTCTTGGTCACAGCACTGCCGTTCATCGTCTGGACGACGCTGCTGGGCACGATCTCGGTGTGGCAGGTCATCGTCTGCTTCTTGGTGGTCCTCACCGAGGTGGCTGTGGTGTGCGCAGTCGGGATCGGCTGCTCGGCGTTGTTCAGCCGTGTCGCCATCTCCACAGTCGCCTCCTATCTCGTCGTCACGTGCCTGTGCCTGTTCACCGTGATCGTCCCGGTGCTCGCGACAACCCTCGTGGTGGACGAAACACCCACCTACCGCATCTACGGCCTGCCCCCCGAGGTGGCCCAGGAGTGGGAGCAGGAACGCAGGCAGTGGTACGCCGACGACCAGGCTGGCCTGCTCATGGCACCGGTCGACCGCTGCACCTGGTACGACTACGCCGCCGGCTCCGCCCGGTGGGACGAGGAGTATTACTACTACGACGGCACGGAGATCCACACCGAACGTGTGTGGTGGATGGTGGTGCCGAACCCGTTCGTCGTGGTCGCTGACTCTGCTCCGCTGCCGTCGTTGGATGGCTCCAGCCTCTCCGACTACGTCGTCCGTTCAGGGGACCCGCTGGCAGGTATCCGGCTCTCGGTGCGCGAAGCTGCCCAAGGACCTGACCTCCAGATCGACAGGTGCATCGACCTCTACCGGCAGATGGGGTACAACATCACCCACGACCCGGTCACCGACGTCAGTAGAGCCACGCGACCGGGGAGCACCGAGCCGGACTACGTCAGCCCCGTCAGACCGAAGGTCACCGAGACCGGCGCCCCTGTGTGGCCGTGGGGGCTGGGCGCCAACCTGCTGCTCGCTGCGGCGAGCGTCTGGCTGGCGGTGCGGCGTCTGGCGGTCCCGTACAGGACGCTGGCCAAAGGCACCCGCGTCGCCTGATCAGCCAGCGACGTCCAACGCCTCAGGGAGGGTGAATGCACCGGCATACAGGGCCTTGCCGACGATCGCGCCTTCCACACCGGACGGGACCAGGGCCCGCAGGGCTCTCAGGTCGTCCAGCGTGGACACACCGCCGGAGGCGACGACGGGTGCGTCGGTGCGTTCGCACACCTGGCGCAGCAGGTCCAGGTTGGGGCCGCGCAAGGTGCCGTCCTTGGTGACGTCGGTGACGACGTAACGTGCGCACCCTGCTTCGTCCAGACGTGCGAGCACTTCCCACAGGTCGCCGCCTTCTTGGGTCCAGCCACGCGCGGCGAGGGTGGTGCCGCGCACGTCCAGACCCACAGCGATCTTCTCGCCGTGCTCGGCGATGACGTCAGCGGTCCAGTCCGGGTCTTCCAGCGCGGCGGTGCCCAGGTTCACCCGGGTGGCCCCGGCACCCAGGGCGCGGGCAAGGCTCGCGTCGTCGCGGATACCACCGGAGAGCTCGACGTCCACCCCGGCGCCGACGAGGAACGCGGTGACCTGCGCCAGGCGCGAGGCGTTGTCACCACGGCCGAAGGCCGCGTCCAGGTCGACCAGGTGCACCCACTGCGCCCCGGCGGACTGCCACGCCAGCGCAGCGTCGAGGGGGTCGCCGTACGACGTCTCCGAGCCGGCCTCGCCCTGGACCAGGCGCACAGCCTGGCCATCGGCGACATCGACGGCGGGGAGCAAGATCAGACGGTCGTTCATGACGACGCTCCTTGGGTTCGTGGTCATCTCAACGTGGCGACCCAGTTGCGCAACAGCGCAGATCCTGGGTCGCCAGACTTCTCCGGGTGGAACTGGGTCGCCGACAACGGCCCGTTCTCCACAGCTGCGACGAACGGGCCTGAGTGGTCAGCCCAGGTCACCAACGGGGCCCGCCGGGGTCCTGGTTCCATGGGGAATGATCGGGCAGCGTAGGAGTGAACGAAGTAGAACCGTTCGTCACCCACCCCTTCGAACAGCACCGACCCAGGTGGGGCGCTCACCGTCGACCAGCCCATATGGGGGACCACCGGGGCTTGGAGCCGGTCGACGACACCAGGCCACTCCCCCAGCCCGTCGGCGGCGACGTCGTGCTCGACCCCCCGGGCGAACAGCACCTGCATCCCCACGCAGATACCCAGCACAGGTCGCCCCCCGGCCAGCCGCCGGTCGATGATCTGGTCACCACCCACGGCGCGCAGCCCTGCCATCACCGCTGCGAACGCACCGACCCCAGGGACGACCAACCCGTCAGCGGCTTCGGCAGCGGCGCGCTCAGCGGTCAGCTCGACCTGCGCACCGACCCGTTCCAGGGCCTTGAGAGCCGACCGGACGTTGCCAAACCCATAGTCCAGGACGACGACACGAGGCTGCACGGGCTAAGGGTACCCGGACGGCCCTGGCATCCGGGCCAGACTCCACCAACAGCGGTGCTGCCTACTCGTCCCAGAACACGCCGACGAAGCGGATCCCGTCCTGGTCGGACACACTGACCTCGAGGTGCTTGCCACCGTCGTAGGTGCCGTCGAAGGCCCAAGCCACCGACGTGAGAGCAGTCTTCTCGCCCTTGGCGCCGACCTGTGCGAGCGCGGTGTCGTAGAAACCCACCACGTCGGACATCGATGCGGTCGACTCCAGCGCCACCATACCCGGCACGGAGGCGACCACCGTAGCCCCCGGTGGGGTCATACGAGCCGCCATGCCACCTGCCTGGGCGTTGCCCTGGTTCCCGCCGCCCTGGTCCCCTCCACGCTGGTCTGGGCCACCCTGGTTCTCGCCGCCCTGGTCCATCCCGACGATGCCCGGCCCGCCACCGGTCCGGTCGGAGGTGTTGCCAGAGCTCTGGCAGGCACCCAGACCGAGGGAGACGGTGAGCGCGAGCGCGGCGAACAGGGCTTTCTTCATCATGGTGTTCCTCTGGTGAGCGTGGTACCGACGTGCCATCAGCCTATGTTGGCCGCCGCGGCCAACAAAACAGCCCTGGTCAGTGCTTACGGCCGCGCCAGGCAGCTTTGCTGATCAGGCGCAACGCCTCGAATCGGGAGATACCAGCGCTGGGGACGGTGCCTTCCAGGTCGGCAGGAGTGGTGTCGCCGAGCAAGAGGTCTTCGAGGACAGCAGGGCCTTCGTCGAGAAACAGGCCGGGGGCGACAACCTGGTCACCGCGCACACCATGGGACCACACACCAGCCTCGATCGAGCTGTCACGGCGTTCCAGGAGGACCAGCTGGGTGCCCGGGAGCATCCGCGAGACGTTGGCCGCGGCGGTGGATGCGGTCGTCGGGTCAGCAAGGACGGCGAGCGACCCGGCGTTCGAACCGACCGCGTCAGCGTGCACCCCAGCCAGGACGCACACTGCCGCCAGCGGTTCGGCGGCGACGACCGGCGTGAGCAAGATTGCGATGGTCACCGGCTCGTCCAGGTCGGCTGGCGTGTCCGGCGCAGGCTCGGGGGTCGGCTCGCCGAGGAGCTTGTCCATACCGCTGAGGTCGTCGGGGACGACGAGGCTGGACAGGTCGTCAGGGACGACCACACCGTCCAGGCCGTCGGGGACCCACTCGTCGTCGCGGTCGGGCTGGTCAGTGGTCACGGCGCTGTTCCTGTCACAACGTTCCTTTGGTGGACGGCACACCCACGACCCGGCCGTCTGGTGCGACGGCCGCACGCAGCGCCCGGGCGAACGCCTTGAACTGGGCTTCGACGATATGGTGCGGGTCACGCCCGGCGAGGACCCGCACGTGCAGGGTCAGGCCGCCGTGGTGCGCGACCGACTCGAACACGTGCCGGGTGAGCGACCCGGTGAAGTGCCCGCCGATGAGGTGGTGCACCTGTTCGTCGCTCTCGCCGGTGTGCACCAGGTAGGGGCGGCCAGAGACGTCCACGACTGCTTGGGCCAGGGCCTCGTCCAGGGGCACCGTCGCCTCGCCGTAACGTGCGATACCGGCTTTGTCCCCCAGGGCCTGGCGCAGGGCCTGGCCCAAGCAGATCGCCACGTCTTCGACAGTGTGGTGGGCGTCGACGTCAGTGTCGCCGGTCGCCCGGACCACCAGGTCGACCAGCGAGTGCCTGCCCAAGGCGGTGAGCATGTGGTCGTAGAAGGGGACGGTCGTGGTGACCTCGGTCTTTCCCGTGCCGTCCAGGTCGAGCTCGACGTGCACGGCGGACTCGGCCGTCGTGCGGTCGACCACTGCGGTGCGGTGCTTCACTGGTCCACCACCTCGTCCAGGGCGGTCCCGAAAACCGCCATCTCGTCAGGTGTGCCGATCGACACCCGCAGCCACCCAGCGGGACCGACCTCACGCACCAGCACACCACGGTCGAGCAAACCCTGCCAAAGTGCGTGAGCGTCGTCGAACACGCCGAAGAGCACAAAGTTCGCGTCCGAGTCGCACGCTGTCAGGCCCCTGGCACGAAGATCCTCTACCCAACGGTCTCGTTGCGCACGCAGCTCACCGACCTGTGCCATCAGCTCTGGGGCGTGGCGCAGGGCCGCCCGGGCGACCGCCTGGGTCACCGCCGACAGGTGGTAGGGCAGACGTACGACGCGCAGGGCGTCCACCAGCTCGGTGGCTGCTGCCAGGTACCCGACCCTGGCTCCGGCCAGGCCGAACGCTTTGGACATCGTCCGCACGACCGCCAGGTGCCGGTGCTCGGCGAGCAGCTCGGTGGCTGACGGTGTGCCAGGGCGGCGGAACTCGCCGTACGCCTCGTCGACCACCACGACGCACCCACCTGGTACCCCGGCGGCGGCGTCGAGCACCGCACGTGCCGTGGCCACCGGCAGGGCCGTACCTGTGGGGTTGTTGGGGCTGGCCAGCAAGACCACCGACGGGCGCACCTGGTCGACCAACGCGGTGGCGTGGTCGGGGTCCAGCGTGAAGTCTTCGGTGCGGCGCCCAGCGACCCAGGTGGTGAAAGTGTCGCGGGCGTACTCGGGGTACATGGAGTACGTCGGCGCGAAGCTCAGCACTGTGCGCCCTGGGCCCCCGAACGCCTGCAAGACGTGCAGCATGACCTCGTTCGACGCGTTCGCCACCCAGATCCCGCCAGGGTCCACCCGGACCCCGGACTCGGTGGCCAGGTAGTCAGCCAGCTCGGTGCGCAGCGCCAGGAAATCCCTGTCCGGGTAGCGGTTCAGCCCCTGTGCCGTGGTGCGGACCGCCTCGGCGATGTCGTCGACGACGGCCGCGCTGGGTGGGTACGGGTTCTCGTTGGTGTTGAGCAGCACCGGCACGTCCAGCTGGGGTGCCCCGTAGGGGTTCAGCCCAACCAGCTCAGGTCGCAGGGGCAAGGTCACGTTGTCGATTCTAGAGACCATCGGCCACCGGACCTCATCAGCGTCCATCCTCACGGCGCCGTCACCTCCGGGTGGACCCTGGGACGACGCAGCGCCCACAACCTGTACACCGCCAGGCACACCGCAGTCCCCAGGGCGGCACCGCAGGAGTTGGCGACGATATCGCGCACGTCAGTCACCCGGCCGGGGATGCCCAGCTGGGCCGTCTCGATGAAGCACGTGAGCAGCACACCTGCGACGATGACCCACCACCAGCGCGAGCGTCCGACGAGCGGCACCCCGAGCAGCCCCAGCGGGACGAACATCACCACGTTGGCCGCCAGCTCCAACCGCGGTTCGGTCACCCACCCCGTGCCGGCGAACCGGTGCAAGAACTGCATGATGTACCAGATCGGGCTGTGCCCGCCTTCGGTCGCCGGGGTGAGGGTCACCACAGCGACCGCCAGCAAGTACACCGTCATGGCGGCAACCAGAGCGTGCCTGGAGTACCGCCGTGTCTCGCGGGTGCTGCCCGTGGTGCGCGTACCGGGCTCGTCGCCGCGGCGTTCAGCACCTTCGGCGGTGCTCGCGGCACGCCCCGGCGGGCGTTGGACTGTCACCCGAACCGTACCTGGACCGCCTCGCCGTGGGCTGGCAGCTTCTCGACACCGGCGAGGGCGACGACATGGTCGGCGACGGCTGCCAGGGCGTCAGCGTCGTACTCGATCACCTGCACAGCGCGGACGTACGAGTGCACCCCCAGACCGGACGAGTAGTGCGCGGCACCACCGGTGGGCAGCACGTGGTTCGACCCGGCGACGTAGTCTCCCAGCGACACCGGTGAGCACGTCCCGACGAAGATGGCTCCGGCGCTGGTCACCTGCTCGGCGAGAGCGGCAGCGTCGGCGGTGTGGAGCTCGAGGTGCTCAGCGCCGTAGGCGTTGACGACGTCCAGCCCGGCGGCCATGTCGTCGACCAGCACGACCGCCGACTGCGGCCCGGCCAGGGCGGTCGTCGCCCGCTCACGGTTGGCCGTGGTGGCAAGCTGGCGTGCCAGGGCCTGCTCCATCGCGTCGGCCAGCTCTTCGCAGTCTGTGACCAGCACCGACGCGGCGAGAGGGTCGTGCTCAGCCTGGGAGAGCATGTCCCCGGCGATGTGGCGGGGGTCGGCAGTGGCGTCGGCGAGGATCGCGATCTCTGTCGGACCAGCCTCGGCGTCGATCCCGACGACCCCGCGGACCAGCCGTTTGGCGGCAGCGACGTACACGTTGCCCGGGCCGGTGACCACGTCGACCGGTTCGCAGACCACCGTCCCGTCAGCCTCGGCCGCACCGTAGGCGAACATGGCCACGGCTTGGGCTCCCCCGGCCGCGTACACCTCGTCCACACCCAGCAGCCCGCACGTGCCGAGCACGCCCGGGTCTGGCAACCCACCGTTGGACACCTGCGGTGGCGACGTCACCGCGAGGGAGACCACACCTGCCTCTTGCGCGGCGACGACGTTCATGACCACTGACGACGGGTACAGCGCCAGCCCACCTGGGACGTACAAACCCACCCGACGCACCGGCAGCCAGCGTTGGCGCACCTGGGCCCCTGGTGCGACCTGCACCGTGAACGGCTGCGGGACCTGCGCGGCGTGGACCCGCCGCACCCGGTCGATGGCCTCCTCCAGCCCACTGCGCACCGCCGGGTCGAGCGCCTCGACAGCAGCGGCGATGGCCTGCGCGGGGACGCGCAGGTGCTCGGGGCGCACCCGGTCGAACTTCTGCGCCCAGTCGCGCAGGGCGTCGGCGCCACGGTCACGCACGTCGGCGACGACGGGGGCCACCTGTTCAGCAGCCTGCTCCACGTCCAGCTCGGCACGAGGCAGGGCAGCGACGAGCTCGCGCCGGGTGAGGGTCTTGCCACGCAGGTCAATCCGTGAGATCACGTCCGCCAGTCTACGGGGCAGGTGTGGACCACTCTTGTCGGGCTGCGGCCAGACGTGGTCGGTCGCTGTCCGGCGCGGCCTGCTAACCGCCGCGGCGTGCCCGCAGCGCCGCCAGTGCCTCGTCGAGAAGGGCAGCGCCGTCCTCTTCGGTGCGACGCTCTTTGACGTAGGCGAGGTGGGTTTTGTAGGGCTCGTTACGTGAGGGGGACGGGGGGTGGTCCTGGTCCTGGCCTGCGGGAAAGCCGCAGCGGGGGCAGTCCCAGGTCACCGGGGCCTCCTCGACGGCCTCCTCGGCGAAGCTCGGGCGGGTCTCGTGGCCGTTGACGCACCAGTACGAGATCCACACCCGTGGCGCGGCCAGGCCACGCTCCGACTCACCCATAGGTCCGGCACCGACGCGCGAACCACGTATGGCACTTCCACCGGCCATCAGGTCTGCTCCCTCACACGGTCCTCAGCTCTCAGATATCGGGCCAGCGGGTCTCGATGAGACCGAGCACGATGATGATGACCGTCCACACCAGAGCGGAACCGATCGTGATCCGGTTGAGGTTACGCTCGGCCACGCCTGAGCTACCAGCCGACGAGCTGATCCCGCCACCGAACATGTCTGACAGGCCGCCACCACGGCCCTTGTGCAGCAGCACCAAGAGCACCAGCAGGAGGCTGGCCAGCACCAGCAACACCTGGAGGGCGAACTTCAACGCTCCCACGCAGATCTTCCTCCACTACGACGTGACCAAGGCCGAGACCGGCCTCCTGCCACCAGGGTAAGCGACAATCCGCCGAGGCAGAACCGCAACCCCACGAACCAGGCCAGTCTGCCCCCAGATCCACCCCGCTCAGCACCTGTCGCCAACACGCGGTGCACGGAGCTGACCTGTGAGGCCGCCGGCCCAGGGGCGGGCCGACGGCCTCTAACCGAGGAGTCAGCGGACGTGCGCCTGGTAGCGCACGATCGTGGCGAACTCGACGGGGTCGAGGCTGGCCCCGCCGACGAGGGCACCGTCGACGTCGGGCAGGTCCATGATCGCCGCGACGTTGGACGACTTGACCGAGCCGCCGTACAAGATGCGTACGGCGTCGGCTGTGGCCTGGTCGTACAGCTCGGCGAGGCGGGCACGGATGGCCGCAGCCATCTCCTGGGCCTCGTCGGTGCCGCAGACCACGCCTGTGCCGATGGCCCAGACCGGTTCGTAGGCGATGACCAGACCAGCGACCTGCTCAGCGGTGAGCGGTTCGAGACCGCCGTCGAGCTGGCGCAAGGTGTGGGCGATGTGCTCGCCAGCCTCGCGGACCTCCAGCTCTTCGCCGATGCACAAGATCGGGACCAGGTCGTGGGCCAGCGCAGCCTTGACCTTGGCGCTGGTGACAGCCTCGTCCTCGCCGTGGTACTGGCGGCGCTCAGAGTGCCCGACCGCGACGTACGTGCAGCCCAGCTTGGCCAGGAACTGCCCGGAGACCTCCCCGGTGTAGGCACCGGAGGTGTGCGCCGACAGGTCTTGCCCGCCGTAGACGATGGACAGCTTGTCGGCGTCGACGAGGGTCTGCACCGAGCGGATGTCGGTGAACGGGGGAAGCACCGCGACCTCGACGGACTCGAAGTCGTGCTTGCCGTCGCGCAGCTCCCAGGCGAGCTTTTGGACAGTGGCGATGGCCTGCTGGTGGTCGAGGTTCATCTTCCAGTTGCCCGCCATGAGCGGGGTGCGTCCAGCCGCTGTGCTGTTCGAAGACATCAGGACTCCAGCACGGCGATACCGGGCAGCGACTTGCCCTCCAGCAGCTCCAGGCTCGCCCCACCACCGGTGGAGATATGCCCGAACCCGGCCTCGTCGAAGCCGAGCAACCGCACAGCAGCAGCAGAGTCGCCGCCACCGACGATGGTGAACGCGCCGTTCGTGCCCGCGTCGACCAAGGCTTGGGCCACGGCACGGGTGCCTGCGGCGAACGCCTCGAACTCGAACACCCCGGCTGGGCCGTTCCACACCACGGTCTTGGCGTCGACGATCTTCGAGGCGAACAGCTCGGCAGACTCCGGGCCGATGTCCAGGCCCATCTGGTCGTCAGGGATCGCGTCGACAGCCACGACAGTCGCCGGGGCGTCCGCGGCGAACGCCGGGGCCACGATGGTGTCGACCGGCAGCACGATCTCCACGCCACGGGCGGCTGCGTCGGCCAGGTAGCCCTTGACGGTGCTGACCTGGTCGGCCTCGAGCAGGGACGTGCCCACCGAGAAGCCCTGGGCAGCCAAGAAGGTGTAGAGCATCCCGCCGCCGATGACCAGGCGGTCGGCCTTGCCCAGCAGGTTCGAGATCACGCCGAGCTTGTCGGAGACCTTCGCCCCGCCGAGCACGACGACGTACGGGCGCGCCGGGTCGTCGGTGGCCCGCCGCAACGAGGCGACCTCGTTGACCACCAGCAGGCCTGCAGCGTGCGGCAGGCGCTGGGCCACGTCGTAGACCGACGCCTGCTTGCGGTGCACCACGCCGAACCCGTCGGAGACGAACGCGTCGGCCAGGGCTGCCAGCTCGTCGGCCAGGGCCCCGCGCTCGGCGTCGTCCTTGGAGGTCTCGCGCGCGTCGAAACGCACGTTCTCGAGCATGGCGACGTCACCGTCGGCCAGGTCGGCCACGACCTGCTGGGCCGACGGTCCGACGAGGTCGGCAGCCAGCGCCACAGGTTTGCCCAGCAGCTCGCCCAGGCGGGCGGCAGCAGGGGCCAGGGAGTACTTGGGGTCCGGCTCGCCCTTGGGCCGGCCCAGGTGCGCGGTGACCACGACCTTGGCACCGGCGTCGGCCAGGCGCGTGAGGGTCGGCAGGGCGGCGCGGATCCGCCCGTCGTCGGTGATGGTGGTGCCGTCGAGCGGCACGTTGAAGTCAGAGCGGACCAGGACGCGCTTGCCGCGCAGGTCGCCCAAGTCGTCAATAGTCTTCATAGTTCCTCAGTTCGTGGGTCGTCACTGATGGGGCCTGACGTGCGAGCGTCCGCGCGCCGTGAACGGTGCGCGGACGCTCGCCATGGCGTAGCGGTCAGAGCCGCTCGCCGACGTACTCGGTCAGGTGCACGAGGCTGGAGGAGTACCCCCACTCGTTGTCGTACCACGACACGACCTTGACCAGGTCACCCTGCACCTTGGTGAGCTTGGAGTCGAAGATGCTCTGGTGCGGGTTGGTGATGATGTCACTGGAGACGATCGGCTCGTCGCAGTACTCCAGGATGCCTTTGAGCGAGCTGTCGGCGGCAGCCTTCACCGCAGCGTTGACCTCGTCCACCGTGACCTCTTTGTTGGCCACGAAGGTCAGGTCGGTGGCCGAGCCGGTGATGGTCGGCACACGCATGGCGAACCCGTCGAGCTTGCCCTTGAGCTCAGGCAGCACCAGCGCCACGGCCTTGGCCGCACCGGTGGACGTCGGCACGATGTTCTGCGCCGCGGCCCGGGCCCGGCGCAGGTCGCGGTGCGGACCGTCCTGCAGGTTCTGGTCGCCGGTGTAGGCGTGGATCGTGGTCATCAGACCACGCTGGATACCGACCGAGTCGTTCAGCGCCTTGGCCATGGGGGCCAGGCAGTTGGTCGTGCACGACGCGTTGGACACGATCTGGTGCGCAGCCGGGTCGTACAGGGAGTTGTTCACGCCCATGACGACCGTGATGTCTTCGTTGGTCGCGGGGGCGGAGATGAGGACCTTCTTGGCGCCGCCAGCCAGGTGGGCCTTGGCCTTGGTGGCGTCGGTGAAGAACCCCGTGGACTCGATGACGATATCTGCGCCGAGGTCGCCCCACGGCAGCGCCGCCGGGTCCCGCTCGGCCATGGCGGCCATCTTCTTGCCGTCCACGATGATGTTCGACTCGTCATAAGCCACACTCAGCGGGAACCTGCCGAGCACCGTGTCGTACTTCATCAGGTGCGCCAGGGTCTTGTTGTCGGTGAGGTCGTTGACGCCGACGACCTCGATGTCAGCGCCCTCTGCGACGATGGCGCGCAAGAAGTTGCGCCCGATCCGGCCAAAACCGTTGATGCCGACCTTGATGGTCACGTGCCCTCCTCGGACTGCGCCGACGGGTCGGCGCACCAGTAGCAGTGTTGCGTCCGCACGACCGGCGTGCGGTCCGCGCCCAGCCGCGCCCGTACTGCCGTCCGGCGTGTGCACGGGGTGGTCGGACACCATGACCCTATATCCAATCGCCTACCCCTGCCATGACGCCTCAGGCGCTCAGAGGGGCGTCGCCGCTAACAGGCCCGGTGCAGGTCACGGCAGACGCCAGCAGACCGGGGCAGTGTCGCCAACACCACACCAAATCGGGCTCCGGCGAGACGTTGTGCCTCAGATATCGAGAAGATCCATGCTCAGCGCCGACTCGGTGTCCGGGACGCCGAGCTCTGAGGCGCGTTTGTCGGCCGTCGCCAGCAGGCGCCGAATACGTCCGGCGACGGCGTCTTTGGTCAGCGGCGGGTCCGACATCTTGCCCAGCTCTTCCAAGGACGCCTGTTTGTGTGCCAGCCGTAGCTCGCCAGCCTCCCGCAGGTGCTCGGGCACCTCGTCGCCAAGGATCTCGAAAGCACGTTCGACCCGGGCACCGGCTGCCACAGCGGCACGGGCCGAGCGGCGCAGGTTCGCGTCGTCGAAGTTCGCCATACGGTTGGCGGTGCCGCGCACCTCACGGCGTACCCGCAGCTCTTCCCAGACCAGGGTCGCGTCGTGCGCCCCCAAACGGGTCAGCATGGCCGAGATCGCGTCACCGTCACGGATCACCACCCGGTCCACACCGCGCACCTCACGGGCTTTGGCAGCGATTCCTAGCCGCCGTGCCGCACCGACGAGTGCCAATGCTGCTTCGGGGCCCGGGCAGGTCACCTCCAGCGACGACGAACGCCCAGGGGTGGTCAGCGACCCGTGCGCCAAGAAAGCCCCGCGCCAAGCGGCCTCAGCCTCGCCCACCCCCGAGGAGACCAGCTGGGACGGCAGCCCTCGCACCGGGCGGCCCCGGTTGTCCAGCAGACCGGTCTGGCGGGCCAAGGACTCGCCGTCTTTGATGATCCGCAGCACATAGCGGTTACCCCGACGTAGCCCCGCGCCGGAGACCACGATGATCTCCCCTTGGTGCCCGTACAGGTCCAAGATCGCCTGGCGCAGGCGCCGCGCAGCGATCGACGTGTCGAGCTCAGCCTCGATGACGATCCTGCCGGAGATGATGTGCAACCCACCGGCGAACCGCAGCATGGCTGAGACCTCGGCCTTGCGGCACGAGGTCTTGTCGATCTTGAGCCGAGCGAGCTCGTCCTTCACTTGAGCGGTCAGCGACATGGCGAATATCGTGCCACCTTGTGCGGTTCTTCGACCACGCCTCCGGGTGTTGAGACTGTCTCAGGTGCTCTGGTCGACAGGTTCGGGACCGTCCTTCGGCTGGTTCTCTGGGGGTTTGTCTGCCTGGTCACGACCCACATCTTCGGTGATGTCGCGTAGCGCCGCAGCCAGCCGCAGAGGGTCATGCCGGGCAGAACCATTGGATCTGCGCACTGGCCGCACGAGCAGCCGGGCACCCATCGCCTGGCACAGACCTTCGAGCCGCTCCAGGTCTTCCACAGCGCTGGGATCCACCACCACAGCCTCGAGCCGCAGGTCAGGAGCGTGCCGCCGCAGGACCCCCAGGTGCTCGTGGGCGCGCATCCCGGCGGTCTCCCCCGCTTCTTCCGGTTCGATGTTCAACGTCACGACGATCCGGGCCGACGTGGACCCCAACGCGTCGCGCAGCACCGGGACCAACAGGTGCGGCAGCACCGAGGTGTACCAGGAACCTGGTCCCAGAATCACCCAGTCCGCTTCCAGGACCGCCTGGACCGCTTCGGGGCACTCGGCCGGTTCACCCGGTACCAGACGCACCCTCTCGATGGGATCGGCGGTACGCGCGACCGCCGACTGGCCCCGAACGATCCGGTGGCGTCCGTCGGCGCGGTGGACCTCCGCCTCGATCCTCACAGGCTCCAACGACATGGGCAGCACCCGTCCGCGGGCGCCGAGCAGCTGTCCGACGAGGTCCAGCCCTGCGACAGTGTCGTCGAGCAGCTCCCACACCCCTGCGATGAGCAGGTTCCCCACAGCGTGCTGGTCGAGGGGCCCCAGCGAGGAGAACCGGTGCTGGAGGACATCACGCCAGGTCCGGCCCCATTTGGTGTCGTCGCACAACGCCGCCAGTGCCATACGAAGGTCACCGGGGGGCAGCACCTGGAGCTCGTCGCGCAGACGCCCTGACGAGCCACCGTCGTCGGCGACGGTGACCACTGCCGTGATGGTGTCGGTCAGGTGCCGCAAGGCCGACAGGGTTGCTGACAACCCGTGCCCGCCTCCGAGTGCTGTGATCGCTGGTCGGCGCTTGTCCCTCTTGAGAACGCGCTCGCTCATACCGTCATTATTCCTTGTCGATGTCGCGGGCCTGCACCGACACACGGTGGCCCAGTGCCCGCAGGCGGGAGGCGACCTGCTCAGAGACCGCCACCGACCGGTGCCTGCCGCCGGTGCAGCCCACGGCGATGGTCATGTAGTACTTGCCTTCGCGCAGGTAACCGGCAAGCACAGGTTCCAGAGACTGGACGTACCGGTCGACGAACGTCTCGGCACCGGTGCGCGACATGACGTACTCGCGCACCGGCCCGTCACGGCCGGTCAGGTGCCGCAGCTCGGAGATCCAGTACGGGTTGGGCAAGAACCGCACGTCGGCGACGTAGTCAGCGTCCAGCGGCAGCCCGTACTTGAAACCAAAGCTCATGACCGAGACCTGCACGACGTCTTCGTCAGGCCGGGCCAGAGCCTGGCGTACCTGGCGGTCCAGGTCGTGGACCGTCGTCTCGGAGGTGTCCACCAACCAGTTGGCCCGCGCACGGACGTCGGCCAGCAACGACCGTTCCAAGGCGATGGCTTCCAGGACGGTCGTGCTGCCCTGCAAGGGGTGGGGACGCCGGACGAACTCGAACCGGCGCACCAGCACCTCGTCAGAGGCGTCCAGGAACATGATGTGGACGTCCACACCTTTGTTGCCCAGGCTGTCGAGCTCGCCGAGCAGCTGGGCAAAGTCACGCCCGCGGGCGTCGATCACCGCACCCAGACGCTGCACCCCGTGCGCCGACGAGGACGTCATCATCCCCACCAGCGGTGCGAGCATCGGGACAGGCAGGTTGTCCACGACGTACCAGCCGAGGTCCTCGAGGGCTGCTGCAGCCCTCGACCGGCCTGCCCCGGACATCCCTGTGATGAGCACCACCTGGGGGTGGGCCGAACGTGGTGCCGGAGTAGCTGCCTCCAGCGCGGGGATCCCGGTCGGGACGGTGGTCGGCGACGGCTCGTCGGAGGTCATATCTCGATCTTGGCACGGCTGGGGGCACAGGGCCTTGCCTGGTCAGCCGAACGGACTCCGGTGGTTTTGCCCAGCGAGACTCCTCATTCCTCACCCGGGTGAAACGCTTGTACGACAGCGTGCGCGGTATGCGGACCGATGGTCGGCACAGCGGCGACCTCGTCGACGGTGGCCTGGCGCAGGCGTCGTACAGAACCAAACGCGTCGAGCAACGCCTGGCGGCGGGCTGGTCCCAGGCCCGGAACGTCGTCGAGCACCGAGGCCGTCATCCCCTTGCTGCGGCGTTTGCGGTGCGCGGCGATGGCGAACCTGTGCGCCTCGTCACGCACACGTTGCAGCAGGTACAGGCCCTGGGAGGCACGTGGCAGGACGAGAGGGAACTCCTCGTCGGGCAACCAGACCTCTTCGAGCCGTTTGGCCAGCCCGATGAGGGCCACATCGGCGACACCCAGCTCGTCCATGGCCGCAGCAGCAGCGGCGACCTGCGGCGGACCACCGTCGACGACGACGAGGTTCGGCGGGTAGGCAAAACGCCGGGCCTTGGGGTCGGCCGGCTCGACCACCTCCCCCGTCTCGGGGGTTTCGTCGCCGTCGCGGCCTGCGAGGTAACGCTTGAACCTGCGAAAAATCACCTCGTGCATGGCTGCGGTGTCGTCGGCGGCACCATCGCCGTCAGGCCCGCGGACGTTGAACAGCCGGTACTCGGCCTTGCGCGGCAACCCGTCTTCGAAAACCACCATGGACGCTGACTGGTAGGTGCCCTGGTTGTGCGACACGTCGTAGCACTCGATACGCAGCGGGGCGTTGTCGAGGTCGAGAGCCTCAGCAAGCTCACGCAGGGCCTGGGACCTGGTCGTCAGGTCCCCCGCGCGACGGGTGCGGTGCAGGGCCAGGGCGTGCTCGGCATTGGCCGCCACCCGCTGGGCGAGCTCACGTTTGTCACCGCGCTGGGGCACCCTCACAGCAACTTTGGCGCTCTGGGCGCTGCGCTGGGTGAGCCAGGCCATGACCTGGTCGGCGTCGGTCGGCAGCACAGGGACCAGGACCTCACGCGGCACCCCGGCAGGTGCGTCACCGCCGTAGACCTGCGACAACAACCGTTGCACGAGCGCCGCGTCGTCGATGTCCTCGACTTTCTCCACGACCCAGCCACGTTCGCCGCGGATCCGCCCGTCGCGTACGTGGAACACCGCGACGGCGGCTTCCAGCTCGTCACCGACCAGGGCGAACACGTCGGCGTCGGTCCCGTCGGGCAGCACCACAGCGTTGCGTTCGGTCGCTTTGGCCATGGCAGCGAGATCATCACGCAGACGTGCGGCCCGCTCGAAGTCGAGCTCTGCTGCGGCCTGCTCCATCTGCGCTGTCAGCCGCCGGGTGAATTTCGCGGTGGACCCAGCCATGAAGTCGCAGAAATCCTCGGCCAGCGCCCGGTGCTCGTCGGCGCTGACCCGTCCCACGCACGGCGCTGAACACTTGTCGATATACCCCAGCAAGCACGCCCGTCCTGACGACCCGGCCCGCCGGTACACCCCCGACGAGCAGGTCCGCACGGGAAACACCCGCAGCAGCAGGTCCACGGTCTCGCGGATCGCCCACGCGTGCGCGTACGGCCCGAAGTAGCGCGTCCCTTTGCGCCGCGCCCCCCGCATCACCTGCACCCGCGGGACTTCTTCGTCCAAGGTGACCGCCAGGTACGGGTAGGACTTGTCGTCGCGGTACTTGACGTTGAACCGCGGGTCGAACTCCTTGATCCACGAGTACTCCAGCGCCAGAGCCTCCACCTCGGTGCCCACGACCGTCCACTGCACGCTCGCCGCCGTGGTCACCATCTGCTGGGTCCGCGGGTGCAACCCCGACAGGTCCCCGAAGTAACTGGCCAGCCGGCTGCGCAACGACTTGGCCTTCCCGACGTACACCACCCGCCCGTGGTCGTCGGCGAACCGGTACACCCCCGGCGCGTCAGGCACCTCCCCCGGGCCAGGGCGGTACGTCGCAGGATCAGCCACCCCCCGACCCTATCCGGCACGGCCCGCCAGCCCGGGTCCAGGGTTTTCGACCCGAACGTTAGAGCAGCACATCGCTGACGCGTACGACGAGCACCAGAAGACCGTCGCCGGCATCACCGTGCCCGCGGTGAGGGTGGTGGCCGCTGGCGGCCGCACGGTCATGCTCGTCGACCGGTTCGACCGCCCGGCGCACCCGACCCGCGCGGGAGTGCGCACCCGTCGGCAGGTCGTCTCGATGCTCACGGTGCTGGGTATGAACAAGATGGGCTCGCACCACGCGACCTACGCCCAGATCGCCGACACCATCCGCACCGGCCCGTGGACCGACGTGCAGGCCACCCTCACCGAGGTGTTCACCCGGCTCGTGCTGAGCATCTTGGTCGGCAACAACGACGACCACCTGCGCAACCACGCCGCGTTCTGGGACAGGTCCTGCCTCACGCTCACCCCGGCGTACGACCTGGCCCCCCAGCCCAGGTCTGTGACCACCTCGACCCAGGCGATCGGTATCACTCGCGACGGGCAACGGGCCTCACAGCTGCGCCTGTGCCGCGCCGTCGCACCCGACTCTCGGCGTCCGCCGCAGAGGCGATCATCGACCGTGTCCGGGGCGCCGTCGCCGACCACTGGGACGACGCGTGCGACCTCGCCCAGCTCACCGCCCACCAGCGCCAGACCCTGCACGGCCGGGAGTTCGGCAACGAGTACGCCTTCTGGGACAGCCCCTGACCCTCGGGCCCGGACAATGGGGACGGTTCCTATGTCTTGCCTGGTCAGCGCGCTGTCGACGTGATCGGTCTCTTTGAGCGCACCTCACCCAGCGATGACCAGCGTTGTCGTCTACTCCTGCGAGGCCCGCCACGACCCGCCTGAACAAATTCGATCGTGACCAGGCAAGACAGAGGAACCGTCCCCAGTGTCTTCATCAGGTTGAGCTGAGGGTGGCGATCTCCTCGGGGGACAGCTCCAGGGTGGCGCTGGCCAGCAGCGCTGGCAGCTGGTCGAGGCGGCTCGCCGAGGCGATCGGTGCCACGACTGTCGGCTGGACGCGCAACCACGCCAGCGCCACAGTCGCGACCTCGACGCCATGGGTGGCAGCGACCTGGTCGAGCACCCCCAAGACGGCCTGGCCGTGAGGGGTCAGGTGCGCCACCGCCTTGGCGGCACGCTCGCCGGTGGCACGCGCTCCAGGGCGGTATTTGCCTGTGAGGAACCCGTTGGCCAACGCAAAGTACGGCAAGACGCCCAGGTTCTGCCGGGTCGCAGCGTCACGCAACCCATTGGTCTCAAAACCGCGTTCGACGAGGTTGTAGTGCGGTTGCAACGCCACCGCGTGGTGCGCGCCGTGGGCAGCGGTCACCGCAGCCCACTCGTCCAGACGCTCGGCGGTGAAGTTCGACGGGGCGATGTAACGCACCTTGCCTGCGTCGACCAGGGCGCTGAGCGCCCCGACGAAATCAGCCATGGGCACATCCGGGTCGTCGAAGTGCGCGTAATACAAGTCGATACGGTCGGTCCCCAGCCGCGTCAACGACGCGTCGGCCGCTCGGACGATCGTGTCCGGGTGCAGGCCCTTGCACCGCGGGTCCCACCCGACCTTCGTCGCCACGAGCACCTGGTCACGGTTGCCCCGGGAGGCCATCCACGCCCCGATGACCGTCTCAGACTCGCCCCCTTCGTTGCCCGGCACCCACCACGAGTACCCGTCCGCGGTGTCGACCATCGTCCCCCCGCCGTCGACGAACGCGTCGAGCAGCGCGAACCCTGCCGCCTGGTCCACCGTCCACCCAAACACGTTGCCCCCGAACACCAACGGAAAGACGTCCAGGTCACTGCTACCGATCCGCGTCATGCTCCCACGCTACTCGCGGCCAGGGAGCGCGGCAGAACGTCGCACCTGGCGCGCCCGGTCAACTCGACCATCAGCCTGTGGCCGAACCTGCGCGGGTGTTGTACATGCACAACATGTTGTGTAGAGTCAACAGATGATCAGCGCAGGGCGGCACCCGAAAAACGCGATCAACGCTGCGCTGGCAGAGCTTGACCCAGACCGGTTCGAGGTCGTCGTGGTCCACAAAGGTCACCGTTGGGGGATGGTCCGCTGTGTGGGCTGCGGGGACGTCCGTGCGGTCTACTCCACGCCCCGGGTCCCCGAGGACAACGCACGAGACATCCGTCTGTTCGCCAGCAGGCACCAGCACCGACAGGAGTGAGGACGATGGAGCTGCACGAGTTCACGATCTACCTCGACCGCCCACCGGTGGACGAGGAGTACGACGCGCTGTACGAAGCCGGTTTCGACGACTCCACCCCCGGCACCCACGGTGGACGAGGAGTGATCCACGTCCACCGCCGCTGCGAGTCGCTCGCCGAGGCCATCATCTCGGCATGGCTCGACGCCGCACGGGCCGGTTTCCGGGTCGTCGCGCTCGAGGACGAAGACCTGGTCTCGCTCAAGACCGTCGCACAGCGGGTGGGCCGTACCTACGAATCGGTCCGGTTGCTGGCCAACGGCAAGCGCGGCCCTGGCGGGTTCCCGCCGGTCCAGTCTGGCGATGGCTGGACGCTGGTCTCGTGGGCCGCCACCGCCGACTGGTTCGCCACGCACTACGGGGCCGACGTGACCAGCGACGAGCACGCGCGGACCATCGCTGCTGCTGACCACCTGCTGCGGGCCCGGGCGCTCGGCATCGACCTGGCCCCTCTGGTCCGGCTGGCGGCCGCCTAGCTGGTCCTCCCCGGGTCCCCAGCGTCTTCCCCTGAGCCACGAACGTCACCCGGTGGTGCCAACCTCAGCCGTTGGTCGCCGACCTCAGTCTTTGACGGCTGAGGTCGGCGGCCAAAGGCTGAGGTTGGCACCACGACCACATCGCCGAAGCCCGTCAGGACAACCTGCTGTGGTCTACTGGCCGGCACAGGTGTTTCAGCCTGAAACATCATCATCCTTCAGGGGCACCGAACGCCAAGAACTGCTACGACTGCCCCCGGTGTCCGGTACAGTCGCTGGCAGCCCACACCATGGCGAACAGGTGCAAAAATGCATCCTTTGCCTCCGCGAAAGGTGACCATGTTCAAAACACATCCCGCCGAAGCACTGCTCAGGACGCTTGCAAAAGAATACCCCGAAGAAGCCGCCCTGATCGGCGGGTTTGTCTGCGATGGACACGAACCGGCCAAGGCACTGTCGGTCAAGGCCAGGGTCGTCGAGCGTTTCGTCGAAAGCCTGTACTACTCGATCTTCATCGGGGACAAGGACATACGGAACAAGACGTGGGCAACGTTGGCCGCAGACCCTTCCTTGATGACCGACGAGCAGTGGGTGCGGCTCGGGCAGGTCTTGTCGCGGGCGTCGGCGTACACCGCGGACACGCAGTGCCCGCCAGGAGTGCCGTCATGGTTCTGGGCACTGCAAGACGGCCGGGACAAGGCGGACAGCGCGGCAGCGCGTCCGGCATTCATGTGGGACCCGTCGTTCGTCGTGCCGCTGCTGACAGCCGGCGAGGTCCCAGAAGACCACATCCCCCTGACCGCGATGACGGCCTTCTTCGCGATACTCGTGCACGAGGATGCCAACCCTCTGGCCAGCTGGAAGAAGAACCGCAGCTCCCACGCCGCCAGCGCCTGGGCCAGCTACGTCGGGCAGAACAGCACCCTGGTCCCCCAGGCCATCGGCACCAGCGCGGCGGGGCGTCGACGCGCGCTGGAGTGGTTCGCCCTGTACCCCAAGCTGGTGCCACCACTGGCACCGATGGTCGTGCAGTACGCGGTGGGCCCGGCCAAGACCGTCCGGGAGGCAGCGTTGACGCTGGTCACCGGAGGGACACTGGCAGCGTCGTCCTACTGGTCGGTGAAGATCAAGACCCCAGGACTGGACGAACCGTTGCGCTCGCAGACGCTTGCTGCTGCTCTGGACGAGGCGAAGACGGCGAGCATCGGCACTGTCATCGACTTCACAACACGGCTGGGCGACGCAGGCCACACCCTGCTCGCCGACGCACTCGCGCGCCGCCGCGGCGGCAAACGCGACGAACTGCTCTCCGCTGCGCTGACGCGCAACGAGGTTGTCACCGCCGCCCCGCAGGTCGAGCTCGACATCCCCCCGGCTCCCCCGCTGGACACCAGTGCGCTGGGCGAGGAGTTCGTCACGGCCTTCACCGCTGCGGTGAACAGATGGGTCAACGGGCTGGAGAGAAAGGCGCAGGGCACAGACTGGTGGGCCGACTGGGCGACAAAGAAGCTCAAGTCAGCGAGCCGCATCGGCCCAGAGCAGATCGCCACGGTCCGGGACTGGTTGAACGGCGAGGCTGACCGGCCCGGGTTTGCCACCGTCCTGCCCAACGACCTGTTCGCCGGGCAGAACCTCACGTTGCTGCACTCGGCGCGTGCCAGCACGACCCAGCACAAGAACCACACACAGCTGAACAAGTCGACCCTGGCGCAGCTGGTGGGCAACGACACCGACCCACGCTCCCTCGCGCAGGCCCTGGCACTCCTGGGGATCGCGGACCCAGTCGGGACGGTCGCCGGCATCGTCTTCCGGTCTGTCCGCTGGGGCGAGACCGCCGCTGAGCGGGTGTGGCCGTTCTTCGCCGAGAACCCCCAGCGGGTCGACCAGGCCCTGGACGCGGCCAGCAGCAGTTCGGAGGACCTGAGCACCGCGCTGCAGATCCTGGCAGCATTCCCGGCCGTGCCGACGCGTTACCTGCCGGTGGTCGCCGAGATCGCCACCGGAGAGACCAAGACGCACCGGCTCACCGCCCAGCAGATGCTGGAAAACCGGCCTGACGCGCTGGCCATCGCCGCCGAGGGCCTGAAGAGCGGCAAGGGCGAGGTCCGCGCCGCCGCTGCGGCGTGGATCGGGCGTATCGGCGATGCTGGCGGTGTGGAGGTGCTGCGCACCGCACTGGCCAAGGAGAAGCGCGAACAACCGCAAGCGGCCATGCTCACCGCGCTGCGGATACTGGGCGACGACATCTCGGCGCACCTGACACCGCAGGTGCTCGCCACGGCGGCCACCAAAGGGCTGGCTGGCAAAGCACCGGCAGGGATGGCCTGGTTCCCGCTGGACGCACTGCCTGCGTGCCGGTGGGCTGACGGGAGCCCGGTCGACCCGGACACCATCCGCTGGTGGGCGGTCCTGGCGGTCAAGCTCAAAGACCCCGTCGGGGCGGGACTCATCGGCGTGTACGTGTCGCTGCTGGACACCGCCAGCCAGGAGGCGCTGGGAACGTTCGTCCTAGACGCGTGGATCTCACGTGACACCGCGCACCCGTCGGACGAGGTGTGCCGTGCGCACGCTGAGGCGAACGTCGACGCCCGGTACCGCGACTACCAGTCCTACGCCAAGTACCACTCTGGTGCCGAATGGGCACAGGCGTACATCCAGATGACCAAAGAACAGGTGTTCGACGAGCTGCGCCGCGAGAAGGCCCGCGAGTACCTGGGGTCGGCGATCAGCGAGAAAGGCCTGCTCGCGCTGACCTCAGGGGCCCCTGGGCACCATGTCCTGGCGGTGTGCCAGCGCTACATCCGCGACAACCCTCAGCGCCGGGCCCAGGTCGAGGCGCTGGTCATCGCGGCGGCGGCGAACGACGACCCGTCAGCGATCCAGCTGGTGCTGTCGGTGGCACGCAAGTTCAAGCAGGAAACCGTCCGGGCCAAAGCCGGTGAGCTCGCCGAGCAGATCGCCGAGCGGTGCGGGTGGACTCTCGACGAGCTCGCCGACCGGACCATCCCGACCGCAGGTTTCGACGACACAGGTGTGCTCAGCCTCGACTACGGGCGCCGGGTGTTCACCGGGCGGATCACCCGCTCGCCCAAGACGGGCGCCTTCACCATCGAGGTGTCCAACGCCGATGGCAAACCGCTCAAAGCCCTGCCACAACCCGGGGTGAACGACGACGCAGAGACCGCCACCGCGTCGCGCAAACAGCTGACCACGTCGAAGAAAGAGCTCACCCAGGTCGCGTCGTTGCAGACCTCGCGGCTGTTCGAAGCGATGTGCCTTGGCCGCACCTGGGACGTGCCGGTCTGGGACGATCTGGTCGCCCACCCGATCATGTGCCACCTCATGTCGACCCTGGTGTGGCAGACCTCGGCCACGCCCGACGGCCAATACAGCCTGTTCCGCCCCAGCGCGGACGGTGAGCTGCTCGACGCCGACGACGAGACCGTCACCTTGCCCCAGGGCGGCCACGTGGGCCTGGCACACCGCGCCACCATCACCGCCGCCGAGGCCGACCAGTGGCAGGCCCACCTGGCCGACTACGACGTCAAGCCGCTGTTCCCCCAGCTCACCGAACCCGCTCCCGCCACCGCCGCGGGCGCCACCGCGTTCGACGACCACCTGGGGTGGTTGTCAGACTCGTTCGCGATCCGCGGACGGGCCACCAAACGCGGGTACACCCGTGGGATGGCCGAGGACGGTGGCTGGTTCTGCGAGTACTCCAAAGAGCTGCCCAGCGCACGGATCCGCGTCGTCATCGAGTTCACCGGGTCTTTCCTGCCCGAAGAGCAGATCCCTGCTGCGGTACGGTGCTTGACCTTCGAACGTGCTGGGCGCCAGGTGCCGCTGTGCGACGTCCCGCCGATCTTGCTCGCCGAGTGCTACGCCGACTACGCCTATGTGGCGCAGGCCGGAACCTTCGACCCAGACTGGGAAGCCAAGAGCGCGATGTGAGCCTGGACTGACCCAACCCTCCGACTGGACCAGGAGAGCACATGACCAAGGACCGAACGACTGCACTGACGCCCGACGCCGAGTCGATCCGCGTCCCGGCGGAGGTCCGGTACGCCGACGAGCTCGAGCGTCTGCGTGAACGAGACGAGGCGACCAACGCTGTCATCCCCCCAGGGTGGCAGCTGTCGGCGCGGGCGGTGCGCTCGTTCGTCATCGGTGACGACGCGACTGGGGTGACCCGCAAGTTCTACGGCGACGACCCGTTGGTCGACCGTGCGGTCGTCA
>WRET01000027.1 GCA_009779195.1 Micrococcales bacterium
CTCGGTCATCGGGGTGCTCATGCCTTTCGGCCTGGGCCTGGGTGTGCTGTTCCTGGCCTTGTACTCAGGACGTTCGGCGAACAAGTTCGGCCTGCTCACCGGCCAGATCGTCGCCGTGGACCCCGCTCGCGTCACGACGATGGCAGTGCTGGCCGTTGTCGTCGTCGGCGGTCTGGCCCTGGTGTGGCGTCCGTTGACGTTCGCGTCCGTCGACCCTGACGTGGCCGCAGCCCGTGGTGTGCCGGTGCGTGCTTTGTCTTTGGTGTTCATGGTCCTGCTCGGCGTGGCTGTGGCCATGGCTGTGCAGATCGTCGGCGCGCTGCTGGTCCTGTCGCTGCTCATCACGCCCGCGGCCGCAGCGGTCCGCCTCACTGCGTCCCCGGTGTGGGTCCCGGTCCTGTCCGTCGTGTTCGCCGAGGTCGCAGCAGTCGGCGGCATCCTCCTGGCCCTGGGCTCGACCGTCCCCATCAGCCCCTACATCACCACCATCTCCTTCGTCATCTACCTCGTCGCCTGGCGCGTCGGGGCTCGTCGGCGGATGGCGGCGGCGTCCCAGCCGCGCCACGACCTCGTTCGTCCTGGTCAGGACCGTTCACCACAGTGAACGTCCTTGACCAGGACGAACGAGGTCGTCGGCCGGCCAGCCGGCTGGGGCTGCGGGGGTTCTGTAGCTCTTGTGGGTGTTCTGCCGGAATGGACCCAGATCGGTGCGAGGATGTCGGTGTACCTGAGGGAGGGCACTGATGATCCGGCACGTGGTGATGTGGACGTTCGCCGACCAGGCGGCAGGGGCTGACCGGGCTGCGAACCTGGCGCGGGCTGCCGAGAAGGTGGCGGCGCTGGACGGGCTGGTCCCGGGGATGCGGCACCTGGAGGTGGTTGTCGCGCCCGAGCACCTCAACCACACCCATGACCTGCTGCTCATCGTCGACTTCGACTCGGCCGACGACCTGGCGGCCTACCGGACCCACCCGCGGCACGTGGAGGTCGCGTCGTTCATCACTGCGGCCTGCGCTGACCGCGCTGTCGTCGACTACGAAGTGCCATGAGCACCGACCACGAGCCGTCGCCGGCCGAGGTCCCCGACCCGGAAACACAGGTGTTGGACTCGACCAAGGTGTTGGACTCGACCAAGGTGATGGATCCGCTTCCGTCGGATCCGGATGGTCCTGAGGCAGGCCCGCCGGGCTACCCGTACCCATGGCCTCCGCCGCCGTACCCGCCGCCGTACCCTCTCGGTCCGTACCCCCCGCCACCCATGGTGTACTACCCTCCGTCGCCCCCGATCGACACGATGGCGATTCTCGGCCTGGTCTTCGCGTTCTCCTTTGCCCCGGCTGGTCTGGTGCTGTCGATCATCGCCATGCGGCGCACCAAGGACACCCCGGACCGCACGGGCTACAACCTCGCGCTCGTCGGGACGATCCTGGGAGGCTTCCAGACCGCGCTGGTCGTCTTCGCCTTGGTGTTCTACATCTTCAGCGTGTTCTTGATGTTCCTCCCCTTCCTCTTCGTGGCCTGAGGCTCCAACCCTGGTGCCTGACGGACCTTGGCCAACCTCTGGCCCGGTACCGTGGGCTCGTGACGAGCGACCCGGCCCTGCTGACACCTGTGAAGGTGCGTGAGCTTGCGGCAGCGTTGGGGGTGCGCCCGACGAAGTCGTTGGGGCAGAACTTCGTCGTCGACCCTGGGACGGTCCGCAAAACTGTGCGGCAGGCGCAGGTCGAACCGGCCGAGCGGGTGGTCGAGGTCGGGCCGGGCCTGGGGTCGTTGACGCTGGGGCTGCTCGCCGCAGGGGCCCATGTCGTGGCGGTGGAGATCGACCCTGTGCTGGCCCGCGCCCTGCCGACAACCGTCGTCGCACAAACCTCCGGGTGGACAGCCACCACCGCCGACGGCCCCGTCGTGGGACACGTCCACGACGACGCTGGGGTTCTGCGCCTGACAGTGTTGCTCGCCGACGCCCTGGACCTGACCGCCATCGACGGCCCAGCCCCCACGGCGTTGGTCGCGAACCTGCCGTACAACGTGGCGGTGCCGGTGCTGCTGACGTTCCTGGCACGGTTCGACTCGTTGCGCCGCGCCTTGGTCATGGTCCAGTCGGA
Source organism: Micrococcales bacterium (assembly GCA_009779195.1). Lineage (GTDB taxonomy): Bacteria > Actinomycetota > Actinomycetes > Actinomycetales > Cellulomonadaceae > Cellulomonas. The sequence goes on from WRET01000027.1 coordinate 2,106, forward strand.
GGTCGCGGACCGGTTGGTCGCACCGCCGGGCAGCAGGGTGTACGGGGTGCCGAGCGTCAAGGTCGCCTGGTACGCCCACGCCCGACGGGTGGCGTCGGTAGGACGGTCGGTGTTCTGGCCGGCCCCGAACGTCGACTCGGCCCTGGTCGCCGTGGAACGCCGGGACCCACCGGTGACCACGGCGACCCGTGAGCAGGTCTTCACCGTGGTGGACGCGGCCTTCGCCCAGCGCCGCAAGACCTTGCGTGCCGCGCTGGCACCGCTGGCCGGGTCTGGTGAGGCTGCGGCGAGCGCCCTCGTCGCCGCTGGACTGGACCCTGGTGACCGCGGGGAACGGATCGGTGTCGCCGGTTTCGCCCGTCTCGCCGAGCACCTGTGCGAGCCCTGACCGACCGCCGAGCGCCTGCTGCGCACGTTGTCGCCGATCGTCCCACCAGCGGGGGATCACGACGGCGCAGGGCCGGGTGTCTTTCTCACCCGGGTGACGGCCAGGGTCTCGGTTTCCTCCAGACCCCGCAGACCTGGCACAGTGACGCCCGTGACCTCTGCGCTGTCTGTGCCGACCGACTGGGTGCGTGTGCGCGCCCCCGGCAAGGTCAACCTGTCGCTGCGCGCCGCGGCGCCTGGCCCTGACGGGTACCACCCGCTGGTCACCGTGTTCCAGGCGGTGTCGGTGTACGAGGACGTCGTCGCCACAGCCGCCGACGACATCACCGTCTCGATGACCGGGACCGGCGACCAGATCGTCCCCACCGACAGTTCGAACCTCGCCGTGCGGGCCGCACAGCTGCTGGCCTCCCGTGCGGGTATCAGCGACGGGGTGCACCTGCATATCGACAAGCGGGTGCCTGTGGCCGGTGGGATGGCTGGCGGTTCGGCCGACGCCGCTGCCGCCCTGGTCGCCACCGACGAGCTGTGGGGTACCGGCGCCTCACGCGAGGACCTGCTCGACCTGGGCCGCCAGCTCGGCGCCGACGTCCCGTTCGCGCTCATGGGTCACACCGCTGTGGGCACCGGCCGTGGCGACATGCTCACGCCCGCCATGGTCGTCGGCGAGTTCCACTGGGCGCTGGCCTTCGCCGAGCACGGCCTGTCCACCCCCCGGGTGTTTTCCGCCCTGGACGACCTGCGCGGCGACGAGGTCCCCGAGAGCGACCCCGACTCCGATATCGAGCTCATGCAGGCTCTGCGCACCGGTGACCCCCACGCCCTGGGCGAGGCTTTGCACAACGACCTGCAACCCGCTGCCCTGCACCTGCTGCCCGACCTGGGACGCACGGTGCAGACGGCCCGCGACGCCGGTGCCCTCGGAGTCGTCGTGTGCGGTTCTGGCCCCACCGTGGCTGCCCTGGGCCGCAACCGTGCGCACGCCCAGGTCGTCGCCGCCAGCCTCACCCTCGCCGGTGTCGCCCGCCAGGTCGTCACCGCCACCGGCCCCGTCCCCGGAGCCCGCCTCCTCGTGTGAGGACGGGGAAGACAATGGGAAGACAATGGGGACGGTTCCTGTGTCTTGCCTCGTGTGAAGTCTCAGGGGCCGAAGCTGTGACGCCAGGCGTGGGGACCGTGGGGGAGGTCGGTGCGCAGGGTGCGGGAGCGGTCAGACCAGATGGGGCGTGACCAGGTGGAGCGAGGTGGTTCGGCCACTGTCATCAAGCTGGTGATCAGAGCAGCGAGCTCGGCGTCGGTAGGATCGCCGCCGAGGACGCGGACGCGGGGTTCAACCGATGTTTGCGTGGTCATAGGGGGATGTTCCCGTGCTTCTTGGGGGGCAGGGTGGCACGTTTGGTGCGCAGCAGGCGCAGGGCTTTGGTGATCTCGACGCGTGTGTCGCACGGGCGGATCACCGCGTCCACGTATCCGCGGTCGGCTGCGTCCCAGGGGTTGACGATCGCGTCGTCGTACTCGGCGACCAGACGGGCGCGTTCGGCTTCGACGTCCCCACCGTCAGACTCGGCTTTGGCCAGGGCGCCGCGGTGAAGGATGTTCACCGCACCCGAGGCGCCCATGACTGCGATCTGGGCTGTCGGCCAGGCCAGGTTGACGTCGGCGCCGAGCTGTTTGGAACCCATGACGATATAGGCCCCGCCGTACGCCTTGCGCGTGATCACCGTGACCAACGGCACCGTGGCCTCGGCGTAGGCGTAGATGAGCTTGGCCCCGCGCCTGATGATCCCGTTCCACTCCTGGTCGGTTCCAGGCAGGAACCCAGGGACGTCGACGAACGTCAGCACCGGGATGTTGAACGCGTCGCAGGTGCGCACGAACCGGGCTGCCTTTTCTGCCGCGTCGATGTCCAGCGTGCCGGCCATGGTCTGCGGCTGGTTGGCCACCACTCCCACGACCTGCCCTTCGACATGCCCGAACCCGACGACCACGTTCGGCGCGAACAGGGTCTGCACCTCGAACAACATCCCGGCGTCGAGCACGTGCTCCACGACGGTGCGCATGTCGTACGGCTGGGCGTCGGAGTCGGGGACGAGCGTGTCCAGCTCGATGTCGGACGCGGTGACCTCCAGGTCGACCGGTTCGGTGTACGACGGCGGGTCCGACAGGTTGTTCGACGGCAGGTACCCCAGCAAGGTGCGCACGTAGTCGATGGCGTCGTCCTCGTCGGACGCCAGGTAGTGCGCCACCCCTGAACGCACGCAGTGGGTGCTCGCCCCACCGAGCTCTTCGAACCCGACGTCCTCGCCGGTGACCGCGCGGATGACGTCAGGCCCGGTGATGAACATATGTGAGGTGCCGTCGGCCATGACGATGAAGTCGGTCAGTGCTGGGGAGTACACCGCACCACCGGCGCTGGGCCCCAAGATCAGGCTGATCTGCGGGATCACCCCTGACGCAGCAGTGTTGCGGCGGAAGATCTCGGCGAACTGGGTCAGCCCCGCCACACCCTCTTGGATCCTGGCCCCACCGCCGTCGCTGATCCCGACCAGGGGGGAGCCGGTGCGCAGCGCCAGGTCCATGACCTTGGTGATCTTCTGCCCGTGCACCTCGCCCAGGGACCCGCCAAAAACTGTGAAATCCTGCGAGTACACGCACACCGGGCGACCGTCGACGGTCCCGTGCCCGGTGACCACCCCGTCGCCGGGCACCCTACGTTTGTCCAGACCGAAGTTGTGCGACCGGTGCCGGACCATCGCGTCCAGCTCAGTGAACGACCCCGGGTCGAGCAGCGCCAGGATCCTTTCCCGGGCTGTTTTCTTGCCTCGAGGGTGCTGTTTGGCTGTGGCTGCCTGCTCTGCGGCGAGCTGGTCCGCGGTGCGCGCGGCCAGCTCGTCGAGCCGGGCAGCCGTCGACCGGGGGGATGTGCTCACTCCATCGATCTTAGGGGCATATGTCGGGTCCGGAGGTGGTATTGGTCACCAGCTCAGCCGTCCAGTGTGTGGGGTTCCGTACAACCCGGAGCCTGTGCGCAAAGATGACCGCGTGGACCGTGAGCCGTTGTGCCCTGACCGTCTGCGCCGCATGCTCCTGGCCCCCGCCGGGCCGCTGGCCCGCCTGGAGGTCGTCGACCGCACCGGTTCGACCAACGACGACGTCCTGGCTGGTCTGCGCGAGGACCACGACGCCTGGCCGACCGGCTCTGTGCTGCTGGCCGACCACCAGACCGACGGTCACGGCCGGGCTGGACGCACGTGGGTGAGCACCCCCCGCACCTCGCTCACCGGCACATTCGTCGTCCGGACCTCAGGTGACGGACAGGGACCAGGCGGTCTGGGCTGGCTCCCCCTTGTCGTCGGCCTCGGTGTGGTCCGGGCGTTGCGCGCCCACGAGGTGGCCGCGTGGCTGAAGTGGCCCAACGACGTGCTGGTCGTCGTGCCTGGCGCCGCTGTCCTCGACGGTTGGGCCGACCTGCGCAAGGTCGCCGGGATCCTCGTCCAGGCCACGCCGGACCGCAGCGCCGTGGCCGTCGGTGTCGGTCTGAACGTCACCCAGCAAGCCGCTGAGCTGCCGGTTCCCACAGCCACGTCCCTGGCGTTGGTCGGCGGCCCCACCGACCGTGAGGCGCTGCTCGTCACCGTGGCCACCGAGCTGGCGCAGGTCCTGGGCCGTTGGTGCGCCGCCGACGCGAACCTCCCCGACGAGGTCTGCGGTATGTGCACGACCCTGGGCCGCCGCGTCCAAGCCACCCTCCCAGGAGGTGCGACCCTCGTCGGCCAAGCCCTGCGCCTGGCCGACGACGCCTGCCTCGTCATCGCCGACGAGACGACCGAGCACCGCATCCACGCCGGGGACGTCGTGCACACCGTGCAACCGCCCGCGTGATGCCAACGCTCTTCTGGGGTGGGTGTTCGGCCCGCCGGGTCTGGCCCGCCGTCGTTGTTGGTGACAGGCCTGGACACAGTAGGGTCATGGGCCATGCAGATCCTTGTGGTTGGGAGCGGAGCGCGGGAGCACGCGCTGGTACGGGCGTTGGTGGCTGATCCGGAGGTGACCGCGGTCCACGCGGCGCCCGGGAACCCTGGGATCGGGGATGTCGCGCACCTGCACGAAGTCGACGCGATGAATCGGGCGGCGGTCGCTGCGCTGGCGGTGCGGCTGGGTGTCGACCTCGTCGTCGTCGGGCCAGAAGCGCCTTTGGTCGCCGGGGTGGGCGACGCCGTGCGCGAGGCGGGTGTGCCGTGCTTCGGGCCGTCAGGCGCCGCAGCCGCGCTGGAAGGGTCGAAAGCGTTCGCCAAAGAAGTGATGGCTGCTGCTGGGGTTCCGACCGCCGCGTCACGCACCTGCGACGACATCGACCAGGTCGCCGCCGCGCTGGCTGAGTTCGGGGCACCGCACGTGGTCAAGGACGACGGCCTGGCGGCCGGCAAAGGCGTCGTGGTGACCGACGACGCGCAGGCGGCGCTGGCCCACGCCCGCGCCTGCCTGGACCGCCCTGGGCGGCGGGTCGTCGTCGAGGAGTACCTCGACGGACCCGAGGTGTCGTTGTTCGTCCTGTGCGACGGTACGAACGTCGTCCCCCTGGCCCCCGCGCAAGACTTCAAACGGATCGGCGACGGCGACACGGGCCCCAACACCGGCGGTATGGGCGCCTACTCGCCGTTGCCGTGGGCGCCGGCGACTCTCGTCGACGAGGTGGTCACACGTGTCGCCCAGCCGACGATCGACGAGATGGCCCGCCGCGGCACGCCGTTTGTCGGCGTCCTGTACTGCGGCCTGGCGCTGACCTCCCGTGGTCTGCGGGTGGTGGAGTTCAACGCCCGTTTCGGCGACCCCGAGACCCAGGTCGTCCTCGCCCGCCTGGCCGACCCGCTCGGCACGCTCCTGCTGGCCGCAGCCACCGGCCACCTCGCTGACCACGGTCCCCTGACCTGGCACGACGATGCCGCCGTCACCGTCGTCATCGCCTCGGCGAACTATCCTGCCACCCCCCGCACCGGCGACGTCATCACCGGTGTCGCCCTTGCCGGCACGGTCGACGGGGTGCACGTCCTGCACGCTGGTACCACCGCCCGTGACGGCGCGCTGGTCTCGTCGGGGGGACGGGTCCTGTCTGTCGTCGGTGTCGGTGACGACCTGCCGTCGGCCCGCACCGTCGCCTACACCGGGGTCGACAAGATCCGCCTCGCTGACTCCCAGCACCGTACCGACATCGCCACCGCCGCGGCCGAAGGGCGGATCACCACCCCCGGCCTGTGACCACAGGAGACCTACGTAAGACGCGACGACGGGCCGGGACATCGTCCCGGCCCGTCGTTGGTCGTACGAGGTCAGTCCTTGGCAGCCTGCAGGTTCGCCCGCAGCGTGGCGAGCTGGTCGTACAGCTCGGGGCGGACCTTGTCGCCGAACTGGCCGAAGTACTCCTCGGTCAGGTCAGCCTCGGCGAGCCAGGCGTCGGGGTCGACGCGGAACAGCTCTTCGAGAGCGGTTTCGGACAGGTCCAGGCCGTCGAGGTTGAGCTCGCCGGGGGCCGGGACGACACCCAGGGCGTTGGCCACACCAGGGGCCTTGCCGTCGAGGTGGTCCAGGGCCCACGCCACGACACGGGAGTTGTCGCCGAAGCCCGGCCACAGGAACTTGCCGTCAGCGCTCTTGCGGAACCAGTTGACCGAGAAGATCGCCGGCGCCTCCACGCCCTTGGCGGCCAGCTCAGCGCCCACGTCGAGCCAGTGGCCCCAGTAGTCGGCCATGTCGTAGCCGCAGAACGGGAGCATGGCGAACGGGTCGCGGCGCAGCGAACCGACGGCACCTTCGGCCGCAGCGGTCTGCTCGGAGGCCACAGTCGCACCCACGAACACCCCGTGCGCCCAGTCGCGCGCAGCCATGACCAGCGGGACGTTGGAGGCCCGGCGGCCACCGAACAGCATGGCGTCGATCGGCACACCCTCGGGCTTCTCCCAGTCGGGGGAGATGATCGGGCACTGGTCGGCGCGGACCGTGAACCGGCTGTTGGGGTGCGCGGCGACGCGCCCGCAGTCGGGGGTCCAGTCGTTGCCCAGCCAGTCGATGAGGTGGTCGGGGGCGTCGTCGGTCAGGCCTTCCCACCACACGTCACCGTCGTCGGTCAGTGCGACGTTGGTGAAGACCACGTCGTGGGTCAGCGACTCGATGGCGGTGGGGTTGGTGGCCATACCGGTACCCGGCGCCACACCGAAGAACCCGGCCTCGGGGTTGATCGCGTGCAGGCGGCCGTCGGCGCCAGCGCGCAGCCAGGCGATGTCGTCGCCGATGGTCTCGACCTTCCAGCCGGGGATCGTCGGGCGCAGCATGGCAAGGTTCGTCTTGCCGCAGGCCGACGGGAACGCCGCCGTCAGGTGGTGCACAGAGCCGGTGGGGGAGGTCAGGCGCAAGATGAGCATGTGCTCGGCCAGCCAGCCTTCGTCGCGGGCCATGACCGAGGCGATACGCAGCGCGAAGCACTTCTTGCCCAGCAGCGCGTTGCCGCCGTAGCCGGACCCGTACGACCAGATCTCGCGGGTCTCGGGGAAGTGCACGATGTACTTGGTGTCGTTGCAGGGCCACGGCACGTCGGCCTCGTGGTCGCCCAGGGGTGCGCCGAGGGTGTGCAGGGCGGGAACGAAGAACCCGTCGTCGCCCAGCAGCTCCAGCGCCTCGCTGCCTGCGCGTGTCATGACCAGCATGGACAGCACCACGTACGGCGAGTCGGTCAGCTCGATACCCAGCTGGGAGATCGGGCCGCCCAGCGGACCCATGGAGAAGGGGATGACGTACATCGTCCGGCCCTTCATGGAGCCGGCGAAAACCTCTTTGAGCTCGGCGCGAAGCTCGGTGGGCTCGCGCCAGTTGTTGGTCGGTCCGGCGTCGGCCTGGTTCTGCGAGGCGATGAACGTGCGGGACTCGACCCGGGCGACGTCGGACGGGTCCGACCGCGCCAGGAAGGAGTTAGGCCGTAGCTCGGGGTTCAGCCTGATCAGCGTGCCGGCGTCCACGAGCTGTTCGGTGATGGCCTGGCGCTGGGCGTCGGAGCCGTCGACCCACACGATGTCCTTCGGCATCGTCATCTCGGCGACCTCAGCGATCCACGCCAGGAGGCGGGGGTGGCCTGGGCCTGCGGGGGCCGGCGGGACGGGGGTGGTGTTTGTCATGCGTATCGCTCCTGTTGTCGTTCATCTCGACGGTGAGGATGGCCGTACTTCTACGATGACGGGTCTTCAGCGCAATCTGAACCCCAATTGCGGTTGAAGAAGCACCAGCCTTCTGGCGGGTACAATCCACGCCAGACCGAGTCTAGTCCTCGACGAGGTGAAAAGGCGCGCGGTGCGGGTCCTGGGACGGGGCTGTCCGCTGGTCGGGACAACCGCGCTGCCAGCGCAGACCCTGCTGGCCGGGGTTCACCGACCCCTGACCAGTGTTCGCTCACCCGGCAGCAGGTCGTGGCGGACGATCGACGCCTGGCGGTCCGCGCCGACACCGATCACCGACACGCGTGCGCCTGACAGATCCTCCAGGGCCAGCACGTACCGCTGGGCTGCGGCAGGCAGGTCCTCGAACGTACGGGCGGCGCTGATGTCCTCGTCCCAGCCGTCCAGCTCTTCGTACACCGGGGTGGCGTGGTGGAAGTCGGACTGGTTGTCGGGCATCTGGTCGACACGGCGCCCGTCGACCTCGTACGCCACGGCCACGGGGATCTTGTCCAGGCCGGTCAGCACGTCGAGCTTGGTCAGCACCAGGTCGGTCAGACCGTTGACGCGGCTGGCGTAGCGCACCACCACCGAGTCGTACCAGCCGGTGCGCCGCGGACGGCCTGTCGTGGTGCCGTACTCGCCGCCAGCCTCGCGCAGCCAGGTGCCCTGCGGCCCGTCCAGCTCGGTGGGGAACGGTCCTTCGCCCACACGTGTGGTGTACGCCTTGGCCACACCTACGACCCGGTCGACACGGGTCGGGCCGACGCCTGAGCCGGTGCACGCCCCGCCAGCGGTCGCCGACGAGGAGGTGACGAACGGGTACGTGCCGTGGTCGACGTCGAGCATCGTGGCCTGGCCGCCTTCGAACACGACGGTGCGCCCGGCGTCGAGCGCCTCGTTGAGCAGCAAGGGGGTGTCAGCGACCATCGGGCGCAGCCGGTCGGCGTATTCCAGCAACGATTCGACAGTGTCGGCGACGGTCACGGCCCGGCGGTTGTACACCTTGACGAGCATGGGGTTCTTCTGCGCCAACGCCCCGGTGACCTTTTGGGCGAGGATGTCGGGATTGAACAGGTCTTGGACGCGGATGCCGATCCTGTTGATCTTGTCGGCGTAGGTCGGGCCGATACCGCGCCCGGTGGTGCCGATCTTGCGTGCCCCCAAGAACCGTTCGATCACCCGGTCCACAGTCCGGTTGTACCCGGCGATGACATGAGCGTTCGACGAGACCACCAGCGCCGAGGTGTCCACCCCGCGCGCGGCCAGGTCGTCGATCTCGCGGAACAGCACCTCGAGGTCGATCACCACGCCGTTGCCGATCACCGGCACCACCCCCGGCGACAAGATGCCCGACGGCAGCAGGTGCAGGGCGTAGTGCTCGCCGCTGACCACCACCGTGTGCCCGGCGTTGTTGCCGCCGTTGAACTTCACGACGTAGTCGGTCGCCGCACCGAGCTGGTCGGTCGCTTTGCCTTTGCCCTCGTCGCCCCACTGCGCCCCGAGCACCACCACAGCAGGCATGGTTGAACTCCTTCTTCGCTGCCGCAGCAAGCGCCAGGACCGGCGCCGCATGTGCGAGAGTACCCCGCCGACGTGTGCTTGCGGCATGGGTGCCACCGGGTGGTTGTTGCCTCGGGGGCCGGACACACCCCCCACAGGTGCCCCGCCGCGCGGTCCCGGGGCGGAGACAATACCCTCGTGCGAATACCCGGAGCGAAAGAGGTGTGCGCGTGATCGACGTCGCTACCTCGCCGACCACAGTGACCCTCGTCGTCGGCGGAGACCTTGACCTTGCAGAACGTGACCAGTTCCCCGAGCTGGCGGCGCGGGTCAACAGGTTGGCGCGTCCCATGCTCGTCGTGGACATGTGCCAGGTCGAGTTCATGGACTCTGCGGGTGCTGGGTTCCTCATCTCGTTGGCCAGGACCGCTGCCGAGCACGGTGGCAAGACTGTGCTGCGCGGTATCGCCCCGCGCGACGAGTTCGTCTTGGAGGTCTGCGGCGCCGTGGACCTGTTCGAGATCGACCGCGACCACACCTGCGAGCTGTCGCCGCACCCAGGCTGACAGGTCCGCGCCCAGACGCGCCCTAGACCTCGTCGTCGTCGTCGGCGGCGCGCATCTTCGCCCACACGACCTTGCCGCCGGCGGACGTCTGGCGCCATCCCCAGTCGGCGAGCTGTTCGACGATCTTGATACCGAACCCGCCGATACGGTCCGGGTGCCCGTCGGTGGCCACCGGCGGGGCTGGGTTGTCGTCTGCGACCTCGATACGCAGGGCCTCGCCGACGTCGGCCAGCTGGAGCGTCAGGTCGCCCCAGCCGTGGTTGACGGCGTTGGCGACGAGCTCTGAGACCACCAGCTCGGCGGACCTGCACCGCGGCAGGTTCCACTCAGAACAGGCTGAGCGCACAGCCTGGCGGGCGATACGCAGCGCGGACGGGTCGTGCGGCAGCGCGCTGCGGCGGCGCCCGTCGACCAGGGGGGTGCTCGTGTGGACGGGCACCCTCACCACGACGACGGCGATGTCGTCCTCGGCGTGGCGGGCCAGTCGTGACAGCACCTCCTCGCCGATGGTCGCGGCGTCTGGGCCGGTGGCGTCGCGCACCACCTGGGCCAGCACGTCCAGACCGTCGCGCATATTGCGCCCACGGTGCTCGACAAGACCGTCGGTGTAGTAGACCACCACGTCGCCGGGCCGCAGGACGGTCGTCGCACCGGTGCGCGAAGCGTCCTGGCCGAACCCGACCATCGGTCCGCGTCCGTCGTTGAGGTAGGTCACCGAGCTGTCACGGCGCAGCAGCGGGGGCAGGTGCCCGGCGCGGCAGTAGTCCATCTGCCACCCGTCGTCGGCGGCGGTCAGGGTCGAGCACACCACACCAGCGGCCCGCGGGACCTGCATCCCGGCGACGATCTGGTCCAGACGGGTCAGCACCTGCTCGGGTGGGCTGCCCTCGAGCGCGTAGGCACGCACGACGGCCCGCAGCTGGCCCATGGTCGCGGCAGCCTCCACGTCGTGGCCGACGACGTCGCCGATGACCACTCCCGCAGTCCCGGGCCGTATGGGCAAGATGTCGTACCAGTCGCCGCCGATCTGGGTGTCGACGATGCTCGGCGCGTAGTAAGTCCACACGTCAAGCCCGTCGATCTCGGCCTGGTGGGGCAGCATCGACCGCTGCATGGTCTCGGCGAGACGGTGGGCGCGCAGGTACAGGGTCGAGTTCTCCAGCGACGTTCCGACACGCCGAGCCGACACGCGCAACAAACCGAGCGTTGCCTGATCCAGCCCCGCCATCCCTACACCCGATAGGGGGACAACCGCGAGCAGCCCGACGACCGAGTGACGGGCCGGGACGGCGAGCAAGGTGACGATCCCGGGGTCGTCGGGCTGGGCGTGCTCGCGCAGCCGGGCCGCGACCCGGTGGGCCAGAGAACCGACGGGGTAGTCCAGCGACAGGTCGAGGTCGGCCATGCCGTCGGTGGTGCCGTTGAGCACCTGCAGGGCCGGGTCGTCGGGTTCGCCGTCGGTGTCGCCGAGGTCGACGAGGAAGTCTGCGCGGCGCACCACCGAAGAGGTGACCAGTACCCGGGCCGTGGCTTCCAGGTCCCCGGTGGACTGCAGGTTGGTCGAGACCTGGGCCACGTCGGCCAGGATCTGGAGGTCACGCCGCTCGCGTTTGACCAGCGTCTGGACCAAATCGCCCGGGGAAGTGTCCACGCGGACGAGCCACATCTCGAGCTTGTCACCGTCGAGGACCGGGGTCGCAGTGACGTGCACCGTCTCCCACGTCCGGTCGCCCAGGCGGATATGCAACACCTGGCTGGACTCGCGCAGCTCGGCCAGAGCGGCGAACACTGCCTCGGCGTCACAAAGGCGTACTCCTGGGTGGCGCAGCAGCGAGCCCGGGTGACTGGCGAGCACCTCCAGCGTCATACCGACCTCGCGGACGAACGCATCATTCACCCAAATCGGACGAAGTGTGGAGTCCACGGCGAGCCAGGGAACACCCGAAGACACCAGCGCGCGTCCCAGCGATCTTTCGATCGTGGCGGCATCACACGCCGAAAGGGGGGTGTTCACAGTCGTCATAATCGTCTACCGTGCGTTGTGTGATGAGTAGTCTGGAGGGCGAGACCAACAGGAGGAGTGCCGTGCGAGAGGGTAGGCCGCCCGAGAGCACGGCTTCGGTCGTGCTGGGCGAACCAGGTGCCGTCCAGGTGCTGGTCGAGCCAGACCGTACCCGGATAGTGCTGTCTGGCGAGGTAGATGCCGACTTGGGGGCCGAGCTGGCCGAGGCGACTGCCGAGGCGGAACGCCAGGCTCTGCCGATCGAGGTCGACACCCGGCATGTGACGTTCATGGACTCCTCGGGGGTGGCGTTCTTGGCCAGGCTGTCGATCCGCAGCCCGCACCGGGTGCGGTTGCTGAGGGTGCCACCCACCGTTCGGTTCCTGCTGGAAGTCACTCGTATTGGGGAGTTGCTTGACGTCGAGAACGACGAGTAAGCAACCTTCCGGTCCCCACGAGCGTTCCGCGCCCCGGCGACATGCGGTGCCCGGGGCGCCCCCTCGGTCAGGCGTCCTCACCGTCCCGTGCGCTGCAGCGGACGTGTTCGCCTGTCTGGGCGAGCTCCGCACTAGGCTGGTCGGGGGTGATGTTCCGGGTGATGTCGAGCCGGGTGGTTTGGAGCACGCCCAGCCCCGGCCCGCCGTGGCGGACCGGGGCCCAGACGCACGGGCAGGCACCTACATCTTCTTCCCGGCCGAGCGCAGCTCGGTGGCCGCTTCGACGAGACGCGCAGCCATACCGGCCTCGGCGGCCTTGCCCCACACCCGCGGGTCGTAGGTCTTCTTGTTGCCTACGTCACCGTCGACCTTGAGCACACCGTCGTAGTTGGTGAACATGTGGCCGGCCACCGGGCGGGTGAAGGCGTACTGGGTGTCGGTGTCGATGTTCATCTTGATGACGCCGTAATCCACCGCGTCGGAGATCTCCTGCGCCGAGGAGCCTGACCCACCGTGGAACACCAGGTCGAACGGTTTGTCCATACCGACCTTCGCGCCCACGGCGTCCTGGATCTCCTTGAGGATCTCTGGCCGCAGCTGAACAGCGCCCGGTTTGTACACACCGTGCACGTTTCCGAAGGTCAGTGCGGTCAGGTAGCGGCCTTTTTCACCGGTTCCCAGCGCCGCGACGGTCGCAAGGCCGTCCTCGACGGTGGTGTAGAGCTTGTCGTTGATCTCTGCGGTGTGGCCGTCCTCCTCGCCGCCGACGACCCCGACCTCGATCTCCAGGATCGTGCGGGCCGCGGCCGACAGCTCCATGAGCTCGGCGGAGATGACGAGGTTCTCGTCCAGCGGGATGTTGGACCCGTCGAACATATGCGACTGGAACGTGGGCAGCCCGCCGCTGCGCACCTGCTCGGCCTCGATGGCCAGCAGCGGACGCACCCAGCTGTCCAGGTTCTGCTTGGTGCAGTGGTCGGTGTGCAGCGCGATGGTCACCGGGTAGTTCTTGGCCACCTGCGCCGCGTAGGCGGCCAGGCCCAGGGACCCGGCGACGCGGTCCTTGACGGTCGCCCCCGACGCGTACTCCGAACCGCCGACCGAGACCTGGATGATCCCGTCGGACTCAGCGTCGGCGAAGCCCTGCAGGGCCGCGGTGAGGGTCTGCGAGCTCGTCACGTTGACCGCCGGGTAGGCGAAGGAGCCAGCCTTCGCCCGGTCGATCATCTCGGCGTAGACCTCAGGTGTTGCGATAGCCATTGTCTCTCCTCGTGGTAGACGTGCCGGTCTGTCCGAGTCTTCCACGCTCACCCCCTCCAAGTCGTCCCCAGGTGCGGTATTAGTGAACAACGGCGGTTCTGCGCCTGGGGGGCTGGCACACTGGGGGCTGACCGTGGACGAAACGGCCCTGACCACGAGGTGAGAGGAACCCAGGTGGACGACGAGGTCGGGGTGGGGCCGTGGCCCGGGGGACCTGGCGCCTGGCCGCCGGTGGGCCCTGGTTCGCCGTACGACCCCGCCCTGCTCGCTGAAGGGGACCGCCGCAACGTCGTCGACCAGTACCGGTACTGGTCGGTCGAAGCCGTCGTGGCCGACCTGGACACCCACCGATCGCCGCTGCACGTGGCGTTCGAGAACACCGCGCACGACCTGAACGTCGGGTCGGTGGTGCGTACCGCGAACGCCTACAACGTCGCCGGGATACATGTGGTGGGCCGGCGCCGCTGGAACCGTCGCGGGGCCATGGTCACCGACCGCTACCTGCACCTGCACCACCACGGCGACACCGCCGACCTGTTCGCCTGGGCGGGTGCGGCCGGACTGCCGGTGCTCGGCGTGGACAACATCGACGGGTCGGTGCCTATCGAGACGTACCCGCTGCCACGTGGGTGCGTGCTGCTGTTCGGCACCGAGTCCACCGGGCTGAGCCCCCAGGCCGTCGCCGGGTGCCAGGCCGTGGCGCACATCACCCAGCACGGCTCGACCCGTTCGCTCAACCTCGGTGCCGCTGCCGCTATCGCCATCTACGCCTGGGCTGTACGTCATCTGCCCTGATCCAGCGGTGTCCCACCACCTGCTGCGCGCCAGCGTCGTCGCCGCCCGAGACCTATGTCCACATGGCGGCCCTGGCGGCACCGGGTGGGCCACGACCGAGGCACGAAGTTCGTCGCAGCGCGCGCAGTTCCGTAGGCTGTGGTCATGGGAACCGCACTCGTCACCGGCGCCAGCGCCGGCATCGGCCTGGAGTTCGCCTGGCAGCTGGCCACCGCCCGGCATGACCTCGTCCTCGTGGCCCGTGACCGCGAGCGGCTCGAGCACCTGGCCGGACAGCTGCGCGCTGCAGCAGGTGTGCGCACCGAGGTGCTCGTCGCCGACTTGAGCGACCGCGGCGACGTCGACCGGGTCGCGGCCCGTCTTGCCGCCGCCGAACGTCCTGTGGGCCTGCTGATCAACAACGCGGGGTATGCCCCGGCCCTGCCGTTCGTCGATGACGACCTGGCCAGCCAGGAGCAGGCGCTGGACGTCATGGTCCGCGTCGTCATGGTGCTGTCCCACGCAGCGGCGACGGCCATGCGCGCGCGGGGGCGCGGGGCGATCCTCAACGTCGGTTCGGTCGCCGGGCTCATGGCGACGTCCGCGTACTCGGCCCACAAGGCGTGGGTGCAGACCTTCACCGAGGCGCTGGCCGTCGAGCTGGACGGCACCGGTGTGACCGCGACGTGCCTTCGTCCAGGCCTGACCCGCACCGAGTTCCACGACCGTGCCGGTGTGGATGTCCACGCCTACCCCGAGATCGCCTGGCTCGACACCGAGTCCGTCGTGGCCTGCGCCCTGTCTGACGTACGCCGCGGAACGGTCCTGTCCACCCCCTCGTTGCGCTACCAGACCGCCGCGACCGCCCTCAAGCTCCTGCCCCGCGCAGCAGTCCGCTCCCTGACCCACCTGCGCGACGCCATCGTCAACCCCCCCGACGAACATCCCGACGAGAGCCCCGAAGACCCAGCCGACCCAGTGTGACCCGGTCATCGGAGGGCGAGACAGTGGGGACGGTTCCTGCTGTCTTGCCCGCTGCGCCGTTTTGCGGCGCGGTGGGCAAGACTGAGGAACCGTCCCCACTGTCTCGCCCGGACGCGAACATGCTCGCCGACCGCCACAACCGCCTGGCCTGACGCCTGCCGGTACCCTGGCGACGTGAATCCCCGCGACCAGCTCCGTGAACTGATCTGCGACCTCGCCGTGGTGCACGGGAAAGTGACGTTGGCCTCGGGGCGCGAGGCCGACTACTACGTGGACCTGCGCCGGGTGACGCTGCACCACGCTGGGGCGCCGCTGGTCGGCCAGGTGATGGCGGACCAGCTCGCCGACCTGGGCCTGGGACCTGACCAGGTCGACGCCGTCGGCGGGCTCACCCTCGGTGCTGACCCGATCGCCACGGCCCTGGTCCACACCGCCGCAGCCCGTGGCCAGAGCCTGGATGCGTTCGTCGTGCGTAAGGCGGCCAAGACGCACGGGATGCAGCGGCGGATCGAAGGCCCTGATATCGCTGGACGGCGTGTGGTGGTCTTGGAGGACACGTCCACCACCGGCGGCTCACCGATCGCCGCTGTCGAGGCTGCCCGTGAGGCCGGGGCGCAGGTGGCGGCCGTGGCTGTCATCGTCGACCGCGCGACCGGTGCCCGCGAGAAGATCGAAGCCCTCGGCGTCGCCTACCACTACCTGTACACCCTGGCCGACCTGGGTCTGTGAGTCAGGCTTCCTCGGGCTGCGCAGACTCGGGGACTTGTGGGGACTCGGGGGTCTCAGCACGACGTTTGCGCCGTTCTCGCAGCACCTCGACGATCACCGGGGACACCGACACCAAGACGATGAGGACCAGCAGGGCCTCGATGTTCTTGGCGACGAAGGGCAGACGACCGAGCAGGTACCCCAGCCAGGTCACCCCACCTGCCCACAGCACGACGCCGATGGAGTTGAACTTCACGAAGTGCCGGTACGGCATCCGCCCGACCCCGGCGGCCACCGAGGCGTAGGTCCGTACGAACGGGATGAACTGGGCGATGACCAGGGTCCGCCCCCCGTACTTGTCGAAGTACGCGTGCGTCATGTCGATGTGCTTGCGTTTGAAGATCCGCCCGTCAGGCCGGTCGAACAGCTTGGTCCCGACGAACCGGCCGATCCCGTACCCCGACTGGGTGCCGGCGAACGCGGTGAGGACCAAGATCAGCGACAGCGGCACGATACCGATACCGATGTCTAGCTCCTTGCTGGCGACCAGGGCACCGGCGGTAAACAGCAGCGAGTCACCGGGCAGGATCGGGAACAGCAGCCCGACCTCGACAAAGATCACCACCATGATCCCCAGCAGCGCCCACGTCCCGAACGAGTCGATCAGGGACTGCGGGTCCAACCAGCTTGGCCCGAGCGCGGGCACCATCGTGAACATGCCGACAGCCTAAGGGACGACAAGCCGTGTCCAGGCTCAATGGTGGAACACAGCGGTGAGCGCCAAGATCACCGGGACTGACACCAGGGTGGTCAGCAAGACGATGTCGCGGGCCAGCACCTGGCCGCGGCCGTACCGGGCGGCGTAGTTGTTCATGTTCTGGGCTGTGGGCAGCGCTGTGGTGATGACCAGGGCAAACACCAGCTCGTCGGGCAGGCGCAGCGCCAGGGCGAGGCCGAAGGCCACTGCGGGCATCACCGCCACTTTCAGCCCGGTGGCCACCAGCACCGCGCTGCGCTGCGTACCAGCCTTCAAAGGGCGGTGCCCGTGCAGGGCTGCCCCGAACGCCAAGAGCACCATCGGCACCGCCGCGGCACCAAGTTCGGCCAGGGGGGCAGAGACCATCGTCGGCACCGTCCAGCCGCCCACCGCCACGACAGCACCAGCACCGGTGGCTGCGACGATCGGGTTGCGCACGGGCTGGGCGAGCACGTCGCGCACCCGCACCCGGCCTTTCGTCGACAGGTCGAGCACCCCCAAGACCACCGGCGAGAACACCAGCACCTGCACCAAGATCTGCGGCACGACGTACTGCGCGTTGCCGATCACGTACGCCGCCACCGGCAGCCCGATGTTGTTGGAGTTCACATAGCTCGAGCAGGCCGCCCCCATGGTGGTGTCCGGCAACGACGTGCGGAACCACAACCGCGACGCCACGACGTACAACCCTGCGGTGACCAGTGCCGACACCCCTGCCACCAGAGCGAACCACGAGAAGAACAAGGACACCTCGGCGGTGGAGACCACCGTGAACAGCAGCGCCGGCATCGTCACGAAGAACGCCATCTTGTTGAGCACAGTCGCCGCGCCCTCGCCCACCAGGCGCAGCCGTGCCACCAGGTACCCCGCGGTGATGATGACCCCGATGATGAAAAACCCCGTGAACGCGTTCAGCACATTCCCAGTGTGACCCACCATGCTGCCAACCCAGCTGCGGGGGAGCGACATCGCGATGGCCCAGACATGACGTTCCGGAAAACGCCAGTCGCAAGACAGTGGGGACGGTTCCTATGTCTTGCGAGGTCAGAGGGGCTTTCTGTGTTTGGGGACACTTGTGTCTTGGGGGCGAGACTGTGGGGACGGTTCCGCAGTCTTGCTGGGACCTGCGCCGCTGGCGCCGGTCCGCAAGACAGTCGGAACCGTCCCCACCGTCTCGCTGTCTCGGAACCGTCTCGCTGTCTCGGAACCGTCCCCACCGTCTCGCTGTCTCGGAACCGTCCCCACCGTCTCGGAACCGTCCCCACCGTGTCCGCCGTCCCCACCGTCCGACGATGGAGACGCTCGTGCCCCAGGACTCTAGGGCTCGGGGTGGATGAGGCTGACGGCTTCGGGGAGGTCTCGGGCGGGGCGTACGTGCATACTGTCGGGGACGGCCAGAGAGTCGGCGACGGTGGCGGGGACGATGGCGCGCGTCATCCCTAGGCGGGCGGCTTCGGCAAGGCGGCGGTCGACGCCGGACACAGTGCGGATCTCGGCGGCGAGGCCGACCTCGCCGACGACGACCAGGCCGCGGGGCAGAGGCTGGTCGAGGCGGGAGCTGACGACAGCCAGCGCGACGGCCAGGTCGGCGGCAGGTTCGCCGACGCGGGCGCCGCCGACGGTCGACACGTACACCTCCTGGTCGGCCAGGCCCACCCCGACACGTCGTGACAGCACCGCCAGGACCATGGCCACACGGGCAGCGTCCACCCCGGAGGTGGTGCGGCGGGGGTTGGCTGCGCCGGTGGGGGCGACGAGGGCCTGGACCTCGGTGAGCAGGGGACGACGGCCTTCGAGGGCCACGGTCAGGCAGGTGCCGGGCACGTCGGTCAGCACCTGCGAGCAGAACAGGCCCGACGGGTCGGCCAGCCCGACGATGCCGTGCTCGGAGATCTCGAAACAGCCGACCTCGTCAGTAGGGCCGTAGCGGTTCTTCGTCGCACGCAGCAGGCGCAGCCGCGAGGTGCGTTCGCCTTCGAACTGGCACACCACGTCCACCAGGTGCTCCAAGGTGCGCGGGCCTGCCACCGACCCGTCTTTGGTGACGTGCCCGACGAGCACCACCGGCATCCCGCGCGTCTTGGCGACGGCGATGAGCGCCGAAGCCACCTCCCGCACCTGCGCCACCCCACCGGGAGCCCCGTCGACCTGTGACGAGGCGACCGTCTGCACCGAGTCCACGACCAGCAGCCCTGGGGCGCACGCGTCGATATGCCCGAGCACCGCTGCCAGGTCGCTCTCCGCGGCGAGCAGCAACGACGGGTCCAGCGCCCGGATCCGACCGGCACGTGAACGCACCTGCGCTGTCGACTCCTCCCCGGTCACGTACAGCACGGTGCGCCCCGCCCGCGCCGACCGGGCCGCGACGTCCAGCAGCAGGGTCGACTTGCCCACCCCGGGCTCGCCGGCCAGCAGCACCACCGCCCCAGGGACCAGCCCACCGCCGAGCACCCGGTCCAGCTCGTCAACCCCGGTCGGACGGGCCTGGGCGCCGTGCGCCGCGACCTCGTCGATAGGCACGGCGGCGGTGGCTGGCGCTGTCGCGGTGGTGCCTTGCGCTAGCAGCCCTACGGGCCCGGCCTGCGCCACAGTGCCCCACGCCTGGCACTGGGGGCACCGGCCCACCCAGCGTGGTGTCGTCGCCTGGCAGTCGGCGCAGCGGAACACAGGTCGGGGCGGACGGCGCGTCGTCGTGGTGCTCATAGGCCGAACGTTACGGGCGACCACTGACACGGCAGGTCCGGTTCGTGCCGGACGCGCCTCGTTCGCGGTCGTCCTGGTGGACAAAGCGTGAGTAGGCTGTTGCCAGAGCACAAGGAGAGATACCCATGCCACCGTCGTCCACGCGTCCGAGCCGGGGTCCTTTGCGAACCCGTCGTCCGCCTGGCACTGAGTCCTCGCCGGTCCCGGTCGTGCCGACCCCGGCCCGGCGCGGCCGCCCGATGCTGCTCCTGTTGGTCATCGCGGTGGTGGCGGTGGCCGCCGCTGTGGGGGGCTGGCTCGTCTTCAGCGGACGCGACGGCCCGGCTGACGCCGACGCCGACACCGTGCCGCGGGTTGTCGAGCGGCCTACCCCCACGATCCGTCCGGTGGACCGGCCAGCCACGACGGAGTTCGCCGCCAGGCTGCCCGACGAGGTGCTGCAGTACGCGCTGGCGTCCTCGACGCCCAGCGAGGACTGGATGGGCGCTGGGGCTCTGCAAGCCTACGACGAGGAGTTCACCGACGGCGGGTCCGCCACGTTCGTCCTGCGGGCTGGGCAGTGGTCCACGCCTGAGGCGGCTGAGGAGGCCCTGACGCAGTTCACCGACGGCGCCATGCGCCCCAAGGACGCCACGATGCCTGCCTCTGGTCCGGTGACGGTGGGCAGCTCTGACGTGGGCCGGTATGTCATCGCCGATGCCGGTGAGGGTAGGGCCATGCTCACGTGGTCGAACACCACAGCTGTGCTCCAGCTCATCGGACCGCTCGCCGAGGTCGAGGCGATCTACCGAGAGTTCCCCGTGTGACCGGTACGACAGGCCGTGGAGTCCGATGAGCGACGAGGGCCTGCGGGCCGCCCGGCAGGCGATGCACGACGCGCACGTCGACCCGTTGACGGTCGAGGTGTTCAGCTCCTACTACCGCCAGCTGGAGGCCGGGGCGACGGGGTTGGTCCCCGAGGCGTCCATCGTCCCGTTCGACGACCCGCCCCGGCTGGATGCGGTGGCTGTCGACGACGACGAGGCCCGTGCCGCCTTGGCCAAGACCGTCATCGTCAAGCTCAACGGCGGGTTGGGCACGTCGATGGGCCTGGCCCAGGCCAAGTCGTTGCTGCCGCTGCGTGAGGGGCGCACCTTCTTCGACCTGCTGGCGACCCAGGTGCTCGCGGCGCGTGAGCGCTGGGGCGCACGGTTGCCGGTGGTGTTCTTGAACTCGTTCCGCACCCACGACGACACCCTCGCTGCCCTGGAGCCGTACCCGCAGCTGCCGGTCGACGGCCTTCCGTGCGACGTGTTGCAGTCCCAGGTGCCCAAGCTGCGCGCCGACGACCTGACCCCGGTGTCGTGGCCGCCAGACCCCGAGCTGGAGTGGTGCCCGCCGGGGCACGGTGACGTCTACCCGGCCCTGCTGTCAGCCGGGGTGCTCGACCAGCTGCTCGACGCGGGTTTCGCCTACGCGTCGACGTCGAACTCCGACAACCTGGGGGCCGGGCCCGACGCCCAGATCGCCGGGTGGTTCGCCGCCACAGGCGCCCCTTTCGCTGTCGAGCTGTGCCAGCGCACCTTGATGGACCGCAAAGGCGGCCACCTGGCGGTCCGGCGTGCCGACGGGCGGATCGTCCTGCGGGAGGTCGCCCAGACCCCGCCAGACGAGCTCGACCTGTTCTGCGACATCAACCGGCACCGCTACTTCAACACGAACAACCTGTGGTGGGACCTGGCTGCCCTGCGCGCTGCCCTGCACGACCACCGTGGGGTGCTCGGGCTTCCCCTCATCCGCAACCTCAAGACCGTCGACCCCACCGACCCCACGTCACCGCAGGTCATCCAGGTCGAGTCGGCGATGGGTGCTGCGGTGGAGGTGTTCGACGGTGCCACAGCGATCGTCGTGGACCGTTCACGGTTCTTGCCGGTGAAAACCACCGACGAGCTGGCCCTGCTGCGCTCGGACGCCTACGAGGTCACCGACGACGCCCGTTTGCACCTGGTCGCCGACCAGGCACCGGTCGTGGAGCTGTGCGACGCGTACCGCACGATCGACGCCTTCGAGGCGAGGTTCGGCCAGGGCGTGCCGTCGCTGCGCCGCGCCACCGCGCTGCGTGTGCTCGGAGACTGGACCTTCGGCAAAGACGTCACCATTCTCGGTGATGTCACCCTCGGACCGTTCGGCGGCGCCATCCCCGGCGGCACCACCCTCCACGGTGTCTGACGATGTCGTCGACGGCCACTTTGTTCCGCCCAGCGTGCCGTCCTTTCGATATGTGCAGGTCCTCCTGACGGTTGACGCCGGTACTCGGGTGGCGCGGTAGGCTCCGGCGCGAGAGGCAGGACCTGATGCGAACCACACGACCACTGGCAGCGACATTGCTGGTGACTGCGGCGACCCTCGTCGCCGCGGTCGGCTGCACGCACGGCGCCACACCCGGCCCCACCGCCAGCCGCACAGCCGCCAGCACGTCACCGGCCGGGGCCACAACCCGCACACCGTTGCTGCCGGTGTGGCACCACACCCAGTCGGCCCGCCTTGACGAGCCGTGGATGCTGGGGCTGGACCGGATCGGCTTCGTCGACACCTCTGGGCGTCTGGTGGTCGAACCCCGCTACGCGAAGTTCCGCACGTGCCCTGACGCGGCTGGGAAGGTGCTGGTCGTCGCCCAGGCCGGTCACCAGGTGGACGTGCTGGACGCCGACGGCAACATCGTCGCCTCCGCCGCCGGCGAGCTCGCCGAGTGCGGGCCTCTGCCGGGTTTCGTCCAGGTGGTGCACCGCAACGGCGACCTGTGGGACTGGTGGGCCGCAACCCTGCCTGACCTGTCTCGCTCCGACCTGCCTACCGACGGTGCTTTCGCGGTCCTGGACGCCGACACGATGCTGTTCTCCGTCTGGGAGGGCGACGACCACACAACCGAGCTGGTCAGCCGCTCAGGCGAGCGTGTGGTGCTCGCTGTCTCGATCGGTAACGGCTACTTCTACGGTGGGGAGCAGGCCGCGCTGTCCAGCGGCGAGTGGCCTGTCCCGGCAACCGACAGCCAGTGGAGCTACGGGTACCTCGACCAGTCTGGCCGCTGGGCCGCGCCGCCGCAGTGGTCTTCGGCCGGCCCGTTCTCCGGCGGGTACGCCCCGGTGCGCGACAAGACGAGAAGCCACTTCGTCAACACCTCGTTCGCCCAGGTCGGCCCTGCCTACGGGAATATCGAGGTCCTCGTCGCGCCCAGCTTCCCCTCGGCCACCGTCCTGGGCTACGTCGTCACCCCTGTCGGCGAGGAACCTGGCGGCAAGGCCTCTGGGCTGCTCGCCGCCGACCTGACCGTCCTGGCCGACCCGGCGACGTCCACGACCGAGTGCCGGTCGTCGTGGGACCTGGGGCACGGGGCGTGCCTGGTCGTCGACGAGGCTGGTACCTGGCTGGTCAGCCTGCCCGACGGCACCAGGTCCGCGGTCGACAAGCAGTTCACCGCCTTGCTGTCGCGGACCATGGTGACCAACGCCGACGGCACCAAGGTCCACAACAGCGCCACAGGTGCCACGTTCGCTGTCCCCGCCCCGTTCCACGTCGTCGGTGAGTGGGGGAGCCCCGGCGACGACGCGTTCGTCGTGTGCGAGTCTGGCAACGGGTTGCGCCTGGTCCTGGACGCCAGCGGCCAGCGCACGCCGTTCTCCACCGTCACCAACGCGGTGGTGGCGTCCGACGGAACTGTGTACTTCTGGGTCCACGCCGGTGACCAGCAAGGTTATGTCGACTCCACCGGCGCCTGGCTCTACCAAGAATCCCGCTACCAGCTCACGGAGGATTGAGATGAACACCTGGTACCTGCACCGGTGCACTAGCCTGCTCGTCGTCGCGGTCCTGGCCCTGGGGGCGTGCGCCTCGTCTGGCGGCGGGTCGACCCCGTCGGACACCGGGTACGAGCCGCTCATGGCACCGGCGGACTTCCCGCGGATGGACGGTTCGACGGCGAACATCCCGCTGGGGAAGCTGGTGCTGCAGCGCACCACCGGTCTGGACGCTGCCACCGCGGACAACTCGGTGCAGTTCAGCACGACCCCGTACGCCTACGAGAACCTCGCCGACGGCAACGCGGACCTGCTGTTGGCCTACGAACCAGACACCGAGACCCGGGCCAAGGTCGACCCGGGCGGCAAGGTGCTGGAGTTCTCGCCCATCGGCCGTGACGCGTTGGTGTTCGTGACCAACGAGTCCAACCCGGTCAAGGACCTGACCTCTGACCAGGTCCGCGACATCTACACCGGCAAGATCACCAGCTGGTCGCAGGTCGGCGGTCCTGACGCGCCGATCGTGGCGTTCCAGCGGCCGGAGAAGTCCGGGTCCCAGGCCCTCATGCGCAAGCTCGTCATGCAGGGCACCGACATGACTGCTCCCCCCGAAGAGCTCGTCGCCGCGGAGATGGGCGACCTGGTGGACGGGGTCGCCGCCTACGACAACACCGGCACAGCCCTGGGCTACTCGGTGTACTACTACGTGACCAACCAGTACGCCGTGGACGGGATCCGGTTGATGACCATCGACGGGGTCGCACCGACGAACACGACCATCGCCGACGGCACCTACCCGTGGGTCAACGACTTCTACGTGGTGATCCGGGCTGACGAGCCGGCCACCAGCCCCGCCCGCCAGGTCTTCGACTGGATGAACACCGACGCCGGTCGCCAGACCGTCACCGACGCTGGGTACGTCGCGCTGCCGGCACCATGAGGCACACGACGGTCTCCTCGGCGCTGGGTCTGCTCACCCTCGTCGCCGACGGTGGTGTGCTCACCGGGGTGTACTTCGAGGGCCACCACCCAGCCCCGGCCCCCGCCCGGCTGGGACCCTACGTGGAACCTGACGCGACGTTCGTCGTGGCTCGTGCCCAGATCGACGAGTACCTGGGTGGTCGCCGGCAGGTGTTCGACATACCGACCCAGGCTGTGGGCACACCGTTCCAGCAGTCGGTGTGGACAGCGCTCGCCCAGGTCCCTTACGGCGACCGCACCACCTACGGTGCGCTCGCCGGTGCGGTCGGACGGCCCACCGCCGCCCGTGCCGTCGGCGCCGCCGTGGGCCGCAACCCTTTGTCGATCGTCGTGCCGTGCCACCGTGTCGTGGGTTCGGCCGGGCTCACCGGGTACGCCGGGGGGCTGGACCGCAAACGCCACCTGCTCGACCTGGAGTCTGCCCTGGACAACCGGGTCAACATCAGGTGATCTGGCACCGAGGCGGCCCGCACGCGACTACCCTCGTACACCGTGGACAACGTCGCCAGAGGGCTACGCTCCGAGCTGCTCGGCGCGCCGGTGGAACGCTGATGGATTGACGAGCGGGAAAACTGCGAGACTTGGGGTGCACCACCGGGAGGACTGAGATGACGAGACGACGTACAGGCCTGGTGCTGGCCACCGCCATGGTCGTGGTGGCCACGGGGCTCACAGGCTGCTCGGACAGCGGCGACGCAGGTGCGCTGACCATCGGCACCACCGACAAGGTCACTGGTATCGACCCGGCTGGTTCGTACGACAACGGCTCGTTCGCGGTGATGAACCAGGTCTACCCGTTCCTCATGAACACCCCGTACGGCAGCGCCGACCCTGAGCCGGATATCGCCGCGTCGGCGCAGTTCACCACCCCGACCGAGTACACCGTCAAGCTCAAACCGAACCTGACCTTCGCCAACGGCCACGCGCTGACCGCTTCGGACGTGAAGTTCACTTTCGACCGCCAGCTGGCCATCAAGGACCCCAACGGTCCGTCGGTGCTGCTGTCGAACCTCGACCGCACCGAGATGGTCGACGACACCACGGTGGTGTTCCACCTCAAGACCCCGGACGACCACACGTTCGCGCAGGTCCTGGCTTCACCCGTCGGGCCGATCGTGGACGAAGAGGTGTTCGACGCCACTGCGGTCACCTCCGACTCTGACATCGTCGCCGCTGCTCCCTTCGCGGGCCCGTACACGATCACCGGTTTCGAGCTCAACCAGCAGATCA
Source organism: Micrococcales bacterium (assembly GCA_009779195.1). Classification (GTDB taxonomy): domain Bacteria; phylum Actinomycetota; class Actinomycetes; order Actinomycetales; family Cellulomonadaceae; genus Cellulomonas. The sequence continues at coordinate 27,370 of WRET01000027.1, forward strand.
CCTACGAGGCGAACCGTGGGTACAAGGGCCTGCTCGACCCTCCGCGCACCGCCAAGGTCGTCGTCAGGTACTACGCGCGCTCGTCGAGCCTCAAACGTGACGTGCAGCAGGGCACCGTGGACGTGGCGCACCGCAGCCTGTCACCTGCCGACATCGTCGACCTGCGCGCTGACGACTCCGTCAAGGTCTTCGAGGCTCCCGGCGGCGAGATCCGCTACCTGGTGTTCAACTTCAACACCCAGCCGTTCGGCGCCGCGGCCGACGACGCCGACCCGGTCAAAGCCCTCGCGGTCCGCCAGGCCATGGCCCACCTGCTCGACCGCGACATCTTGTCCGACCACGTCCACAAAGGCACGTTCGTCCCCCTGTACTCGCATGTGCCGGCCGGTCTGACCGGGGCCACCACACCGTTGCACCAGCTGTACGGCGACGGCCAGGGCGGTCCGTCCCTCGAACGAGCAGAACTGGTGCTCACCGAGGCGGAGGTCTCCACCCCGGTCCCGCTGACGGTGCACTACACGTCCGACCACTACGGTGCGGCCTCGTCCGACGAGTTCGCCCAGATCAAAAAACAGCTGGAGGCTGGCGGGTTGTTCCGTGTCAAGCTCCAGCCTGCCGAGTGGGTGCAGTTCTCCGACGGCCGCACCGGTGACGCCTACGCCTTCTACCAGCTCGGCTGGTTCCCGGACTTCTCCGACGCTGACAACTACCTGACCCCGTTCTTCCTGCCCGACAACTTCTTGGGCAACCACTTCCAGGACCAAGCGGTCAACGACGCAGTCGTCGCCTTGCGCGCTCTCGCCGACCCTGCCGAACGCGCTGCCGCGCTCGAGCAGATCCAGACCGACCTGGCGACCGCCCTGCCCACCCTGCCCTACCTCCAGAGCGTCCAGGTGGCCGTCACAGGCCCTAACGTCACCGGAGTCGAACGCACCCTCGACCCCTCCGGAAAGTTCCGCTACAGCGCCCTGGCGCTCACTGACTGACCCCACAGCGGCCGGGGTACCCGTCGAGGCGCTGGGCGTGATGGTGGGCCGTCACTGTGCCCCAGCCGGACGCCCGTGCACCAGGTTGGCGGTGAACCGCGCCAGCTCGGCAGCCAGGTCTGGCCAGGCGTCGTCGTGGGGCCGTTCGACAGCCAGTGCTTCGGCCACCGTGTCGAGGGTCTCGTCGACGGTGCCGCACGCGTCGTCCAGGCCCCAGGACTCGCCCTCGGCGACCAGGTGGGCGCGTGTCAACGCGGCGTGGCGGTACTCGCCGTCGACAGCCATGGCCATCTCCCCGTCGTTGGGCTGGTGGACCAGCGGGACGACGTCGTAGGCCGGGGCCAGCACCGCCGGGCCGTCCAGCGGGTGCAGCAACGACAGGTTCTTGGCGTGCAGGTCGAGGTTGCCGACCGCGGCGGCGAACGTCGTCATGACCAGCAGCCGGTGCACCGCCCCCTTGCCCGGGTCGACGCTGGCCAGGACTGCCGCGACCTTCGCCAGGGAGACCTTGTGCCCATAACGCTGGTACTTGGCGTTGCCCGACGCCCCGAGTGCCTGGTTGAAGTCTTCTTGGTGGACCCGCCCGCCGGGTACGTGCGGGTCCCGGTCGAAGCGTTCGACGACCAGCGCTGGGACCCCGGCGAACGTGTCGATCCAGGTGTGGTAGTCGGCCAGCCCGACCGCGCGGGCGAGCCGGGCGCCGTACTCCTCGTCGTACAGGGCGGTCGGCCAGGTGGTCGACGGTTTGAGGATGTGGGTGGACGGGTACCCGTCGAGCGCGCGGGCCCAGCGACGGCCCTGGCGGACCAGGACCAGCTTGTCTTGCACCCCTGCCAGCGACGTCTTGCCGCCGGGGCGCCGGTTGGCCAGCGGGTTGTCGCTGACGTGCACCAGCAGCACGGCGACCTGCTCGGCGGTCAGCGCCTCGGTGCCTGGGGCTTTGGGTTCGTCGTCGAGGTCCGGGTCCCAGATCTGCAGCGCCCCGGCCACGTCGCGTCCGTAGGCCCGCAGCAGCCCGATGACGTCGTCGTCGCCCACACCTGCGTCGCCGGCCATACGGGTGCGCGTCCGGCTCTCGGGCAGCACCTCGGCGAAGACGTTGCGGCGCCGGGCTGCTTGGTTGCGTGGTGGGACGACGGCCAGTGGTGCGGCCACAGACACGATCGTCGAGTCCAGCCCGAAGCGGGCCAGCCCGTCACGGTGGGCGACGACGTCGAAGCTGCGCGCTGTCCCCACGAGCGTGGCGACCTGGGTGCCGTAGAGCTCGACGACCAGGTCGGCCGCAGTCAGATCGGGCACCCTCAGGTCAGCCGGTCGCTGTGGTGCGGGTGGGCGTGCCCCCGGTTCCCACCGGTGTTGCGCGCACCTCGGCGCGTACGACCAGCGAGCAGGCTCGCGGCGCTGTCGTCGTCGCCAGCGGCGGCTGTGGGGCTGTCCTCCTCCTTGCAGGCGCACGTGGCGCAGGCACGTCGTTTGCGCACCGGCGCTGGCAGCACGACCTCGTTCGGGATCGTCGCCGTCAGCTCCATCCCCGTCTCGCGCATGACCGCGAACAGCCGGTCGACGAAGATCGACGGCTTGCCAGCCTCCATCTCCCACACGTAGCGCTGGGTCGTGCCCAGACGGTCGGCGAGCTCGCGCTGAGAGAGCCCTGAGACCAGCCGGGCCTGCTGCAAGATCCGCCCCAACGACTGTGGGCTAGATACCGTCCCCGAGTACACCGACCCCTCCCCACGTTGATATCGACGTCGAACCGACAGACTACCAATCCGTAGTCTACTCTTGCGACGTCGATATCGACGTCATCAGGCGACCAGAGCTCTGGTGCGTCCGTGCTGTGTGCCGCGACCGGCAGCCTCACGTGTCCTGGCGCTGGCTCGTCGTCCGTTTTCGGCGTCGGGCGCGCACGACAACACCGCAGGGTCCAGCGTTGGGCCAAAGGGGTGTACGCGGCGGAGCCGCGGGCAGGTGGTCAGCTGCCTTGACGGGTCGGCTCGTCGGAGCCCTCATCGTCCCAGTCCCACTGGGCGTAGGGTTCGTCCGACGTACCGTCCTTGGTGTCGACAGCGCTGCGGCCAGCCAACTCGCGTTCGAGCTGGGCGTAGTTCGTCTCGGGGCTGTAGTACTTCAGTTCCCGAGCGACCTTGGTCTGCTTCGCCTTCTGACGGCCGCGCCCCATGGCATCGACCCCCTCATTACGTGGAATCGGGGCGGCGACGTGCGTACACGTGCGGCCCCGGTGGTGTCTCGTCATCTTCCGTAGGACTAACGGTACAGGAGCCGCGGAGATTTCGACACCGAGTTGGCTGCCAGGGAGGTCCCTTCACCCCGGTTCAGCGCTCTGATCAGGGACGAACGTACCCAGATCGGGTGAACCGCGCCCAGGGTGCGAACGACACGAAGATGGTGTTTACTGACGTGACGTTAACAGATGACCAGCCAGCCCCGAGTCCGGCGGGTGGCGAGCAGGGTTCGACCGGCTATGAGGGCGGCTACACCCTGCGCGAACGGGAGGTCCCCATGCACACCGCGAACGTTGAGTCGGAATCCCTGCTCACGCCGGCCGAGGTTGCCAGTCTGTTCCGTGTCGATCCCAAGACGGTTACCCGCTGGGCGCGCTCGGGCAAGCTGTCTGCCGTGCGTACCCTCGGCGGTCACCGCCGCTATCGCGAGTCGGAGGTCCTGCACCTGCTGTCCGGCGTTCCTGTCCAACGTGACGAACGTCCGGCGGTCCTGGGTAGCTGAGGTCGCTGTTTGTGCTGGGCTAGCCGGCCCGGTTGTCAAGGTCGTCGGTTCTTCGCTGAGAACCGACGACCTTACTCTTTTCCGGCATAACAGTTTGGCACCGGCAACAGCTCGGCTGATGTGAAAGAAAAATTGCCAGGCTGAGGTGACACGCTGGCATTTTCGCCCGAAAGTGCTGCTTCTACCCACCCAAGGTGAGATTCACCCGAGGCTGTCGCTTGTCCGCCCAGTCAGCGCCGCACCCTGCGGACGATCCCCACAGTGACCAACACTGTGACTGCCGCCGCAGCCCCGAGGACGATCAACGCCCGCCGTCGTGCCCGCGGCTCAGCCGTTCCCGGGTTGGTGAAGAGCTGGCGCACGTCTGCGGCGGCCTGCCGCGCCTGGTGACCCGGGTTGAGACGTGCCGCAAGCTCGTCGACCGTCGCCGCGAGCTCGGCACGGGTCGCCACGATCTCCGCCTGGATCTCGACCATCTGCGGAGTGCTGAACGGGGTGGGGGGTTTCTTGGGGGTCTGCGGGCTGTGGGGGTCCGGCACGTCGCGGGCGCTCAGGTCAGCGTCTGGTTCGACGGGCGTGCCGTAGGGCGGGTCGGACTGGTCGGTCACGGTCGCAGCCCCTTCTTCACGACGTCCAGGTCTTCTTTGATCCCGTCGATGGCGGCCTGCGGCGCAGGTGCCCCGACCGCGTCCATCTTCTTCTTGCCGACCAGCACGAGCAGCGCGGCAACAGCGAAGATGGCGATGGTGACGACCAGCGCTGCTGCCCAGGCTGGTAGCAGCAGAGCCACCACGAGGACCAGCGTGGCGACGAGCGTCCCAGTGGCGAAGAACGCCAGGACACCGGCGACGGCGAACATCCCCCCGCCTGCTCCCAGCTGTTTGCCCTTCGCGCTGAGCTCAGCCTTCGCCAGCTCGATCTCTGCGCGCACCAGCCGGGCGCTCTGCTCGCCCACCGCAGCGACGAGCTCTCCCAAGGACCGCTGGTCGGCCCCAGCACTCTGCGAGGTCATGGCCCCAACCTAGCCGTTTCCGGCCCTCCCGGCGAGCAGGTACCTGCAAGAACACCCGCACGCAGGGCTGGGCAACCCGAGGCTGGCGACCCCGGACCGCTTCCGGCTGCGAGACAGATCACGTGAGGGTGTAGGCCTGTTCTTCGAACATCACCATGTCGCCGATCCCCGTCTCGGGGGTGTCGTACACGTACGCCGAGGGGAAGAACAGCCAGTCGTCGCCCAGGGTCAGCGGCAGGGCGAACCCCATCGCGCACGACTGGCCCGGCTCGAGCGGGTAGGGCGGGTTGTACCCGGGGTGAGGCGACCTCGTCGAGTGGTACCACACCCCGTGGCTGGACATCTGGCGGTCCGAGACCGGGGTGATCTTCTCCAGCCCCTGGGGGTAGGGGTGGTCGGTGGTCAGCGCCCGCACGCTCGGGGTGTCGGTAGCGACGTAGGCCGTGGTGGTACCGGAGTTGGTCAGCACGATGTTGACCATGGCGACCGGTGAGCCTGCCTTGACCAGCGGCTCGTTCGTCGCGTCGTCGGAGAAGTAGGAGTCCTGCGTGGTCGTGTCTCGGCCCATGTCGTAGGCCGTGACCGTCAGGCCGTCTTGGGTCACGGTCCACATCAGGTCGCCGGTCTGGACGTCACGGGCCCATGGTGCGGTCGTGCCGACGGCCTTCGCGGTCCCCCCGGTGGCCACACCGTCGCCCGACCCGGAGCATGCCGCCGAACCCAGGACGGCCACCAGCACCAGGCAACACCCCACCACGTTCCTAGCCACCGTAGTCTCCCATGATGTAGCCCGCCACGATCTGCGCGTACGCATCGTTGCCCTTCCTGTTGGGGTGGTAGGACGGTAAGGGATTCGTGTCTCGGGGATCCAGGTTGAACTCTTTGTGCGGCACGATCCCGTTGATGTACGGGTCTGAGTCTCCGACCGAGTGACCGGTGAACGGCGAGCCTGGGGCGGCCGGGTCGACGTAGACCAGCCTGGGCCCCGAGGGGCTGTTGGCGTTGACCTCGTCGACCGTCTCCCTGATCTTGTCGTTCAGGTCGGTGAGCAGCTGGACTGCCGCAGGAATGTTCGCCGGAGGGATCCTGCCGAAAAACCACCGGTGCTCGAGGTCGTCCATCTCCACCACCGGCGGGTATCCGACCACGTAGATCGTCGCACCTGGAGCGCTGTCCAGCGCGTGCTCGAACGCCTCGGTCAGTCGGGGCCCCAGGTCCTGTGCGACCAGCGCACGACCGTCAGCAAGGCCCTTCCCACAGCTCGCCACGTATCGCTCGGCCGTCTTGGTGGGGTTCGGCGAAAAGCCGCCGCTGACCGGGTTGACGCAGTTGGTGACGATGTCAGCGAACCCGATGTCGTTGCCGCCGACCGTGAGGGTCACCACCCCGGCCTCCGGGTCGGTCGCGTCCATCTGGTCCTTGACCGACGCCGCCCCGGTGCCGCCGGTCAGGCTGGTGCCGTCCCAGGTGGCCCCGGAGCACGCCATGAAGTTGTTCGTGCTCATCGCCAGGCTCGGGGTGCCTGCGGTGGCGCTCTGACGGCCGTCGCCCAGCTGGCGCGGCCACCCGTCTTTGGCCCGGTAGCACTCGTCCTCGTTCCACGCGTCGGGGATCGGGCCCCACCGGCTGCGTCGTTCTGAGGTGTCGTAGTCGGCGCCGGGCCATGTGCTCGGGTTGGTCCCCACACCCGCGGAGTACGAGTCGCCCCACGCGACGTACGTCTGTGTCTGGCCAGGCTGGGTCACGGTCACCTTCGTGGTCTTGCCGTCCGAAGAGGTGATCGTCAGCGTAGCTTGCCGTGCACCACCGGCGTTGGACTGGAACAGCACCGACGCTTCTCCGCTGCCGTCGCCCCAGTCGCCGTAGGGCACGGCCCACGCCTGGTCCGACGTCACCGTGTACGTCACGCCGGGGTTGACCTCCACTTGCACCTGCACGGTCCCGGCCCGGGCGGTCGGGTCGTCGGGCACGGTGACCGACAACCGCGGCGGAAGGCTGCTGTCGCCCCCTGCCTGCCCCCCGTCCGGCCCCGCACAGCTGGTGGTGTCGCTACCAGCGATGGTCGTGATCGCGTTGCCCAGGGTGCAGGCGATCTGTGAACCCAACGACGGGGCCACAGCGACCATCCCGCCGAGCAACAGCGCCACCACGAGCACCATGCCCGTGTACTCCAGCGACCCGGCCCCCACATCGCCGCAGCACCGCAACGACAGACCACGAGACCGACGATTGCGCACCATGGGGCAACTGTGTCCCAGGCCCGACCACCCTGGCTTGAGGCCCTGGCCATCAACCCGTCCCAGGCTGACGGCCAGCCTCTAGGCCTACGGACCCAGGACGCCAGACACCGTCCTTCATGAGGCCATGGCGCCTCAGGGCGTCTTGTCGGCTGCTGTGAGGATGGTGCTCGCCGCGAGCGGTCCGACCGTGCGCGGAATCGCTGGTCGGCCACGCCAGCTGCACAGCGCCCGCCAGCTCGACGAACCTGTGCTCAGACGTCGATACCCGCCAGGTGGATCCACCTGGCGGGCCGGGCGCACAGACCCGGGTTCTACGAGACGGCCACGTTGTCCCAGCGGACCGTCAGCGGCGCGTTCGTGGTCGTGCGCGAGACGTACATGCCGACCCCGCCGCTGCCGGCGGCCTGGAGCGAGGCTCGCGTGTCCGTGGCGGTGACCATCCAGCTGGCGGGCTCGGCGGCGCCGGTCTGCCAGATGCGGCCCTGCAGCGTCGTCGGGTTGGCGCCGACGGTCCGCAGGCGCAGCGACACCGACTTGCCGCCTGCGACTGTCAGCCCGCTCACCGGTACCTCTTTGAGCCTGGTCTCGACCCCGTTGGTCCGGGCCATCAGGTACACCGAGGTGACCTGGCCGTTAGGGGCCACCACAGCGGCCAGCGCGTAGTCGTCCTTCCAGCCTGTCTGCCGGGAGCAGACCCACATCCTGGTGTCGCCGGTGTTGGCGAGCTTGGGCATCGTGAACGACGCGGTGATGCTCGCGTCACGTACGCCCAGCTCGCGCAGACGCGCCCGAGCCTGGCTCTCGGCGGAAGCCTGCATCGACCCGGTTCCACCGCTGACCGAGAAGTTCGCCGCGGGGCTGTCCAGCACCCATGCGCCACCAGCGTCGGCACTGCCCCAACCCGAGGCGACGGTGCGGCTGAACGAGTCGGACGCCACAGTGACCTTGACGTCTGCAGCCCTGGCTTCTGCGGCGGCGCCACCAGGGATGGCACCGGCGGCAGCAGCACCGCCACCAGGAACGGCACCGGCGGCAGCACCGCCACCGGGGATGGCACCGGCGCCACCGCCAGAACCGAACCGGACCAGACCCTGCTGGGGGGTGCCGTTCACCCTCGTGAACTCCCCGCCGACGGCCAGGTACCGACCGTTGCCGGTGACGTGCCACGGCCCCTGGTTCATACCCGTGGCCCTGCCGAAGTCGAAGTTGGGGTACCAGGCGTGCATGGTGGGGGCCGGCTGGCCCCGGTGGTTCCACGGATACCCGCGCGAGCCGCTGTCCGTGCCGGTGGCCTCAAGCGTGTATGCGCCAGCACGGTAGTGCCTGCGTGGGTTGACCTCTGGGAACCCACCAGGAGTGCTCGAACAGTCGTGGTGGTGGCTCACGTCGTACACCGTCCCACCCATCTGGTACACCGAGTACGTGTCGCCGTAGCAGTCCGCCAGCCAGACCAGGGCGCCCGAGCTCGGGTTCGCACGGAACGTGCCTTCGAAGTTGCCGTTGCCATAGGCGTACCCGGTGCCGTAGATCCCTGTGGAGTCGGCGTACAACGACGTGATCGCCGAGCCGGATCCATAGTCGCGGATCACGTTGTTCACCGGGAACGACTGGGCTGCGCCCGTCGTCGGGTCCACCGAACCCAGTCCGTAGGCGACCGCCCCCGCCAGCGACGTGAACCGGCCGCCGACTGCCAGCCGGCCCCCGTCCGGCGTCAGTGCCAGCGCCCCCACCGCGGCGTTCGCGTCTGCTCGGAAGCCGCTCACCGCACCGTCGCTCGCGGAGAACGCGGCCAGGTGGTTGCGAGGGGTCAGCGTCCCGGCCGTCTGCCCCACACTGGCGAAGTTCCCTCCTACGTATACCGTCGAGTCGGTCGCGACCACCGCCAGGCCTGAGGACCCCAGAACCGGGTGGAACTCGGCGACCAGCGAACCGTCGGCCGTGTTGAACGCCGCGACACGCGTCCGTGCCTGCCCGTCGACCTGCGTGAAGTCGCCGGTGATGTACACACGGCTCCCGCCAGGCGAGGCCGCCACCGCACGCACCTGGCCGTTCAGCGAGTGGTCGAACGACGTGACGAGATCGCCTGAGGTGATGTCGTACGCCAGCAGGTTGGTCCGGGTCACCTCGTTGCTGCCGGCTGGGGAGCCTGCCGGCCGAGCCTTGGAAAAGCTGCCGCCGGCATAGACCGTGTTGCCGACCACCGCCTGCGACCACACCACACCGTTGATCTGGACGGTCGGCAAGGCGTTGGTGGGGACCAGGTCAGCCATGGCGGCTGCCGCGGGCACGGCGGTCGGGACAGGGGCAGCAGCTGCTGCGGGGACGGTCAGTCCAACGACGCCGAGCAGCGTGACCGCGACCGGGACGATGCGGCGGGAAAGAGCGGTATGGCAAACCACGGCGAGCCCCATTCGAACGATAGTCGATCATGTTCAACCAGATCCTGGCTTGAGACATATCGCAACATACCCACACAACCGCGGCATCACGTAACGTGCGACGCGATTCACCCTACAGGCGGCCAGGTGTTGCCCAGCGCGACGCCCACCAGCGGACATAGGTCCCCCCTGACGGTCTCGGTTTGGCGGTCAAGCACGGGCTCTTTGGGGCAACGACGAGTGTCCGATCTGGCTCCCGGTGTCCCTCGCCACTCTCGCAGGCACGGCAACGGTTGCGCTCGCAAGCAAATGAGCCGGGGCACCGATGAGCCAGCGCAGGCCCAAGTCATCCACCCGGGACAGTCCAGTCACCGGTAGAGGTCCAGGACGGCGCGGTGGCGGTCGACCACGGCGGAACGCAGGTCGTCGGGTGCCAGGACGCGTAGGTCGGGGCCCATGCCGACGCAGACACCCACGGCATGGCGCAGGTCGAAGAAGGTCAGAGGGAGCCGGACCCAGCCGACGGCGTCAGGGTCGGGCGGGGTCTGCGGCGCGACGGTGGGGTGCAGCAGGTCGACGGCGTCGTGCCGGACCTCGACGACCGCCTCGACAGGCCGCTGCTCGGCCTGCCACGACGCCCGGGCCGCGGCCCACGCAGAGGCCAGGTCGAAGCTGGGCGGCACCTGGGCCGGTTCGTCCAGCGCGGTCACCGACGCGATCCGGTGCAGGTGGTAGAAGCGCACCTGGCTGTTCTTCTTGCTGGTTCTCGTGCCGTCCGCTGCCGGCCTCGGTCGGGCCTGCTCGTCGCGTCGGGCACCCTCGACCGGCTCGGTCGGACGATCGCGCTCGCTCGCTGCTCGCCTCGGCCGCACGCGCTGGGCGGCGAGGTACCAGAACCCGGCGGCAGCGACCAGGCCGTACGGGTCGACGGTCCGCACGGTGGCGCGGGGGGCGTCGCGGGAGCGGTAGCGCAGCCGGGCCCGACGGCCGTCCAGCACGACGTGCTGCACGTCGTCGAGCAGGGGCGGGGGCGAGACGTCGAACCACCCACCGGGGTCGACGAGCACTCGCCTGGCCAGGTTGATCGCGGCTGTCTGGGGCACCGCGGCGGTGATCTTGCGCAGCGCCGACGCCAGATCGTCAGCCAGCCCCAGGGCCGAGGCGCTGGGGGCCGCCACGACGCTGAGCAGGGCGCGTGCCTCGTCGTGGGTGAGTGCGCTGACGTCGGTGCGGAACCCGGGCAGCAACCGCAGGCCACCCGCCCGTCCCCGCTCGCAGTACACCGGCACCCCTGCGGCGGACAGCGCCTCGACATCGCGCAGCACGGTGCGCACCGACACCTCCAGCTCGGCCGCGGCCTGGCCGACAGCCTCCGGCCAGACTTCAGCAGCCAGAGCAGGGACAGCAGGCGGGCGGCACGCACCTGACGATTGTGCCCGAGATACCTGACACAAGATGTCATGTATCTACGGCACTGTGGGTTCTTGTCCCCGACCGAGAGGAACCACCATGAACGCCGACCTCGACCCGCGCGACGACCTGCGCGCCACCCTCGACTGGGTGGGCGCGCTGGTCGCCGGCACCCGTCCCGACCAGCTGGACGCATCCACTCCGTGCACCGAGTGGACCGTCCGCGACCTGCTCTCGCACATCGTCGCCGTGCTGGACCGGGTGCGCGTCATCGGCGCCGGCGCTGATCCGTTCTCTGTGCCTGACGAGCTTGACCACCCCCCGGCGGACTGGGCCGTCGAGTTCCGCACCCGGGCAGCGGCACTCTGGCCGGTCTGGGACGACACGACGCTGACCAGCATCGTCACCGTGCCATGGAGCCAGATGCCCGGGGCGGCGGCACTGGGCACGTACGTCATGGAGTTCCTGGTGCACGGCTGGGACCTGGCCGACGCCACGGGCCAAGACGCCGAGGCCCCAGCCGACGTCGCAACCCGTGCTCTCGCCGCGGCCCAGCAGCACATCCCCGCCAGCTCTCGCCAGGCCCCGATGCCGTTCGGCCCGGTGCAGTCCACGGTGGCCGACGCCGGTCCGACCCGTCGCCTGGCCGCCTGGCTCGGTCGTCCGTGATCTGACCGCCCACCTCGAGCCCGCTGCAAGGGTTCGGCTCGTTGTCCTGGCCACCTGGTCACGGGTTACGTGTGCTCACCTTGATCGGCGGACCGGTCACAGGCATGTGACGCGGACCTGCTGGTTCGTCACCAACATGGTCATGTCGTCAGGGTCACCAGTGACGATGACTGCCGGAGCCAGCTCTTCGGCGGTGGCGACGACGATGGCATCGATGGTCATGTCACGGCGTTTGGCGCGGACCTTGGATGCCTGCCGACGCAACGCTCCAGCCCGGGCGGCGATCGACGTCGTGAGGTCGCAGGTCAGAACCCTAGAAAGCACATGCCACACGGCCGCGTCGGACTGCTTGCCGGTGAACACCTCGGCCAGGACCGCTGTCGGGACCACCACACGTTGCCGGTTGGCCTTGGCCGCGCTGAGGGTGAGGAGGGCTGCACGGTCCTGGCGGGCGACCGACGACAACGCCTCAGAGTCGAAGACGACCGTCGGAGTCACCACGTCAGGTCCTGCACCCGCAGCTCGAGCTCTTCGGGACTGACCGGCCCGTGGACCGCCTCCAGGTCGGCCACGAGGTCGGCCAGGTTGTCCTGCTCAACCTGCCGTTGCAGGGCAACCGCCACGTATGACGAAAAGCCGCCGCTAGTGGTCCGGCTCTCCACCGCCTGGTAGAGCCCGGTCGGGATGGTGATGGATTTCTTGGTGTACTCACCAGAGATCGTCATCATCCAATCCTACCGCCAAGACGATCGTGCGCAGTGCCGTCGATGGACGACCTCATAGCCGAAACCGACCAGATGGACCCGCATCCCAGCAGGTACCCCGCCGCTTCGTGCGCAGACAGGTTGCGGGCCGCGATCAGCGTGCTGGACAGGACCGGGTACCCCAGGGGCGCGGAGATCACGGCGGCAGACGCACGCGCACTTCTGCTCGCACGGCTGCTGGAGGCAGCCGACGAGGAAGAGGTCGGAACCCCCTAGAGACTGCCTGGCTGCAGCTTGCACTCTGCTTCGAGATCCTTCAATATAGACAAGGTTCGAAACAGGACGTGACGGGTTGGAGGCAGCATGACCACAGCGAGCCCAGCCGGGGCGGGCCGGTTGTCGGTGCTGGACCGGTGGTTGCCGGTGTGGATCGGCACAGCGATGGTCGCAGGCCTGGGGCTGGGCCGGGCGGTTCCCGGCACGGCAGACGTCCTGGCGTCGGTGGAGGTCGGGGGCGTCTCGCTGCCGATCGCGGTGGGGCTGCTGGTGATGATGTACCCGGTGCTGGCCAAGGTCCGCTACGACCGGGTCGCGGCGGTGACCGGGGACGTGCGGCTCCTGGTCTCCTCGCTGGTGCTGAACTGGCTGGTCGGGCCCGCGCTGATGTTCGCCCTCGCGTGGGTGTTCTTGCCCGACCTGCCTGAGTATCGAACCGGTCTGATCATCGTGGGTCTGGCCCGGTGCATCGCTATGGTCGTGATCTGGAACGACCTGGCCTGTGGCGACCGGGAGGCCACCGCGGTGCTGGTGGCGATCAACTCTGTGTTCCAGGTCGTCGCGTTCGCCGCGCTCGGCTGGTTCTACCTGACGGTCCTGCCGGGCTGGCTCGGCCTGGACACCCAGGGGCTGGACGTCTCGGTCGGGCAGATCGCGCTCAACGTGCTCGTCTTCCTCGGGGTGCCGCTCGCGGCCGGGTTCACCTCCCGGTGGGCCGGTGAGCGCACCCGGGGCCGGGAGTGGTATGAGACGCGGTTCTTGCCCCGGGTTGGTCCGTTCGCGCTGCTCGGGTTGCTGTTCACGATCGTGCTGCTGTTCGCGCTCCAGGGCGACGCAGTTGTCTCCCACCCGCTCGACGTCGTGCGGATCGCGGTACCGCTGCTGGTGTACTTCGCGCTCATGTGGACCACGGGGATGGTGACGGGAAGGCTCACC
>WRET01000028.1 GCA_009779195.1 Micrococcales bacterium
CTGGTCGCGCTCATGCGACGGACGATGCACGCAGCCCCAGGGGTGGGTCTGGCCGCTCCGCAGATCGGGCTGGGGGTGGCCCTGGCCGTCGTCGAGGACGTGGGGGTCGACCACCCGGACGTCATCGAGGCCCGCGAACGGCACCCGCTCGCTTTCCAGGTTCTGGTCAACCCACGTTGTGAACCGGTGGGTGACGGACGCGTCGGGTTCTACGAGGGGTGCTTGTCGGTCCCCGGGTACGCCGCGGTGGTCCACCGTGCGCGCCAGGTCCGTCTGACCTGCGACGACGAGTGTAGCCGTCCCGTCGACGAAGTGCTCATCGGTTGGGCCTCCTGGATTGTGCAGCACGAGACTGACCACCTGGTGGGTACGCTATACCTGGACCAGGCTGAATCGCGTTCACTGGCAGCGTTGGCTGCCTGGGGTGGGCACTGGGCAGCCGGACTCGTGCCCCGTGCTGCGGCGGCCGAGTTGGGATTCGAGTTGGTGCAGGTGAAAGATGACCAGTACGACAGATGGCACTGGAAGCAGCGTTGAGAGAGCGGCGTCCCCACCGTTAACCTTGCCGTTTTTGTTCCTTGGTATCCGTGCCGAGAACCCCGCCGCCGCCGACGAATACGAGGCGTTCTTGCGCGCCACAGATCTTACCGAGAAGCAGTTGCACCGGGTGCGGTTGGAGGCCGCACCTTTGGGCGCCGTGGATCTCGATGCGTACTCCGGGGTGATTCTCGGCGGCGGGTCATTCTGCGTCAGCGATCCGACGGAAAACAAGACGGCCGTCCAATTGAGAGTCGAGGCTGACCTGGATCGGCTGCTGAAGGATGTGCTAGCCGCCGACGTGCCTTTCTTGGGTTGCTGCTACGGCATTGGCGCGCTCGGGCGGCACATCGGCGCGGTGGTGGACCGCACCTACGCTGAACCGGCGGCCGGGATCTCTGTGCGGGTCACACCCGAGGGGGCCGCTGACCCGGTGTTCGCGGTGGCGGGACGTGAGTTTTATGCCTTCACTGGGCACAAGGAAGCCGTCACGACGCTGCCGCGTGAGGCGGTGCTGTTGGCCACTGGAGACAATGCCCCGGTGCAAGCGTTTCGGGTGGGCAGCGCCTACGCTATCCAGTTTCATCCCGAGATGGACCTCGCTGGCTTGGAGTTGCGGATGCGTACCTACGCTCAGCACGGATACTTCGCTCCCGAGGAGCTGGACGACCTGCTAGCCGCTGCCGCGGTGTCCGGGGTGGACGTTCCGCCACCGGTGTTGCGCAGGTTCGTCGAGGTACACGCCCGCTAGTGTCGCATTGGCGAGGTAGTTGACGGTTTGGTTTCGGGGAGGACCTGGGCGGTGGTCTTGGTCCAGACGAAGGAGTGGGCGTCTTTGTCGTGGTGGTTGACGAAGCGGCGCAGAGCGGTGTTGAGGTCGGCGACGGGCCTAAAGACGCCACGGTCGAGGGCCCGGCGCTGCATGAGGCCAAAGAAGACCTCGACCATGTTGAGCCACGAGGCGTGGGTCGGGGTGAAGTGGACGTGGATGCGGGGGTTGGCGGCGAGCCATGCCTGGACGTCTTCGTGCTTGTTGGTGGCGTAGTTGTCCATGACTAGGTGCAGGTCCTGGTCGGGGCAGGCGCGGGCAACCTGCTTGCAGAAGGCCAGAAACTCCCGTGTACTGCGGCGAGGCTTGGGGGCTCCCAAGACCTGGCCGGTGGCGGTGTCCAGCGCGGCGAACAAGCAGGTGGTGCTGTGGCACACGTAGTCGAGGGTGCCGCGTCCAATCTGGCCCGGATGCGTGGGCAGCAGCGGCTGGATGCGATCCAGGACCTGGATCTGAGACTCGTCGACCACGCACAGCACCACCGCGTCGGCCGGAGGGTCCAGATACAGGCCGACGACGTCGACGGCCTTGGCTTCTAGTTGCGGGTCGGTGGAGAACCTGAACGTGCCGCGCCGCCACGGCTGGACCCCGTACTCGGCCCAGACCGCGGCGACCTCGGCGTTGGAAACCCCTAGCCTCCTACCCAGGGCCCGGGTCGTCCAGTGTGTGGTCCCGTGAGATTTCGGCGGCCCGGCCAGTGTCGCGGCGACCACGGCGGCGCGGTCCACCGAACGTGGGCGCCCGGGCCGCGCCCGGTCGACCAGCCCGACCACACCGTACGTCTCGTACCTAGCCCTCCACGCCCTAACCGTGTTGACCGTCACCCCCACCGTTGCCGAGATCGCCGCGTTGGGCAGCCCGTCGGCGGCCAGCAGCACGATCCGGACCCTGTTGGCCGTCCCCGCCGGCACGCTGGCCGACCTGACTGTCTTCTCCAGCACCTCCCTGTCACCGTGGTGAAGGACCAGTGCGGGAACCGGTCTGTTCGGCATGCTCGAGCATCTCATCCAAGCATCAAAACTGTCAACTATTTACTAAACGGGACACCAGGATGGCCTCCACGACCAGTCCATATGGGTCTTGTGGGCCACTAGAGCTGATGCTATGTTGTTACCCTGGTGTCAAGGCAGTGTCCCGTTGCGATGATGGGAGTTCACCTGACCCGATCTGAGGCATGGTGAAGGGCAAATGGAGTCTGGAAATCCCCACACAGCGAATAGTGTTGGGCGAATCAGGAATTCTCGTCCGAGAGGGGCGACCACCGCTGCGGTCATATTTTTTCGCAGAGCTGCGCGCTTCCTTCGTGCGGAGTGGTACTGCGGGATGACGAAAGAAGAGTACAGAAACCGTAGTTATCGGACCTCGGGAATATAGTAAGACGCGTGCACAAGCGGCCAAGGACGAACCAGTGGGCAACGACAATTACGCGAGTTGTCGCTGCTTTTCGTGAAAAGTATCCCCCATCAAGTCGATATGGCAATCTCGATCCACTTCCCGTTGAAGAGACGACAATCGCAGAGAATTACCAGGACGTTGACTTCAGAAGTCCGGCTGGCGGCAAATATCTATACAATCTACTCTCACGTCCCGACTGGGTTGAGCGACGTATGATATCGGTCGAACTCGTTGATGATGAACGCTCCAGGCGGCGCATTACATCTTCGATCGATCTGGATAAGGTGCGTTTGCTTGCAGCGAGTTCTGGCATTCACACAGATCGTCCTCTGCCAGTGCCGCTAGGTGTGCTGCGGAAAGAGATTCTGATCGACTTTCGAGTTCTTGGGCAGAACGGATCCCAAATTCCGGTGGCGGCAAGCGAAAGAAATTCTGAGGCATGGCAGGGGGCTCTGATGCATATCGTGAGGAATGCTTCGGAGTTCCAAGACTTCAGAAACGGTCTTGGGGATAGTTTGGAGGGTGTGCTGACAGCGCTCGGGGAAGATGTCGCGGAGGCCGTGTACCCCATCACCTCGTGCGCTCGCCTCGGCATCACCTCGGCGGTCCTGAAACTCCGCGGTACTAATATGCTCGAAGAGGCGATCAAGGGAATCCGCGGCAGCGAGTTGTGGGACGCGGAAGGTGTGGATAGAGACACGGTCTGGAATGTGTTGTTCGAAACTGGAAAACAACACCAAGAAGGCGAAGTCTCCTTTGTTGATCTGTTAAAGTGTGCTATTGGGTCTTTTACCCCTGTCGTCGAAATCGAGTCGAGCGCCAGACGTGTCGTCGTCGTGCACGACCTCCAGGTGGCGTCGGGAACCGGCGTCAAGATGATTCGTGATCCCTGGTATGACTTTCGCGCAGAAGTGAGCGAAGGTATGGCGCGGCGCAGGCGTACGCACCACGACAGGACAATGCTGGTGGCATTGTTGATGGCGCTGACCTTTCTCCATGGCGTACGTTTTGCTGGAAGAGCTTGTTGGGCCTGCGTGCGATGGGTTTTGGAGTTCGTTGGAATTCTAGGGTTTCCGGTAGGAGTCGAAACTTCTATGATCTCTCATGCCTCGCGAGAGCATCTCCAGGTCACTGGACCGAAGGGGTCGTATGTGGCGCGGCTCGACTGTCGACGTACGATGAAACAAGACAGTATTGAACCGTCGGCTTTGCTGAAGCGTGTTACGAGACATCGGGGAATATTGTATAATAGGTCTTCGGAAGTGATATTCGATCCTGCCTACAAGTATGAGTTGATGGCCTCGATGCGGCCGCGTCTAACCGGTTTCCTTACGCCGGCGGTGGCTGCACTCGCCGTTGCCACACTCTTTAGCTGGCTATGTTGGATAAACGCCACTACAATCGCCAGGGACGATGCTCCAACGGGCGGAGTTGATCTTAATACTGTTCTCCTATTCTCTTCTTCGCTCTGGTCTCTCTATGTCGCCCGCCCGGATGAACACAAATACCGAGGAATGATGTTACTTTTCCCCCGCCTCGCCGTCGTTTTGTCAAGCATTGCTCCGGCGGCCATCGCCCTTACGGGCATCTTTTTCGGCGCCGGCAGCACCAAATGGAATGACGGACCGAGAACGCACGGAGAGGCCGTTAGTCTCGTGGAAAGCGTTGCGAAGATTTCGTTTACCGTCTGCTTGGGGGTATGCGCCTACTTCCTGGTCTTCGGGATGATCGCATCATGGGCAAGGTGGAGAGTTCTGTTTCACTCCGAAAAAAACGATAACCCATAGGGCGTCGCTAGAACACTCCAAGGTGCGATGCCACTTGCCAGAATTGTCGGTCTAAGTCGCGACGACGATGTGGAAGGGCTTTCGTGAAGGGAGCGGCATTTTGCGCGCTGGATACTTGCGTGAAACCGGCTAGTGCCACGCCTCTCAGGATGATCGCACACTACGCTTGCTTGTTTCGGTAGGCATCGGTTGATTCGGTTCCTTGCCGAGCCTCCTGGTGTCGCGAGTTGCAAATTGAGACAATAGATCGTATGATAGCTGTGTGGCGACAATAAGCGAAAGCCTTCGAGCGCGACGAAGCCACGAGGGGCTTGTCCGGGCGCTAGATGGTCCGCTCTACCGGGTCCGGCGGTGTGACGGGGAACCCAAGGTGCTGTCGGGACGTCCTACGGTAGAGGCGTTCTAACCAGTGCGACGAGTGTACGAGGAGCGCGGTGGAACAGCTGGACGTGTGGGCCCAAGGGCTCGTCGCCACACCGTGGATCTACCTCGTGGTGTTCGTCTTCGCCGTCGTCGACGGGTTCTTCCCGCCGATCCCCAGCGAGTCGTTGGTCATCGCCGTGGCTGCGCTGGGCAGCACCGGTGAGCCGAACCTCGCGGCGATCGGTGTGGTCGCCGCCTCAGGGGCTTTCGTCGGTGACCAGATCACGTTCCAGGCTGGACGGTTCGTCAAGGTGCGCCGGCTGTTCCGCGGCCGTCGTGCCACCGCCGCGCTGGACTGGGCCACCCGGGCCCTGGAGCGCCGGGGTTCGTCGTTCGTCATCGGCGCACGGTTCGTGCCGATCGGACGCGTCGCGGTGAACGCCGCCGCGGGGTCGTTGGGGTACCCCCGCAAGCGGTTCTTGGTGGCGGACGTGGCCGGGTCGGTGGTGTGGGCTGTGTACCTGGTGATCGTCGGCCTCGTGGCTGGAAAAGCGCTCGGTGACCACCCGGTCGTGGCGGTCACGGTCGGTATCGTCGCTGGGCTCGGTATCGGGGTCCTGGTGGACCAGGTGCTGCGACGTTTCCCCTCCGCCCGCACGGCCAAGCCCGACGACGTCGCCGAGGACGCAGACCCTGACGCGGCTGTGCGCTGAGGATCCTCACAGCTTGCGCAGGCGGACGCCGGTGATGCGGTGGTCGGAGTCTTTGCACAGCACCAAGGTGGCGCGTGCCCGGGTCGGTCCGACGTTCTGCACGAGGTTGGGGGCGTTGATGGCGTCCCACAGCTGCCCGGCGATACCGGTGGCCTCGTCGTCGGAAAGGCCTGCGTAGCGCCGGAAGTACGCCTCGGGGTGGGAGAAGCCGGTGTCGCGTAACGACAAGAACCGTTCGATGTACCAGCGGCGGATGTCGGCGGTGCGGGCGTCGACGTAGATCGAGAAGTCGAAGTAGTCGCTCACCGCGAGGTTCGAACGGCCTGTGGCGCGGGCAGGCTGCAAGACGTTCAGCCCTTCGACGATGAGCACGTCCGGCTGGCGGACCACCACCTGTTCACCAGGGACGACGTCGTAGGCCACATGGTCGTACACCGGGGCGCGCACCTCGGGCACACCGGCTTTGACGGCAGCGACGAACCGCAGCAGGGCACGGCGGTCGTAGGACTCGGGGAACCCTTTGCGGCCCATGAGACCGCGGCGCGCCAGCTCTTCGTTGGGGAACAAGAACCCGTCGGTGGTGACCAGCTCGACTTTCGGTGTGGCTGGCCAGCGGGCGATGAGCTCGCGCAACAACCGGGCGGTGGTGGACTTGCCGACCGCGACCGACCCGGCGATACCGATGACGAACGGGGTGCGGCTGGTGCGTTCGCCGAGGAACGCCGCGGCCGCCTCGTGCAACCCCTGGGTCGCCCCGATGTACAGGTCGAGCAGGCGCGACAGCGGCCGGTACACCACGTCCACCTCGTCGAGGTCTATCGGGTCGCCGATACCGCGCAGGCGGTGCACGTCGTCGTCGGTCAGCGGTAGAGGGGTGGACGCCGACAGGCGCGCCCAGTCGTCGCGCGCGAGGTCCACGTAGGTCGAGACGCTAGTGGTCACGTCCCGATTCTGCCCGACTCGCGGGCTCGTTGCGGCACTGCGCTGCTCGGGTGGTGCACCCGAAGCCCGCCGCCAGGTGCCTGGCAGCGTCTAGCATGGCTCTCATGTGCGGGATCGTGGGATACGTCGGCAGTGGTCCGGTCAGTGCTCGTCCGTTGCAGGTCGTCATGGAGGGCCTGCAACGTCTGGAGTACCGCGGGTACGACTCGGCAGGTGTCGCTGTCATCACCGACACCGGGCTGCAGATGGCCAAGAAAGCCGGAAAGCTCGTCAACCTGGCCTCCCGCCTGCAAGACAGCCCCCTGGAGCCTGGTACGGCGGCGATCGGGCACACACGGTGGGCCACCCACGGCGGCCCGACCGACGGCAACGCCCACCCGCACGTCCACGGGGACCTGGCGGTCATCCACAACGGGATCGTCGAGAACTTCGCCACGCTCAAGGCCGAGCTCATGGAGGCCGGGGACGAGTTCGCCTCGGAGACTGACACCGAGGTCGTCGCCCACCTGCTCGACCGCGCCTACCAGGAGACCGGTGACCTGACCGAAGCCATGCGCCAGGTCGTGGTGTGCCTGGACGGGACGTTCACGTTGCTCGCGGTGCACGCCTCGCAGCCGTCGGTGGTCGTCGGTGCCCGGCACGACTCGCCGCTGGTCGTGGGGCTGGGCGACGGCGAGAACTTCTTGGGCTCAGACGTCGTGGCGTTCATCGCCCACACCAACCGTGCCATGGAGCTGGGCCAGGACGAGATCGTCACTATCACCCCCACGTCCGTCGACGTCACAGACTTCGCTGGCCGGCCAGCGCAGGCCCGTGAGTACATCGTGGACTGGGACGCCAAAGCCGCCGAGAAAGGCGGTTTCCGCTCGTTCATGGACAAGGAGATCGCCGACGAGCCGCAGGCCGTGGCCGACACCCTGCTGGGCCGTACCGACATGGCAGGTTCGCTGGTGCTCGACGAGATCCGCATCGAAGAGTCGGTGCTGCGAGCGGTGACCAAGATCGTCGTCGTGGCGTGCGGGACGGCCGCGTACGCCGGGCACGTGGCCAAGTACGCCATCGAGCACTGGTGCCGGATCCCGGTGGAGGTCGAGCTGGCCCACGAGTTCCGCTACCGCGACCCTGTGGTCGACGAACGGACCCTCGTCGTGGCGATCTCCCAGTCGGGGGAGACCATGGACACGCTCATGGCTGTGCGGTACGCCCGTGAGCAGGGCAGCGCCACGCTGTCCATCGTCAACACCCACGGGTCGACGATCCCGCGCGAGTCCGACGCGGTGCTGTACACCCATGCCGGCCCGGAGATCGCCGTGGCGTCGACGAAGGCGTTCTTGGCGCAGATCACCGCCGCGTACCTGCTGGGCCTGTACCTGGCCCAGCTACGCGGCACCCTGTTCCCCGACGAGGTCGCCGCCAAGCTCGTCGAGCTGCGTGCCATGCCCGACAAGGTCCAGACCGTCCTGGACCGTTCCGACCGGGTCAAGCAGATCGCCCGGTGGATGGCCGACACCCCGACCGTGCTGTTCTTGGGCCGCCACGTCGGCTACCCCGTGGCCATGGAAGGTGCCCTCAAGCTCAAAGAGCTTGCCTACATCCACGCCGAAGGTTTCGCCGCTGGTGAGCTCAAACACGGTCCCATCGCGTTGATCGAACCTGGTCAGCCGGTGTTCGTCGTCGTACCGTCCCCGCGCGGGCGTCACTCCCTGCACTCCAAGGTCGTGTCGAACATCCAAGAGATCCGCGCCCGCGGTGCCCGTACCCTCGTCATCGCAGAAGACGGCGACGAAGCCGTCGTCCCGTTCGCGGACCAGGTTTTCCGCATCCCCCAGTGCCCCACCCTCCTGGCCCCCCTCCTGGCCGTCGTCCCCTTGCAGATCTTCGCCTGCGAGCTGGCCCACGCCAAAGGCCTCGACGTCGACCAACCCCGCAACCTCGCCAAGTCCGTCACCGTCGAGTAGTCACTGCTGGGTGCGGGCCTCGGCGACCTGGGCCAGCATGTCGTTGGCGAGATCGGCGGTGAAGGGGTTGGTGGTGGCGGCCTGCAGGTCTGCCGCGGCTTTGTCCAGGTCGCCTGTGGCGGCGTAGGTGTAGCCGGACAGCAGCAGAAGCTCAGGGTTGTCGGGGGACAGGCGCAAGGCTTTGTCGAGGCGCTCGCGGGCAAGCACGAAGTCGTCGAGAGAAATACTTGCCTGTGCTGCGCACCGCAGGGTCTCGGTGGATTCGGGGACGCGGGCGAGGGCGCGGCGGGCGTGCTTGTCAGCGGCGACAGCGGCGTCGGCGTCTTGGTACATCGCCAGGGGGGCCAGGAAGCAGGTGCCGAGCATGTCCACGTCGGCGTCCCAGGGGCGCAGGGTGTGGGCGGTGTCCAGGGCCTGGGTGGCAGCTTTCACGTCGCCTCGTGATGCCGCCTGGCCCGCCTGGTCGAGGGGGATCTCAGCGCCGACCGCAGGCACCAGGACGATAACCAGCACACCCGCGGCGACGCTCCAGGCGATGACGGGCCGGCGGTCGTCGACGACGACCTCGCTCTTGCGGCGGCCAGTGCGACGCGACTCGGTCCGCAGCCCGACGGCGACCAGCGACCCGGCGAGCGCAGCCACCAGCGGAACCGTCGCCGCTGACGTGAAGCTCACCGACAAGGCCACACCCGCGGCGGCCACACCCGCGAACCCCCCGACCAGCCAGCGGGTCCCGGCAGGGTCTGATCTGTCCCCGTCTGACCTGTCCCCGGAACGTTCGCGTTCGGCCCGCCACCGGTCCCGCGCAGCCAGCACCATCACGACGAGGAGGACCACGGCCAGCAACGCCAGCAGCGTGCCACCAGCGACGACCACCTGCAAGACCACCGAGTGCGGTGAGTCCAGCCCCATCGACGGGTCTTGTTCGGCCCACCACGAGGGTGGCAGGTGCGCGGGCGCCTGGTCGACGAAACCGGACGGTCCGGCACCGGTGACCGGACGGCTGGCCACAAGGTCGGCTGCGGTGCCCGCCATGGTCCAACGTCCCTGCGCGCTGGACGAGGCGACAGCGTCGGTCTCGTCCAGACGGTGGGCGATCCCGCCCGGGGCCAGCAGAGCCCCTGCGACCAGGGCGAGGCCGAGCGCCGCGGGTACGACAGCCCCCCGCACATGCCGCACCGAGCGGATACGCGCCCACCCGCACACGACCGCCGCCACCAACGCCGCCCCGAACGCCCCACGCGACCCGCTGGTCACCACAGTCGCCCCAGCGGCCACCACCGCAGCGACCAACAGCCACCGGCGGACCGGGCTGCGCGCCCCAGGCCACAGATGTGCCAGCAGCACACCGAGCACGACCGCCCCCACGGTGCCCTGGTCGCTGGCATTGCCCAGCAGTGCCCCAGGGCGGCTCACATCGCCCCCCAGAGGCCGCAGCCCCGCCGCCTCAGCGACGGCCACGACCGCGAGCACCACTGACGCCCACGACAGCACCGTCAGTGCCCACCCCCGCCGTTGGGCCGACGCCCGAGGCCCCCACAGCCGAGCCCCGGCCCACAACGCCCCCGCGTACAGCGTCAACGCGACCAGGCCCTCGTACCGGGGCCACCGCCCGACCAGCTGGGCCCACGGTGCCGGTGAGACCAGCGCCGCCAACACCAACACCCCAGCGCACCCCGCCAGGACCCACACCACTGTGCGCGGTAACCGTCCGGCTGGTGGCGACCACGCCGCCAGCAGCACCCCCGCCGCCACGACCAGCAGCTTCGGCAGCAAGAACCGGTACAGGCCCCCAGGGAAGAACACGACGAACCCAGCGACCAACAACACGGCCGCGACCCGGGAGACCAGATCGTCGGGTGCTTCCTGGCTGGACGTCTGGACGGGTGACATACGCGGATTGTACCCATCTCTCCCGGATGGGCCATGGTGAGGGTTTGGCACATACGTACAGATTATGATGATATGCAGTATTGCACTCATTTTTGTCCGTCAATTCCTTCTGCTGATGTCGCTGACGCCACAGCACCGCCTTTTTCACCCCCAGTGGCCATGAGACCTGTTTTTGCGGCGTCTGTGCCTGTGCGGGACGTGAGTGACCAGCAGAACTGCGGCAATCCAGCGGATCAGACCCGTTGCAGTCAATGGGCGATATGCCCGGATCTTTGGGTTCTTCCCCGTGCGAGACGGGCGGGGGTGACATAAGGTCCAGCACAGGTCCGGTCTGTGGTGCTCTGCGCCACTGGCCGGTTGCGCTGGGTGGAGGTCAACGGGTGATTTCTTTCCAGCGCCACGCGGTTGTGCTGGTCTCAGCGGCCTTTCCCTGGTCCGCCACCGCCCGAGAAGCAGTTGTCCAGTCACGACTCATCGAGGAGTTCGACGTGATAGCAGTCCACCAGTCGGCCCGGCGCAAGATCGCCCTGATCATCGCGGCAGCCGTCGTCATGGCTTTTGCAGTCCTGGGCTCCACAAGCCCAGCGTCCGCGGCAGGCACAGGCACAGTGTCGGGGACGATCACCCAGGCCGGGGCGCCGTTGTTGCAGACCATTGCGTTCAACACCGTCACCAGTAGTTACTGGGTCACACCGGGGCCAGGTGGTGCCTACTCCATAGCCCTGGAGGAGGGGGCTTACACCGTGGGGTCCGCGGACGTCGCCGGGGTGCTCGGCGCGGTGACTGTCGTCGCGGGGCAGAATGTCGTGTGGGACTTCGACTTCGAGTGGGACACCGTCGCTGTCTCGGGCACCGTTACCCGCGACGGGGCGCCTGTCACGTCGGGAGTCGTGTATGTTTCCGCCGGTCCCGATGCGTACGGCCAGTGGACGATCTCGGGCTCAGGCGCGTACTCGGGCACAGTGATGCCAGGCCAGTACAGCGTCCAGATCCATACTCCCAATGAGCTTTTTCGGTCGGGTGGTACGTTCACGGCTGTTACTCCTGGGGGGTCGCTGGTGCACGACGTCGCTTTGGCTGCCTTGGCTCAGGTATCAGGCCAGGTGGTCTCAACTGCTGGCGCTCCTGTCCCAGGCGTCGACGCGATAACTGATCCCTGGATTTCGGGTGAGAGCGCCTGGGCAGCGACGTCGGACGCCGCTGGGCAGCTCGAGCCCTGGTTTTCGATGGATGTTGGGCAGACTGTGGTGATCGGGGTGAACCGGCAGAGCCGCCAGTCGTTGTACACGGGTCGTTTCTACGCTGGCCCTGGGGTCCTGGGTTCGGCCACGCAGGCCGGGGCGCTGCCGGTGACGACCACGGCGACGACCGACCTTGGGCAGATCGTGCTGGACACGTGCGGGACAGTGAGCGGCACGGTCTCGGACATGGGCTCCTGGACGACGCCGGGGGTCGACTTGGTCGAGGTGGTCGTCTTCAACGATGACGACGCCGACTTGGTGTCACGTACTGCACCCGTGGCGGCCGACGGTTCGTTCGCGGTGACGGGGCTGCTGCCAGGGTCGTACTACGCCGCGGCCGTCTCGCTCAACACGGGCCTGTTGGAGGCCCGGGAGTTCTTCGAGGGAGTGGCCCCAGAGACAGGTACGCCGAACGTGGTGGTCAACAGTACGTGTGGTGCGGTCACCGGGGTCGACTTCGGCAGTGCGGACCAACCTCCCACAGGGTTCACCCCGGACGAGAACGACCTGGTCGATAACTTGAAGGGCAAGATCAGTGCGCCGGACGCAGCCACGGCTGGTTCGACGGTGACGGTCCAGGTGCCTGGGCACGCGGGCGAGAGCGTGTACGCGTACTTGTTCAGCGACCCGGTCTACCTAGGTCGGCACGTGGTGTCGTCGGGCGGGACGATCGCGGTCAAGCTCCCTGCTGGTGTCACCGGTGTGCACCGGATCGCGGTCTACGCCCTGTCGGGGGTCCTCATCGGTTGGGACACCATCACGATCTCGGCGGCCTCTGGGCCCGGCGACGACGGGTCTAAGGCTGGTGGTTCTGGTGGCAAGAAGTCCGGCGGCGGGTCACGGCTGCCGATCACTGGTGCTGCGGCCGGTCCGGTGCTGGCGCTCATCGCTGCCCTGACGGCAGCCGGGTGCGCCCTGCTGGTGGTGCGCCGCCGACGCCACAGCACTGTGTAGCCAAACCCCACCCGGACGCCGCGAGAGCACGCTCTCGCGGCGTCCGGCTGTGTGTCCGCACGACGACATCGTTCAGTTTTCACCAGATCGTTCACAAATGTGAACTATCTGGTGAGAACTGGACGATGTCGTCGTGCAGGCATGGCTGTCCTGGTTGCTGCATTGGTCGGGTCTGCCTAGGGTCATGACTGGGTGGGGCGGAGTTGTCATTGCACGTGTCGGTTGGACAAGAGGGTGGGTGCCTTATGGCAGGGCAGTGGTCGATACGTAAGGTTATTGTGCTGGTGGCAGTGTCGGTTGTGGCGCTCCTCGGGGTTGTCGCGGCGGTTGTTGTGCCTGCCCAGGCTGTGGCGGTCGTCACGAACGTCTCGGGGGACGTGACACGCGCAGGGGTGGCATTCTCGGTGTCCGACAGCGTGCAGGTGGGATTTGCGGACGGCGGGACCACCACCTGGGCGACGGTTGGCGCGGGCCACTACGACGTGTACGTGGCGCCCGGCCAATACGAGGTCTACATCCAGGTCGAGACTGTGACGAGGCATGCGGGGACCGTCACTGTCATGGACGAATTGAGCCAGATCGAGAATTTTGACCTTCCTGCCCTTGTGGACCTGTCGGGACAGGTGGTCACCACTGCTGGTGCCATTGCCGACGGCGTCTTGGTCGCCTCCGACTTTGGCGGGCTTGACGGGTTCGGCGGCTACGCGCTGGCGTCTGGCGGCGACGGGCACTTCACGCTGGACATGGTCGACGTCGGCGGGCAGCTGACGATCGCCGTGAACCGGCAGAGCCGGCAGTCGCTGTACACCGGCCGCTACTACGCAGGACCAGGCAACCTCGGATCGGCCACGGCGGCTGGTGCCACCAAGGTCACGGTCAGCCAGACGACGGTCCTCGGGCAGACGGTGCTCGACACCTGCGGCACGGTGAGCGGCACAGTCGACCCCATAGTGTGGGAGCACCTCGGCCCCGACCTGTCCGTGGTGGTTTTCAACGACGACAACCCTGACCTGGTGACCCGCAGCGCCCCCGTGGCGGCCGACGCTTCGTTCACCGTCACCGGCTTGTTGCCTGGGTCGTACTACGCGGCGCTCGTCGAGACCGCCAGCAGTGTGACCCTCGGGTACTACGACGGCGTCTCGCCCGCAGAAGCAGGGTCGCCGAACATCGTGGTCTCCAGCACCTGCGCAGGGATGGATGGACTCGTCTTCGTCGTTCCCGTCATCGGGCCGCCACTGCCGTCGCCGCCCACGTGGGATCCGCCCACGGATCCGCCCACGTTGGGTCCGCCGCCGACGCCCGGGATGGTTCCGCCCTCGAAGCCTGCGCTGGCTTCGACCGGCATGTCGGCTCCAGGTCCGGCAGGCACGTCAGGTGGTGTGTCTGGACCGGGGAGCGCGACGCCCGGTGCGTTGGTGAAGGTGAAGGTGGGCAGCACGTACGCTGGGCAAGACGTCGAGGTGTACCTGTTCAGCGACCCGGTCTTCCTCGGCCAGAAGACCGTGGACAGCGACGGGACGATCGAGGTCAAGCTCCCTGACGGTGTGACCGGCACCCACAAGCTGGCCGTCTACGCCCTCAGCGGGGCACTCATCGGCTGGGACACCATCACGATCAGTGCACCGGCGAAGGGCGCCCAGGTAGCCAAGAGCGCAGCACAAGGCACGAGGGGGCTGCCGATCACCGGTGCGGCCGTGGCGCCTGTGGCCATCACCATCGGCGTGTGTGTGGTGGCTGGGCTCGCCTTGGTCGTGGCACGGGCGCGCAGACGAGTCTGAGACTCTTTGCAGTCTCATCCACGGACGCCGCGAGACACGTTCTCGCGGCGTCCGTGCCTGTGTGTCCGGGTTGTGCGGCGTCGATGTCACGGCCCCTTTAGCCTCACCTTCGGCACGCCGCGAGACTTGTCTCGTGGTGTCCTTGCGGGGGCCGTGGGTGTTATGCGCCAGTTGTCGCTTTAGTCTTGTTGGTCGGGTGTTCATGACCAGCGAGGATGTCGCCGCGAGGGTTGGGGCCAGGCAGTGTGACCAATGACACATTGGAGGAGATAAGGGCAGGTGAGAGGGGGTTCGGGGGCGTTTTCGCCTGAAGATACCGAGTGCCGCGGTTGCCGGAACTTGTCACCCGTGAGAGCGTCACCGATAGCCGGATGACGCGTGGACTTATCTGAGGCGGCACACCCGACAACGGGTGCTCACCAGCGCATCGAGAACACAGTCGTTCTGGCGATGACCGGGAGCCGCGTTCCCGGTCGCCTCCGCCGAGGCTGATGATAGCTGTGGCGGCGAGTCCGGCTGGGTCGGCTCCGGGATCCAGCCGGACTCATGGGCGTTTGTCCCATTCTCTTCTGTAATGTCTGGGTGGAAGCCTAGTGGTCCGTAGCGACTCAAATGCCGGGTTCGCGGTATTTTAGGCGCGACAGGCTCCGAGTTATGCGGATCATGTCCAGATTTGACCCCGCTCTCAGGTGGCTGGCACCACCAGCGTCAGACAAACTCGAAGGATGAGCATCGCACTGCCGGACGAACCCGAGCGCCCCAGGGGCAAGTTCTTCGGTGCCCGGGCTCAGGCCCGGTACCTGGAAGCCGAGAACCACCGGTTGCGGACTGCGCTGGAACAGCTCGACGGTCTGGGGCTGGTCGAGATCCGCGACGTCATCACCCAGGCCCGCCAGGCGCTCGCAGCCCTCGACGAGCAGCACGAGACGACTGTCGCCGAGCTGGAGACGGCCCAGGCCCAGCTGCTCGACGTGCGCCGTGATGTGCTGGTGCAACAGCGCGGGCTGTACGACGTCGAGCACCCGGCCGAGGCCTCGCCCACCCTCGCCGAGAAGCTGTCGACAGTGCGCGCGAGGATCCACCACCTCGTAGCCCGCGGCGACGCTGTCGGTGTGGCCACGGACTTCCGGCTCAACAAACGTGCGAGGTCCGCGATCGAGCGCGCGCTGCCCTCACAGCTGTCGGCACTGGCACTGGCCGCCTACGACGCAGAAGCAGAGAACGCGATCCGCATGGTCGAACCTGGCCGGCTCGACGTGGCCCGTGCCCGCCTCGACCGGTTCGCGCAGACGGTGTCCGAGTGCGGCCATATCGTCGACCTGCATATCGACCCCGAGTACCACCGGTTGCGCACGGTCGAGCTGGAGCTGGCAGCCCAGCACGCGGCGGCCTTGGCGGGGGAGGCCGAGACCGAGCGTGACCACCGCGCCGCCCTGGCGCAGTCCAGCAGGGTCGCCGACCGTCTGCGTCACGAACGCAGCCTCCTGGAGCTCGAACGTGAGCACTGCTCGAGCGCGCTGGCGGTGGCGCACGCCCGCGCCGACACCGCGGAGACCGAACGCCAGGTGGCACGTCTGGCGGACCTCGACCAGGCCCTGGCCGACATCACCGGGCGCACCGTCGACACGCGCGCCGGGTACGTGTACGTGGTGTCCAACATCGGGTCGTTCGGCGACGGTGTGGTCAAGATCGGTATGACGCGCCGCCCCGACCCCATGAACCACATCCGCGAGCTGGCCGACGAGTCTGTGCCGTTCGACTTCGACGTGCACGCCATGTTCTTCGCCCCCGACGCCGTGGCGGTCCTGGCGGTGCTGCACGAGCACCTGGCCGACCGTCGCGTGAACCTCGTCAACCACCGCCGCGAGTTCTTCCGCGCCACCCCGCTGGAGGTGTTCAACACCCTGGCGACCCACCGCATCGGCGTCCCCGAGTTCCGCACCCGGCCTGGAGCCACCGAGTACCGCACATCGGCGCAGATGGCCCGCTGACCTGTGGCGGCCCGTAGCGACCGCGCGACGGGGGTGGTCGTCGGGGTAGGGAGTCGTCGGCTCGCCTGAGACGGCTGCGCCGCGCTGGCACGGCAAGATGGACCTATGCAGGTCGCATACCGAGCCGACGATGTCCGTACCGCCGAGGAGCCGCTGCTGGCCGCCGGCGAACCGTTGATGGAGCATGCTGCGTTCGCTCTGGCCACAGCGGTGCTGGGCGAGCTGCGCGCGGTGCGTGGCACAACACGCGGGGGACAGGTGGTGGTGCTCGTGGGGGCGGGCAACAACGGCGGTGACGGGTTGCACGCTGCTGCGGTGCTGGCCCGGCGGGGGGTGGGGGCGAGCGTCGTGACGACGACTGCCAGGACCCACGAAGGCGGGCTGGCTGTCGCACGTGCCGCGGGGGTGGCGGTGCTGGCGCTCGGCGACGTCGGTGTCGACGCTGTGGCCGACCTGGCCAGCCGGGCCGACGTGGTCCTGGACGCTCTGGTGGGGATCGGCGGTGACGGGACTGGGGTCCGTGGCCAGGCAGGTGAGCTGGTCGCTGCGCTGTGCACCACATGGGCGGCCCACCACCCGGTGGTTGTGGCCGTGGACGTGCCTTCGGGTCTGGGGGTCGACGACGGGACGGTCCGCGGGACGGTCCTGCCCGCAGACCTCACCGTGACCTTCGGGGCTGTGAAACCCGGGCTGCTCCTGCCGCCGGCTGACCAGCTCGTCGGACGGGTCGAGCTGGTCCCGATCGGGCTGGACTTCGGCGCAGCGGTCCCTGCGGTGCGCCGCCTGGACAGCGCCGACGTCGCCGCGTTGTGGCCTGTCCCTGACCACACAGCCCACAAGTACACCCGCGGGGTGCTCGGTCTGGTCGCCGGGACAGCCCGGTACCCAGGCGCCGGGGTGCTCGCAGCCGCCGGGGCTGTGGGTGCCGGGGTCGGTATGGTCCGTTTCGTCGACGAGCGCGACGAGGCGGGGCCCCTCGCAGCGACAGTGCTGGCAGCCCAGCCAGAGGTCGTCGTGGGGCGTGGGCAGGTCCAGGCGTGGGCGGCAGGGTCTGGTGTCGACGCGCGCGACCCTGCCCGCCGCGACGACCTGGAGGCAGTGCTGGCAGCCGCACGCAGTGGCACCTCCACAGTGCTCGACGCCGGTGCGCTCGTCGGCGGTATCGACGGCCTTGGTCCCCATGTGGTCCTCACACCCCACGGCGGGGAGGCCGCCGACCTGCTCACAGCCTTGGGCCGGCCCACCACCCGTGCCGAGGTCGAAGCCGCCCCCCTGGCGGCGGCCCGCGCCGCCCACGAGGCGACAGGTGCGACCGTCCTGCTCAAAGGCGCGTCCACCGTCATCGTCGGGCCAGGGACCGCCTACGCCCAGGCCGACGCCTCCGCCTGGATGGCCACCGCGGGTGCAGGAGACGTGCTCACCGGCATCCTCGGAGCCCTCCTGGCTGGCTGTGCCGGTGGCATCGGTGACGACCCGACCCTGCCTGCCGCTCTTGCCGCTGCCGCCGTGCTTGTCCACGGCCGTGCAGCCCACCACGCCAACCCCCACGGCCCGGTCAGCGCCGGAGCCGTCGCGGCCGGCGTCCCAGCGGTCGTCGCGGCCCTGCTCGCCGACCTGCCAGGTGGGAGACTGAACAGGTGAGCGCAGTGTGGTACCCGGGCCGGGCGGTGGTTGACACGGCGGCTATCAGGGGCAATGTCGAGACGTTGAGCGCGGCCGCAGGGTCGGCGCAGGTCATGGCTGTGGTCAAGGCTGATGCGTACGGGCACGGGATGCTCGCGTCGGCCCGGGCGGCGCTGGCTGGTGGGGCGACATGGTTGGGGGTGGCGCAGACGGCCGAGGCGTTGGCGCTGCGGGCGGCAGGGATCGTCGAACCACGGGTGCTGACCTGGTTGTACTCGCCGGGGGCTCCGCTGGCTGACCTGCTCGTCGCTGATGTGGATGTCTCGGTGTCGGCGAGATGGGCGCTGGACGAGGTGGTCGCGGCCGCACGAGCCACGGGCAGGACGGCCAGGGTGCACATCAAGCTCGACACCGGGCTGGGACGTAACGGGATGACCAGGCCACAGCTGGACGACCTGCTCGCGCCGCTCATGCGGGCCCAGGCCGACGGGTCGGTCGCTGTCGTGGGGATCTGGTCGCACCTGGCGTTCGCCGACGCACCCGACCACCCGACCGTCCGCGGCCAGGCGCAGGTGTTCGCCGACGGTGTCGCCGCAGCCGAACGCGCAGGGGCGCGGTTCGAGGTACGGCACCTGGCGAACTCCGCGGCGGTGCTGCGCTGGCCGTCGGTGCACTACGACATGGTGCGGCCGGGCCTGGCGCTCTACGGGCTCTCGCCCATCCCGGACCAGGCGGGCTCGGACGAGCTGGGTCTGGTCCCAGCCATGACGCTCCAGGCTCACCTGGCGACGGTCAAACCGGTACCTGCCGGGCAGGGGTTGTCGTACACGCACCAGTACGTGACCACGCAGGACACCACTGTCGGTATCGTCCCGTTGGGGTACGCCGACGGGATCCCGCGCCACGCGTCAGGGACGAACGCCCGGCCTGGCGGACCAGTCCAGATCGGTGGGCGCAGGCTTGCCGTGGCAGGGCGGGTGTGCATGGACCAGGTCGTCGTCGACCTCGGCCCGGACGCCAGCGACACTGCTGGTGACCTGGTCACCCTGTTCGGCCCCGGCACCCACGGGGAACCCACTGCGCAGGACTGGGCGGACGTGTGTGGCACCATCTCGTACGAGATCGTCACCCGGCTCGGAGCCCAGGTCCCCAGGGAGTACGTGTGAGACAGGTCGTCGCCCCCGACGCTGAGGCCACCCGGGCTTGCGGTGCCGCGCTTGCCAGGTTGCTGGGCGCCGGGGACCTGGTGGTGCTCACCGGTGGTCTGGGTGCGGGCAAGACGACCCTCACCCAGGGCATCGGGGCAGGTCTGGGTGTGCGGGGCCCGGTGGTCTCCCCGACGTTCACCATCGCGCGGGTGTTGCCGTCGCTGACCGGGGGACCAGCACTCGTCCACGCCGACGCCTACCGGCTCGGTGGCGCCGACGACATCGCTGCCTTGCACGTCAGCGAAGAGCTGGAGGCGCTGGACCTGGACGCGTCGCTGGACTCGTCGGTCACTGTCGTCGAGTGGGGGGCCGGTTGGGTGGAGGCGCTGGCCGACGACCGCCTGGAGGTGAACATCGAACGTCCGCGGGGCGAGGTCCACGACGCGCTGGACGCCGCCGGACCACGGGTCATCACCGTCCGGAGCGTGGGAGACCGGTGGTCTGGTGTGGACCTGCCGGGTGAGGAGAGAGCCGGACAATCCTGACATTGCCTCCAGTCGGTTAACATCAGGCGGTCACGTTGGTGCGAAAAGTTCGATGGTGGCAAGACGGAGGAGGCTGGACATGCACCCCACCGCACGTCGTTGCGTCTGGGGGACCGTGGTGCTCTGGGTTGCCGGGGCCGCGATCATAGGTCTCGCCCCCACGCTGTACGACTGGGAGTCCGACTGGGAGTCCGGCTGGGCCACCGGGGCGTGGGACATCCTCGTCGGCTTCCTCCAGGACGTGTTGGTGCCCACCGGGGCGGCGCTCCTCGGCGCAGCGATCGTCATCCAGGTGTTGCGCGGCACCCGTCCCAGCGCCACCGACCCAGACAGTGCCGGACCACCCTCCGACACTTTCCCGGCAGTCATCCCGACCGGTCCCTCGGGTATGACCCCACAGGTCGGCCCTCCGGCGGGCCTGAACCCGCAGGTCGGACCGCCAGCGGGTCTGAACCCGCAGGTTGGGCCGCCAGCAGGGATGAACCCGCAGACCGGCCCGCCGATGGGTGTGGTCCCGCAGGTCGGCCCGGCCGTGACGCCCTATGGACCTTCCATCGGTCTCGCCCCGCGAGCAGCAGCCATGCCAGCCCCGCTGGGGCCCGCACCGGGCGCTGCGGCGCCCACGCCAGGAGCCGAACCCTGGGAGCAAGCCTCCCGCGGACCACGGTCCGGGCGACGCAGGAAGAAGTAGGCCTCGCTTGCGCGCGGGTTTTCTCCTCCGACTGGAGCCGGGCGCGCTCGACGTGGCAGGCTGACCAGGTGCCATACCTTGCTCTGGACACGTCGGGCGGGATCGCCGTCGCCGTGGTCGACGACGACGGGTCCGTCGCAGCCCGTGCGGCCGACACCCAGCCACGCCAGCACGCCGAACGGCTGGCCCCGTGTATCGCCGCGGTGCTCGCCGAAGCGGGTGTGGGTGCCGGTGACCTGGACGGGGTTGTCGTGGGCACAGGCCCGGCGCAGTTCACAGGGTTGCGCGCCGGGCTGGTCACCGCACGCACCCTGGCCCGGGCCTTGGAGGTCCCGGTGCTCGGCGTCCCCAGCTTCGCGGCCACAGCGCTGGTGGCTCTGGAGACCCTCGACGAGGGTTCCCAGGTGGTTGTCGTCACCGACGCCCGCCGCCACGAGGTGTACTGGGCGCGTTACGCCCGCGACGACCGCCTAAGAATACGCGCCGTGGACGGGCCCGGTGTCGCCGCCCCCGTCGACGTCCCCACGCACGGCGCGGTGCTCGTCGGACGTGGTGCCCCCCTGGTTGCCCCGACCGACGACCACCTGGCTGGCCTCGACCCCGACCCAGCAGCGTTGTGCACCGTGGCGCTCGCCCTGCGTGACCACGGCGAGCCCACACCCTGCGAACCGTTGTACCTGCGCCGGCCCGACGCCGTCCCCCCAGCACAGGTCGCACAGGTCAGGCAGTGATCGTCGTCCGTCCCCTGGTCGGTGCCGACCTCGATGCCGTCGCAGGTCTCGAATGCGCCCTGTTCGGTTCCCAGGCGTGGTCGCACGACATGCTCGTCGAAGAGCTCTGTGGCCCTGGCCGCACCTACGTGGCCGCCGATATCGACGGCGACCTGGCTGGCTACGCTGGTGTGCGGTTCGACGGCGACAACGCCGACATCATGACCATCGGCACCAGTCCGCTCCACCAACGCACCGGGGTAGGCCGCACCCTGCTGCGTGCCCTCGTGGACCACGCCCGCGAGCTGGGTGCCGCTGGAGTGTTCCTCGAAGTCCAGGTGGACAACGAGATAGCGATCCATCTCTACGAATCTGAAGGTTTCGGGCGTATCGGCCGCCGTCGCGGCTACTACAACGGCGCCGACGCCTGGACCATGCGCCTCCAGCTGCGCCCGGCCGGGGGAGTGATCGGGCAGGATAGGACGATGGTGCCACTGGTCCTGGGGATGGAGACGTCGTGCGACGAGACCGGTGTTGGGCTGGTGCGCGGCGGCGAGCTGCTGGCTGACGTCGTGGCGTCGTCGGTCGACGAGCACGCACGGTTCGGGGGGATCATCCCTGAGATCGCCTCGCGGGCCCACCTGGAGGCGATGGTCCCGACGATGGACCGCGCGCTGGACAAAGCCGGGGCCAGGTTGGCCGATGTGGACGCTGTGGCTGTCACCGCAGGACCTGGGCTCGTGGGACCGCTGACTGTCGGCACCGCCGCAGCCAAGGCCCTGGCTCTGGCGCTGGACCGTCCCCTGTACGCGGTGAACCACATCATCGCCCACGTGGTGGTCGACACCCTCGTCCACGGGCCGTTCCCCGAGCGTGTGATGGCCCTGGTCGTCTCTGGTGGGCACTCGTCGTTGCTGCTGGTGGACGACACTGTGCACGTCACCGAGCTCGGCTCCACCCTGGACGACGCAGCAGGGGAGGCGTTCGACAAAGTGGGCCGTCTGCTCGGCCTGCCCTACCCAGGCGGACCGCATATCGACCGTCTCGCCCGTGGCGGAAACCCGGACGCCATCGCGTTCCCCCGTGGCCTGACCGCCGCGAAAGACCAGGCCACACACGCGTCGAACTTCTCCTTCTCAGGGCTCAAGACCGCTGTGGCCCGCTGGCTCGAGGCACGCCAGGACTCCAGGCAGGACATCGTGCTGGCCGATGTCGCCGCGTCGTTTGCCGCTGCGGTCGCCGACGTGCTCACCACGAAAACACTGGCCGCCTGCGCCAAGCACGACGTACGCACCTTGGTGGTCGGCGGAGGGTTCTCGGCCAACTCTCAGCTGCGTGACATGGCCGCCGAGCGTTGCGCCGAGGCTGGGGTCGAGCTGCGGATCCCGCCTGTCGCGCTGTGCACCGACAACGGTGCCATGGTCGCCGCGCTCGGCGCCGCGCTCGTGGCCCGTGGCCTGCCCGCGAGCCCCGCAGATTTTGGGGTCGACTCCACGCTCCCACTCACCCAGGTCATGTTGAGTCCGTAACAGCCACACGGGGGCCGGCGGGAACGGTATCGTCTGCGCAGGACTCTCACACTATGTGGACCAAAGAGGAGTTATGAGCACGCTGCTCGCGGGTCGCTACGAGCTGGGCGACTGCATCGGCAAGGGCGGGATGGCCGAGGTGTTCGTCGCCAACGACCAGCGGCTCGAACGAACTGTGGCGGTCAAGGTGCTTCTGCCTGACTCGGCACGTGACCCGTCGTTCGAGGAGCGGTTCCGCCGTGAGGCGAAAGTCGCGGCGGCGCTGAACCACCCGGCGATCGTCGGGGTGTTCGACACCGGCGAGGACGTGAGCGGACCCGAAGGGCACCGGGTGTCGTACATCGTCATGGAGCATGTCGCCGGGCGGACGGTGCGCGAGATCCTCGCCGAGGGGATCGGCAGGGACCAGGCGCTGGAGATCGTCGTGGGGGTGCTCTCGGCGCTGGAGTACTCCCACCGGGCCGGGATCGTCCACCGGGACATCAAACCAGCCAACATCATGGTGACCCCCAACGGTGCGGTGAAAGTCATGGACTTCGGGATCGCCCGCGCCCTGGACAGTCCTGTGTCAGGGCTGACGCAGAGCTGGTCGGTGGTCGGCACAGCCCAGTACATGTCGCCTGAGCAGGCCCGGGGGGAGGCAGTCGACGCCCGGTCTGACGTGTACTCCACCGGTTGCCTGCTGTTCGAGCTGCTCACCGGCCACCCGCTGTTCTACGGCGAGTCCATGGTCGCCGTGGCGTACAAGCACATCGCCGAAACCCCGCCGGTGCCCTCGTCGCTGAACCCCAGGCTGCCTGCGGTGCTCGACGATGTCATCGCCAAAGCCCTGGTCAAGGACCGTGACCAGCGTTACCAGTCTGCCGACGAGATGCGCGCCGACCTGGAGGCGTTCTTGCGCGGTGACCCGGTGATGCTGGGCCAGCGTCCGCCCGCGCCGTCGCCGCCACCTCTGCCACCACCTCCGGTTCCTGGGCCTTCAGGGCCGCCTTCGATGTCGCA
The DNA here is from genome assembly GCA_009779195.1 of Micrococcales bacterium. Classification (GTDB taxonomy): domain Bacteria; phylum Actinomycetota; class Actinomycetes; order Actinomycetales; family Cellulomonadaceae; genus Cellulomonas. Next base: position 23,630 of record WRET01000028.1, read on the forward strand.
CTATGCGCCGCCGCCTGTGTCCGCCGCGGTCGCCATGGCCCCATCTCCCGCCTCGGGCACGTTCCACCCGCCGCCGGTGACCGGGTACCAGTACCTGCCTGCGGACTACCAGAACCAGTACCAGCCAGCCGACGAGGAACAGACAAGCTCGCTGGGCTGGCTCATCGGTGTCGAGCTCGTCGTCGCTGTCGTCGCCCTGGCCGGGATCGTGTTCCTGATGATCGCTTGAGGGCCCGGCCTACAGGGGGTGCCCTGCGCGCATCTCCGCGACCAGGGACTTGACCACCTGGGTGAGGTCGCCGTCGTGGCGCCGGGCCACAGCGCGCTGGCGCTGGTAAGACGCCCCGCGCCGGGTGATCGTGGCGACCTGCTCCAGCTCGTCGCAACAACCGAGCCGCTCGGCGACAGGCGCCAGCGTCGTCAACCACTGGGCGACCGAGTCGGTGACCAGCTCTTCGGTCCCGTCGGAGTCGGTGATGACGATCGCGTCCATCCCGTACCGGGCTGAGCGCCACTTGTTCTCCTGCACGTACCAGGCGGGCATCGTGGGCAGGGCGCGGCCAGCGTCGATCTCGGACGAGAAGTGCTCGACGAGGCAGTGGGTCAGCGCGGAGATCCACCCGAGCTCGGCAAGGTTCGTCGCACCGTCAGCGACGCGGACCTCCAGGGTGCCGAACTGCGGCGACGGCCTCACGTCCCAGCGCAGCTCGGTGAACTCGTCGATGACGCCCACGTGCAGCATGTCGCCGACGTACTGCTCGAGCTGGTCCCACCGGTCGAGCTCAGGTGGCAGCCCGGCGGTCGGCAGCTGCTGGAACAGCAGAGCCCGGTTGGACGCGTACACCGTGTCTTGCCCGGCCCAGAACGGCGAGGACGCCGACAGCGACTGCAGGTGCCCGAACACGGTCATGATCGCCCGGGAGACCGGCAGGACTTTTGCCCGGTCCTCGATACCCACGTGGACGTGTGTGCCGAAGATGAGCATCTGCCGTCCCCACCACTGGGTGCGGTCGATGAACGTGGCGTACCGTTTCTTGTCGGTGACTTTCTGGTGCGCCCAGTGGGCGAACGGGTGGGTGCCGGACCCCATGAGGTCGATACGTAACGGTGCGGCGGCCTCGGCGACACGTTCCAGGCTCACGGCCAGGTCAGCGGTGGCTTCGCCGACCGTCCGGCACACCCCTGAGGCGACTTCGACCGTGTTCGCCAACAGCTCGGGTTTGACCTTCGGCTCGTCGCCCACCGCTGCCAGCACCGCGTCGGCGGCCTGCCGCAGGTCCCCGGAGTCAGCGTCGACCAGGGCGACCTCCCACTCCAGCCCGATGGTGGAGCGTCCGGAGCGGGCGAAGGTGAGCGTCGTCGGCGCCGCCATCAGCAGCCCGGACCTGCGAGCGCGACCATCATGAGCCGATCGTGCCACGCCAGGTGACCTGTCGCCCAGGCCCTCACCCCGACAGGTGCGCACGATCCGGTCCGGACCGTGCACATCGGACTCGCCTCCCCGGCGCAGGCCGTCGGGCATACTGGGCATTGATGACAAGCCGGACACGTAAGATCCGCGACGACAGGTAGGGTCGTGCTGAGCATGTCCCGCACCCCCGAGGGGAACCACACCATGAATCAGTCATTCATCCGCCGGACCGCCGTGCTGCTCGCGGCGGCTGTTGTCACCGCTGGCCTGGCCGCTGGGTGCACGTCTGACGACGGCGGCAACAAGGGCAAGTCGTCGGACACTTCCACCCTGGGGGCCCAGAAGGTCGACCTGACCCAGACCATCGGGCAGACCCAGGAGTTTCCGGTCCCCGGTAAGGCCGACGCCAAGGTCGAGGTCGGTGTCCTCAGCCTGAAAGTCGCCGGTGACGTGCAGACCCTAGAGCTGGTGTTCACCCCGCGCTTCGCCAACGAGGGCCAGAACGCCGATATCAACCTGGGGACCATGCTCGGGGGCTATTCCGGCACTGACTTTGGTCCGCGCCTCATCGACCAGGAGAACCTCAAGATCTACTCCGCCGTCCGCGTCAGCCCCGGGAACGCCAAGACGGTCAACTACGAGCCGCTCTACGTCTACGCCGTCTTCGCCGCGCCGAAAGACAGCAGCCTGGACTATGACCTGAGCATCATCGCCGAGTGGCCGCCGATGAAAGTCAGGGCTGAGAAGTGAGTGGCTCTGACCCGCAGGCCCCCGGGGGCCAGCCGCCCCGGGTGCTCGCTGGCCGGTACGAGCTGGGCGAGCTGCTCGGCACCGGCGGTATGGCGCAGGTGTACGCCGCCACCGACCGCAGGCTCGGCCGGACCGTCGCCGTCAAGCTGTTGCGGCCTGACCTGGCTGACGACGACTCGGTCCGTGCCCGGTTCCAGCGTGAGGCCCACTCTGCGGCGTCGCTGAACCACCCGGCGATCGTCGGTGTGCACGACACCGGTGACGGCACGGCCGAACCGTTCATCGTCATGGAGTTTGTCCCCGGGCGTACCCTGCGCGAGACCATGACCGAGGGTCAGCCCATGGCGGTCGACCAGGCGCTGCGGATCACCAGTGACGTCCTCACGGCGCTGGAGTTCGCCCACCAGGGAGGTATCGTCCACCGGGACATCAAACCGGGCAACATCATGATCACCCCCGACGGGGTGGTGAAAGTGATGGACTTTGGGATCTCGCGGGCGGTGACCGACCATGTGACGATCACCCAGACCGTCGTGGGGACCCCGGCGTACCTGTCGCCTGAGCACGCCGAAGGCAGACCGGTGGATTTCCGCTCGGACCTGTACTCCACCGGTTGTGTGCTGTTCGAGCTGTTGACCGGTCAGCCACCTTTTTCCGCCGAGTCGCCCATCGTGGTGGCCGTCCAGCACATCCAAGAGACTCCGCGGGTCCCGAGCACCATCAACCCGGCGTTGTCACCAGCGCTCGACGAGATCGTGGCCAAGGCCCTGGTCAAGGACCGCGACCAGCGTTACCAGACGGCTGCCGAGTTCCGTGCTGCGATCGAGGCGGTGCGCGCCGACGGTACTGGCTCCCTTCCTGTCCCTGTCCCGAACGGGGGCCCGGCGGTGGACGACACCGCTGCGATCGTCATGGACACCACGGCGCGGATGCCGTCGTCGGCTCCGCCGCTGCCGGCAGAGCTGGTGCCGACCGCAGCGGAGGCTGGCCCTGCGTCGACGCTCCCGCCTGACTACCTGGCCGAACCGGCCGCGTCGGGACGTCGCCGGTGGCCCTTGGTCGCCGTCGGGGCCGTCGCTGCGGTTCTCGTCGTCGGTGGTGTGGTGTTCGCGGTGTCTCAGCGCAGCTCTGGTGGTGGTGGGGCCGAGCCGGTCCGCACCGCGAAACCGATCGTGGTCGATGCTTTCGACGTGAAGACGATGGACCCCGTCTCGAACGCCGACCTGCAGAGCTCGGTCGTGGAGATGAAGCTGGCGGGAACCGTCAAAGAGTTCAGCATGCACAACACCGTCTCGCAGATCGACCTGGCCAACCGCGTCGGGCCGTGGGTGCAGCCGGAGAAGAAGGACGGGCAGAACGTCGTGACGATCTCGACCGACGTGCTGTTCCAGTTCGGCAAGGCTGATATCAACGAGGCTGGGGCGAAGGCCATCGCCGAGGCGGTCAAGCCGGTGCCGAACAAGGCGACGATCGACGTCACCGGGTACACCGACTCGGTGGGCACCGACGAGGACAACCTCGCGCTGTCCCAGGCCCGGGCTGACGCGGTGGCCGCGATCATCGCGAAGGAACGTCCAGACCTCACGGTCAACGCCGTGGGGATGGGTTCGCAAGACCCGGTCGCGGAGAACACCCAGGGGGGCGAGGACTACCCCGAGGGCCGGGCCCAGAACCGACGGGTGGAGATCCGCTACGGCTGAGCCCGGTGACAGCTGGGCCGAGCCGTCACAGACGCTCGACGACCAGGACCCGTTGGGCTCCGGCCACCCGGGTCAGCACGACGGTCGCCGCCGCGGGCCCGCGCAGCCCGAGCTGGGCGCGCAGGGCCTGCGGGGTGACCGCTGTGCCGCGTTTCTTGACCTCCAGGCGCCCGACACCGCGTTGGCGCAGGTAGGTCCGCAAGGTCTTGACGCCGAAGGGGAGGTTGTCGACCACCCGGAAGCCGGTGGCGACCGGAGACGAGGCCCGGTGGTCGCTGGTGACGTACGCGATCGTCGGGTCCACGAGGCGACCGCGCAGGTCTGCGGCGACCTGCCCGACGAGCCCGGCCCGGATCACCGCTCCGTCGGGTTCGTACAGGTACCCGCCGACAGGTCCGGTGGCAGCCTTGGGCGGTCCGTCCGGTCCCGCCGTGACCACATGGGCCTCGTCGCCGGTGAGCACCAGTGCCCCCCGGCCGGGGCCTTCAGGGGCCAACGGTCCGAACCACAGCCCGACCTCGACGACATCACCGTCCACCGACACCCACTGGGCGCGCGCGTCGCGGGGGATGGCTGAGTGCGCCAGACCCGGACCGAGCTTGATCCCCAGGGGTTTGATCTCGCGCAGCGCCAGGACCTGGTCGAGCGGGGGAGAGAAGGACGCGGGGTTGAACACCCGTGACCCCGAGCGCCGTCGTCGTCCGGGGTCGGCCCACACCGCGTCGGTCTCGGTCAGGTCCAGCGTCAGCCCGTCGGTGTGCAGCACCATCACTTCGGGGAAGTGCCGCAGGTTCACGGTGGCTATCGCTGCGGTGGCCTCGTCGATCTCGGCGGCTTGGACGCACAGCCCGACCCCCGCGAACGCCATGGTGTCGGCGCCGATCCCACAGGTCAGGTCTGCCACGGACGTGAACCGTGCCGCACGGAAGCGCTGGGCGTGGTGGGCGGCCACTGTCAGCCGGGTCGCCTGCTCCAGCCCGGTGGGGGTGAACAGCATCCCGTCGGCGAAGTCACCGAACTTGGCTCGTGCTTTGGCCCGCAGCCGCGACTGGGTGAGCACCGCCGCGACGAGCGCCGGGTCGATCCCTTCGTCGTGCAGCCGTTGTGAGACCCGTAGGGCGTGCCGTTCGTCATAAGGGGGCAGCGCCTGCAGCAAAGTCCACCCCTGCGCGCTGAGCAACGCTGCCAGAGCCTCCGGTGTCACCCCTCGATCCTGCCAGAAGTCACCCGGCGTCCCGACACGCCAGGCAACGACACGCCTGGCACGCCGACGGCCCCCGTCCGTGCGGACGGGGGCCGTCGAGGCTGTCGAGGTTCAGAACCTCACTTGGTGACGATCGCGAGGATGTCACGGGCCGAGAGGATGAGGTACTCATCCCCTCCGTACTTGACCTCGGTGCCGCCGTACTTGGAGTAGATGACGGTGTCGCCGACTGCCACGTCCAGCGGCACCCGGTTGCCGTTGTCGTCGATCCGGCCCGGACCGATGGCCAAGACTTCGCCCTCCTGGGGCTTCTCTTTGGCGCTGTCCGGAATGACCAGACCCGATGCGGTCGTGGTCTCGGCCTCGAGGGTCCTGACCACGATCCGGTCCTCGAGCGGCTTGATGGAGACCGACACTGCGGACCTCCCCTTCGCGTGAGTGGTACGGATGTCTTCGCCGATGGCCACCGTCGTCGCGGGTGCCGGGGCCCGGCTCACCGGCACTCTGTCATGAGTACCGACGAGCACACTCTAGGAACTGGTTAGCACTCGGTCAAGGCGAGTGCTAGATGCCCAGGTCACAGGGCCACGGCGGCGAGGCCGGAGAGTTCGGCGCCTGGGCGCACGACCACGCCGACGCACCCTGTCTTGCTAGGGTCTGCGTCGTCGGGTCGGTGCTTGGGCGAGGTCAGCCTGCGGCGGCAGCGGCTGCAGCGGCGTTGGCACGGCGTCGCGCGGCGAGCAGCTCATAGCGCTCGTCCTCCGACAGCCCACCCCACACGCCGTAAGGTTCGCGGACTTTCAGGGACTGTTCCCGGCACTCGTCGAGCACTGGGCACGCCGCGCACACGGCCTTGGCGGCCTCGGCACGGCGCTGGCGAGCAGCCCCACGCTCGCCCTCAGGGTGGAAGAACAGGGTCGGGTCGGCGCTGCGGCACGCGCCTTCGAACTGCCACTCCCACAACTCCATCACGGGGCCGGGCAGTCGTGAGATCTCCGCCATCGGAGCCTCCACTCCATCGATCGAACGAACAGGTCCTGCCAACATACAACCGCGCCAGAGGTTGTTCAAGAGTGTGTCGTAGGCCGTGCAGGTGAAACGATACCGTCTCATATCGGACGCCAGTACGCACATCGGGACCAGTTGGACCGGCTCGTCGGTGACGTGAGGGGGCTAGGGACTGGCAGAATCTGGCCATGGCCTCTGCGGGTCGCACCCAAGACCGCGAGCAGCCGCTGCTCGCGGTCGCCGCTGTCGCCCGGCGCCTGGGCGTCGCGCCGGCGACGCTGCGCACATGGGACCGTCGTTATGGGCTCGGACCGTCCGACCACGCTGCCGGGGCACACCGCCGCTACACCGCAGTCGACGTCGACCGTCTCATGGTGATGCGTCGGCTCACCGCGGGGGGAGTCGCCCCCGCCGACGCCGCGGCTGCCGCCCTGGACGGCGACCCGTCTGCCGTCGACCAGTTCTTCGGAGCCGCACGCACCCCGAAGGCCGTGGTCGAGGCCGCGCTCGACGCTGACATGCAGCGTCTGGAGGGTCTGCTGCGGATCGACGGCCAGGATGTGATCGCCTGGTGGACCGACCTCGTGGTGCCCGCACGGGAGCAGCTTGCCCTGCACACCGAGCTCGACCCTCCCGGCCAAGATGCCGACCTGCTGGTCCAAATGGCGGTATGTGCCGCAATTCGTGACAGAATGACGGCAGTAGCGGCGCATCCCTCCGGGGTCGTGCTGCTGCTCTCCCCGCCAGGAGAGGCTCGCCCTCTCCTCTTGCACGCGGTTGCTGCCGCTGTGGGTGGGGTTGACGCCAGGATGGTGTCGGGTCCGATGTCGGCCCGTCACCTGGTCGATCTGGTGATGATGACCAGGGCTCGTGCCGTGGTCACGGTCGCAGACCGGCGTGACGCTGACATGTCGTTGGTCGAAGCGCTCATCTCCGAACGGCCCGATCTGCCACAGTTCGTCCTGGTACCAACGGAGGACTTTGCCCGCGTCCCGACGGGGCCAGAGGTCCAACGAGCGCGGTCGGTTGCCGGGCTCGTCCATGAGTTGAGGGCCGCCTTGACGGTCCAGGATGAAGAGGTGTGATGACCGTGTCGGTGCTTCCCTGCCAAGGGACACTCGACCTCACCCACGGTTCGGCCACCTCAGCGTCACTCACAAGTGGGACCTGTGCTTCCGATACAACAACAGTGACCCCGTTCGGGGGACCCGCCTTACCCAGAAGGAGGGGACATGGCCGGAGTGGTCGTGTGCCATGCCAGCGCATCTGTACGTGAGCGGATCGTGGTGACTTCGCTCGGCGTCCCGCTGTTGGCACCTGTACGCGCAGCAGCGTCCGCCGACGAGCTCGTCGTGCTCGCCCGGCGCCTGGCACCCACCGTGGTGCTGCTGGACGCCGACCTGCCCACGCCCGGACCCGGTGAGGCGATGCGTCGTCTGGCCCAGGTCGCGCCGCACGCTGCTGTCGTCGTGCTCGCTGGCCCTGACGACACCGAGTCCCTCGTACGTGCGTTGGCGCTGGGTGCCCGCGGTTTCTTGACTCCCGAGGTGAACCGTGCCGAGCTGGCCGCCGTCGCCGCGCACGTGCACGCTGTGGCGTCCATGGCGCCCGCCACGCCGCCACCCCCGCCACGCGAAGAGCCCCGCCCACGCGAGACCAAAGAGAACGAGAAGACCCAGCCGGTGCTGACCCGCCGCGAGCTGGAGGTGCTCGTCGGGATGAGCAACGGTCGCTCCAACGCCCAGATCGGCCAGGACCTGTACCTGTCGGAAGACACCGTCAAGACCCACGCACGGCGTCTGTTCCGCAAGCTCGGGGCGTCCGACCGGGCCCAGGCGGTGGCGATCGGGATGCGCCGCGGTCTCATCCAGTGAGCTGTCCGGGTGAAGCCGAGCGGGTGAAGACGTCCTGGTGACGCAGCTACGATGGCCCGGTGAGCCCCACTGAAACCCCCGTAGACCCTTTCGGACTTGTTGGACTGACTTTCGATGACGTCTTGCTGCTACCTGGTGAGACAGATGTCGTGCCGTCCCAGGTCGACACGACCAGCCAGCTGACCAAGAAGATCTCGGTACGCTCGCCGCTGGTCTCCGCGGCGATGGACACCGTCACCGAGGGCCGTATGGCTATCGCCATGGCCCGGCACGGCGGGCTGGGGGTGCTGCACCGCAACCTGTCTATCGAAGACCAGGCGCACCAGGTCGACCTGGTGAAACGCTCCGAGTCAGGGATGATCACCGACCCGGTGACCATCGGCCCCGACGCCACCCTCGAAGACCTCGACCGCCAGTGCGGCACGTACCGGGTCTCTGGCCTGCCCGTGGTCGACGACGGACGCCGCCTGCTGGGCATCATCACCAACCGTGACCTGCGTTTCGTACCGGTGCGTGAGTGGGCTGCCCGACGCGTGCGCGACGTCATGACCCCCATGCCGCTGGTCACCGGACCAGTCGGTATCGAACGGGCTGACGCTGCTGCCCTGCTGGCCAAGCACAAGGTGGAAAAGCTGCCGCTGGTCGACGACGGGCGTCTGGCCGGTCTCATCACCGTCAAAGACTTCGTCAAGACCGAGCAGTACCCCAACGCCACCAAAGACGGCGAAGGCCGGTTACGCGTCGGCGCGGCCGTCGGGTTCTACGGCGACGCCTGGCAACGTGCCACAGCCCTGGTCGACGCCGGGGTGGACGTCCTGGTCGTCGACACCGCCAACGGCCACGCCCGCGCCATGCTCGACATGGTCCGTCGGTTGAAATCCGACCCCGCGACATCCAGGGTCCAGGTCGTCGGAGGCAACATCGCCACCCGCGAAGGCGCCCAGGCCCTCGTCGACGCTGGGGTCGACGCGGTCAAGGTCGGTGTCGGCCCCGGCTCGATCTGCACCACCCGCGTCGTGGCCGGGGTAGGTGTGCCGCAGGTCACCGCGATCTGGTTAGCGTCCCAGGCATGCCACCGCGCAGGCGTCCCCGTCATCGGCGACGGTGGCCTGCAGTACTCCGGCGATATCGCCAAAGCCCTCGTCGCTGGCGCCGACACCGTCATGCTCGGCGGCCTCCTGGCTGGCTGCGCAGAGTCGCCTGGCGAGCTTGTCCTGCGTAACGGCAAACAGTACAAGCGTTATCGCGGTATGGGCTCCGTCGGCGCCATGGCCTCCCGCGGCCGTGTCTCGTACTCCAAAGACCGCTACTTCCAAGCCGACGTCGACTCCGACGACAAGATCGTCCCCGAAGGCATCGAAGGCCAAGTCCCCTACCGCGGCCCCCTGGCCGCCGTAGCCCACCAGCTCGTTGGCGGCCTCCACCAGTCCATGTTCTACGTAGGCGCCCACACCATCGCCGACCTCAAACAACGCGGCCGTTTCGTCCGCATCACCACCGCCGGCCTCAAAGAGTCCCACCCCCACGACATCCAGATGACCGTAGAAGCCCCCAACTACGACCTCCAGTGACGACGACATCCCTGGTGGGAAAGGCGCGTCACGGTGGCACCGGGTAAGCTGGCGTGCAGGTGTCACGGAGGGCGACATGGGCGAACCGGCACGACGACCGGACCTGCCAGAGCGGGCCGAGATCGGTGCTGCGGACCTGTCTGCTGCGGTGTCCAGATCGGCGCGGGCAGCGATGTCGGCCCGGGGGGCCTGTTTCCACATGGTCTCCGACGAGCCAGCGAAACAGGACGGGCTCGGACGTGACGACCTGGCGTCGCATATCGCCACGGTGATCCAGATGCGGCCTCCGCCGTTCACCATCGCGGTGTACGGGGGATGGGGCGAGGGAAAGACCAGCCTCTTGCACCAGATACAGAGGAAAGTGGACGACAGGTGTGACGAAGGCGGCCCGACAGCCTGCCACACGGTCTGGTTCGACCTGTGGGAGCACCAGGACGATATCAACCCGGTGCTGGCCATGCTCGCTCTCGCCCGTGCTGAACAGGACAGGACGAGCACCCTGCTCCAGACGGCGGTCGACAAGCTCGACAAGGTCACCCCTTTGTTGTGGGCCGCGTTGGACCAGGCTGGCCATGGAGTGTTCAGCGGCTACCAGCGGCGCAGTGAGGCGCTCCGGAAAGACCGTATGGCGGTCGTCGACGCCCAGGTCCAGCTGCGCAACCATTTTGCTCAGGCCCTCGACGCCCTGGCCGGCGAAGGCCGCCTGGTGTTCTTCGTCGACGACCTCGACCGGTGCCTTCCTGAGAACGTGGTGAACCTGCTGGAGAAGATCCGTCTTTTCATGAACCACGAGAAGTGCGTGTTCGTCCTCGCTGTGGACGACCAGGCCGTCGAACGTGCGGTCCAGCAGGTCAAGCAGTACGAAGACCCACAGGTCGCAGGACGGTACCTGGAGAAGATGATCCAGTACGCCTTCGACCTGCCCCCGGCAGAAAAGAGCCAGCGCACCGAGTTCGTGATGACCGCCTTGCGCAAGGCAGCAGACGATTCGCTGCAAGACGAAGCGATCCACACGATCGTTCAGGACCTGTGGCGTCTGGCTTTCGACGACCCGCAGGTCGATGCGTCAATCCGTCTCGTCCTGCGTACCGTGAACACGTTTGCCGTCGACCACGCTATCGCCTCCGCAAAGCTGGGCGATGATTATGACCCGCGGATCATGGCAGTGATCTCAGCGCTCAAGACGTGCTACCGCGAAGCTTTCACCCAGCTGCGCCGACGCCACGACGACCGCACCCGTAAGTTCTGGCGCTTCTTCTTCGCCCACGACGCCGACAGGGGCAAGGAGAGCAGTCTCGGTGTCCTGTTCTGCCGGACCGGAGCCCGCTGGAAAGACCAGCCCGACGAGAAAGAGCCCGACGGCGAGGACCGTTCCGGCTGGGCCTTTGTCCAGGCAGCCCAAATCTTGTACTCCGGCGACGAGGCACATATTCCCCGGCGTTCTGGGTTCTCAGAGCTGGTCGAGAACCATTTCCGGTTCGCTGCTGCTCCAGCACCCCGTGAGACCGAGCCCGAGGAGCAACCGGAACGCACACCGAAACTAGAGGCGTTGCCCGGCGGTACCAACGGTGCGCCAGGTCCGGCGTCGGTGTCGTCGGACCCGGTCGAACCGGGCGACCACCTGGTCAGCGAGGCCGACACTGGTTCCGGAGCTCGCACCCCGTTGCGACCTGCACCACGTCGGCGTCGCCTCGGCGGTCTCGTCGACTACTGGACCCGCGACCCGTCCACCGAAGAAGACGTGCAGGAGGAGTGTGCGAACGTCTTGCTGAGCGCGGTGGTCCGTCTCAGCGGTGTTGACTGGCGGGTGCTGGAGGTCAGGTCTGAGGGGTCCGACCGCCAGGCCCTCCTGCTGGCCGACCGTGTGATCGGCACCGGCCCGTACAACAAGGCCGATATCCGCACCAGCTGGGCACGGTGCGACCTGCGCCGTTGGCTGAACGAAGAGTTCGCTGACTCGTTGGGCAAGCCGTTGACCGACCGGGTCTTGCGTCGCAAGGTGCACAACGGCCCCAACCCGGTGTGGGACACCGACGGCGGCGAAGACACGACGGACCAGTTCTTCCTCCTCAGCATGGAAGACGCCGCAGGATATTTCACTGATGAAGTGCCTAGCGACTGGAAGGCGTACAGGAAGCTGAAACGGTTTGCCTTGGGTGTGCACGGGATAGCGAAGAACGAAGAAGGCGAGAGCTCCTGGTGGTGGTTGCGTTCTTCCGGTAGGTCCCCCGTCTACTGCGCTGGCGTCTCCCGCGACGGAGACGTCCGCGACTCTGGTTTCCTCGTGTCGTCGTCGTGGGCTGTCCGCCCAGCGTTCTGGCTGAACCTTGAGCCGTGAACGGCGAAGCCGTTCTTCCGTCCTGGTGAGACGCACGGTGAGTTGAGGTACCCGGCACGTGGCACGGAGTCACCGTCGTCAACCCCCTTCGACCAGTTGTGACGTCGCCCGAGGCCAGGCAGGTACGCACCCCGGGTCGTCGACCACACTGAACGAGGTCGTGGACTCCGGATGACACCAGGTGGGCGCGGATACCTTCGGCGTGCTTGGCGCCCAGTCCGTTCAGCGTTTGGGGGTCTGCCACAGGTCGAGGGTGCGCCAGTCGGAGGGAAAGCCCATATCGCGCTCCACAGTCGCAGCGGGGGTGGCGGGGAACCTTTTCATGACCTCAACGAAACGTTGTGGCCAGCGTGTTCGTGGATCAATCGACCGCAGGAGGTGCGCCGTGAGAGCGGCGAGGTAGTACAGGCGGTGGTTGTCGGCCGTGGCCAGGTGGGCCAGGTCGGGTGGGAGCACCCTGCTTGAACCGCGTTTTGGGGGGTACACCGTCGCCCGGTTCCAGATCCGCCCGTTATGGGCACAGTGGTTGCGCAGCGTGTTCAAGGGTTTGAGCCAGCCGAAGAGCAGGTCTCGGTTGTAGGCGAAGAAGCACCGCGCCACGGTTCGCGCCTCCGGGGTGCTAATGAGGCTGTACAGCCTGATCAGGGTCCCGAACGTCATTACCTCGACGGCGACCCACACCGGCATCTGGCCGTCGTAGTGCACAAGGTGGTGCTTGACGAACTCTTCGTTCCTGGCCTCGTGGACGAGGTCGTCGAAGCGTTCCCGCCAGTCGTCGTAGGCGTTGGACTCTGGTGTCCTTGGGCGGTCAGCGGCAGTTGCGCACCGTCGCGGATCGAGGTGTGTCGGGTCGAGGTGGGCAAGAGGGTTTCGACGGCCGAGCTCATGCCCGACCTGGGTACGTAGCGCCACCTCCAGCTGTTGGAGGCCAGCGAGGAGTACGACCCGGAGCCGGTCGTCGAAGTCGTGCAGGCTGAGGGCATCGGCAAACGTGGCGCCGTCGACGAGACAGTCGGAGCGGCGGGGTCGCCCGCTAGCCTGGATCGGCCGGAAAACGTAGGTGTAGGCCGAGAACCGGTAGTACCCGACGCGGCGCAGCGCATCGACTGCAGCGTCACGGTCAGCGACGACCAAGCCTCGCCGTTCCAGGAGGTCCACCTGCTGGGCGTAGGTCAGGTGCGGCTTGATCGGCTTCACGGGTCCCCCTGGAACAAGAGAACCGGCCCATCAGCGCTGGCAGCAAAACGCTGAACGCTCAGAGGGGCCGGTGTTGATACTTCACGGTACTGCACCAAGGTCTGTCCACGCCGAGGGACGGTCGGCTTTCATCCAATAGGGTTTAACCGCGGTGTACGGGGGCCACTGTCTCCGTCCTCCGAGGACTTCCATGCGGGACTCACCTGGCACGGGGTCACCGTCGTCAACCCCTTCGACCAGTGGTGGCCTCAACCGGGGCCAGGCGCGCACCCGGGCCACGACCTCGTTCAGTGAGGTTTTCTCATCAGGGTGGTCACCGGCTTCCTCGTTGTAGATGGAGGAGGACGAGTGCTCCGGCGATGATCTGTGTGGTCCGGTAGGGGTCGACGCTGACGCGGGTCAGTGCTTTGAAGGTGTTCTTGAGCAGGGCGTTGGCGCGTTCGGCGGGTGCGCGCAGGTCGATGAGCAGGCGGTTGAAGGCGGTGTGGTCGATGTGCAGGTCGTGGCCCTTGACCGGGACCTTGATGCCGATGCCTGCGCCGGTGTAGCCCTTGTCGGCCAGGGTCGGCATGCCTGCTGCTGCGGCGGGGTACAGGGCTGGTAGTGCGTGGGTGCGGGCGGCGGTGATGTCGTGGGTCGAGCCTGGCTCGGCCGGGCTGACCCACACTGGGTACCCGGTCGGGTCGGTCAGGACCTGCACGTTGGCGCCGTGCTTGTTGTGCTTGCCGGAGTACCACAGGTCGTACCCGCTGGTCGCCGACCTCTGGGCGGACCTGTTGGTGGGTACCAAGGTCCCGTCCAGGCACAGGTGGGACCAGCCTTGCCTGTGGCCCTCGGCGAGGACGTCGTGCAGGTCGGGGGCCCGGTCGGCGATGACGTCGAGGGCTTCGTGCAGGTACCGGTAGGCGGTGGCCTGGCTGGCTGCGGCGTCGCGGGCCAAGATCCGCACGCTGGTGCCGTCTTTGAACCAGCGCAGCACCAGCACGGCCTGCGCCCAGCAGGTCGCCGCGCGCTGCCAGGGACGGGCGTCGTTGGCGCGGCGGTGGGCGCCCAGCCACCCGGCCACGGTGGCGCAGGTCTTGACCGGGACGTCGACAGTGGCACGATAGGTGATCACGTGGGGTCCTTAGAGAGCCGTTTTCTTGGTCGAAACCAGCTTGCCCCAAGGACCCCACGCCCCTGCCGCGACACGCCACGACACCATCACCCCAGGTCAGACCCGACGTTGTTGGTCTACGTCATTCACCTTGGTGAGAAAACCTCAGTGTGGTCGAGGACGTTCACAATGGTGAACGTCCTCGACCACACTGAACGAGGTCGTCGTGCGTGATGCATGATCTGGACCGGTTTGCGGGGGGATGTCGCAGGAATGTGTCTGGTCCGGTGGGTCCTGAACCCCCGTTTAGCCCAATGTTGCGGTTGCATGGATGGGGGTTTGCGGTGAAGATCTAGAAAGCCGACCCGAGGTTGAGATGATCATTGACGCTGTCGTCTCGAAGGCTCCGCACGCGCTGTCTTCTGACGAGGTGCTACGACGCCTGACGTCTACTTCTGATGGTCTGACCAGCGACGACGCGGACCAGCGGCTGTACGCCAACGGGCGTAACGAGTTACCTGAACCGTCTCGTCCGCCGGCGTGGCGACGGTTCATGGCGCACTTCGAAGACGTGCTGATCTACATCCTGCTGGCTGCTGCGGTGCTCAAGGCGGTGCTGGCGGAGTGGGTGGATTTCACGGTGATCCTCGCTGTGGCGGTGATCAACGCTCTGGTGGGGTTCTTGCAGGAGGGGCGGGCGCAAAAAGCGCTGGACTCGATCAAGCACATGATGTCGGTGGACGCCCAGGTGCGGCGCGACGGGGAGTGGGGGTTGGCGGACGCTGCGGTGCTGGTGCCCGGCGACGTGGTGCGGGTACGGCCCGGTGACCGGGTCCCTGCGGACCTGCGGCTGCTGACCGCGACCAACCTGCGGGTCGACGAGGCCGCGCTGACCGGTGAGTCTGTTCCGGCGGCCAAGGACGCCGACGCGGTCGGCGAGGACGCGGGTGTTGGCGACCGGTCCTGCATGTTGTTCTCCTCGACGCTGGTCACCGCTGGGGCGGGGGTCGGTGTGGTGACGGCCACAGGGCCCGACACCCAGATCGGAAAGATCCAGACACTGGTCGCCGAGGTCGACCCGCTGGACACCCCGCTGACGCGCCAGCTGGCCCGGCTCGGCAAGCACCTGTCGGTGCTCATCGCCGTCATGGCTGTGGTGATGCTGGTCATCGGGCGGTTCGTGCACTCGTTCCCGCGCGACGAGATGATCTCCGCAGCTATCGGGTTCGCTGTCGCGGCAGTACCTGAAGGGCTGCCTGCGTTGGTGACCATCACCTTGGCGCTGGGTGTGCAGCAGATGGCCCGGCGCCGGGCGATCACCCGCAAGCTCACCGCGGTGGAGGCCCTGGGCTCGGTCACGACGATCTGCTCAGACAAGACCGGCACCCTCACCCAGAACGAGATGACCGCCCGGGTCGTGGTCACCCCCGCCCGCACGTACATGGTGACCGGGTCCGGGTACGCCCCTGACGGGCACCTGCTTGACCCCGCCGGGGACAGTGCCACCGTCACCGACTACCCGGACCTGGCTGCCCTGGTGCTTGCCCTCGGGTGCACCAGCGACGCCCAGCTGGAAAAGGTCGACGGGTTGTGGCGGGTGGTCGGGGAGCCCACCGAAGGGGCCCTGGACGTCTTGGCGACCAAGGCCGGAGTCGACACCGAGGTGGTCACACGCGTCGCCCAGGTGCCGTTCGAATCGGCGAACAAGCTGTCGGCGACGCTCGACGACGTGCCGGGCACCGGACGGGTCATCCACGTGCTGGGCGCCCCCGACCGGCTGCTGGAACGCTGCACCGCCCAGTGGTCCCTGGTCGGCACGGCCCCGCTGGACACCGGCACGTGGGAAGCCGTCATCGACGAGCTCGGGTCGCAGGGGCTGCGGGTCCTGGCCGCCGCGTCTATCCCCGCCGGGGCGCACGACGCTGACGAACGCGACACCCTGACCCTGGCCGACCTGGAGACTGCGTTGGTGTTCTTGGGCCTGGTCGGGATCGTCGACCCTCCACGCCCCGAGGCGACCGCTGCCGTCGCAGACTGCCACGCCGCAGGGATCCGCGTGAAGATGATCACCGGCGACCACGCGGGCACAGCCGTGGCCATCGCCCGCGAGCTGGGGATCGTCGTCGGCGACGACGTCGAAGCGGTCACCGGTGCCCAGCTGGAGACCATGGGCGACGAACAGCTGCGCGACGTGGTGCGTGACGTAGACGTGTTCGCCCGCACCAGCCCCGAGCACAAGATCCGCATCGTGCGGGCGTTGCAGTCGCACGGTGAGGTCGTGGCCATGACCGGCGACGGCGTCAACGACGCCCCGGCGCTCACCCGCGCCGACATCGGTGTGGCCATGGGTATCAAAGGCACGGAAGCGACCAAGGACGCAGCCGACATCGTCTTGGCCGACGACAACTTCGCCACTATTGAACGTGCCGTCGAAGAGGGGCGGCGGATCTACGACAACATCCGCAAGTCCGTGGTCTTCTTGCTGCCGACCAATGGTGCGCAGTCGTTGGTGATCCTCGTCGCGGTGCTGCTCGGCTGGACGTTGCCGCTGGCCCCCGTGCAGATCTTGTGGGTCAACCTGGTCACAGCGGTGACCTTGTCGCTGTCGTTGGCCGCTGAGCCCGCCGAACCGTCGGTGATGCGCCGACCCCCGCGCGACCCACGCGAACCTTTGCTGTCACGTCCGTCGTTGGTGCTGGTGCTGCTCGTGTCGGTCATCATCGGTGCGGCGACCTTGCTGGTCTTCGAGCTGGA
>WRET01000029.1 GCA_009779195.1 Micrococcales bacterium
CCGATCATGGCTGGCGCAACCGTCGGCGAACAGCTCGATCCCGACCAGCGCAGGTTCCTGGCGGGCCTCGTCGCCATCACCGACGCGTGGGACCCAACTATGGGCAACAACTCCAACGCCTTCTGTGAGGCTCGGCTGCCCTACGACCCAGCCCAGTGCTCACAGCTGGCCGACGGCGCCCCGCTATTCGCGGTCTGAGCCTCGGTCCACCGCTGAGGCTGAGCCGCCGTCGTGGTGGCAAGGTCCCGCGTCGGGCCTGTCACCGTTGGGTCTGGAGCCACAGTGCGTCGCCCTTGGTCTGCGGGTCCGAGTCGAGCTGGCGTGGGTGGTTGTGGTCGGCACGGTGGTCACGGACCCGTCTGTCTCGGCGCAACCAGGCCATGTCGTGCCCCGTACGGTCTTTCGTGATGCGACCGGTCCGTCGGTCGTGGGGCGGCGCTGGTCGGTCACGTACACCAGGCGCCGGTCTTCACCTGGGCAAGCGGACGATCCATCGACCAGCCACGCCAGAGCTCGCACGGCGTGGGTTGGGCTGGCGGGTCGTGCGCCGGCCCAGAGAGGAGTCGTCGGTCGCACTGAGAAAGGGGGTGCCGCGCGGCGGGGGACGGGGGCGACAGGCGGCGTCGCACCACAGATTGGGGGCAGCTCGTCATGTTTCACGTGAAACATCCGAACTGCCGGGCCGAGCCGTGGCGCGTCGGCGTAGCGGCGGACGCCTCCGGCGAATGCTGCGCATCGCTGTCGCCCCGACGCGGAAGACACGGCAGGACATCGATGGCAGAGACCGGAAGGCTGGTGTGGCGCCGGTGCGTTGTGGGGATCTGGGTCAACGCCTTCGTCAACCTGCCCACCCCTGCTGGCGGGCAAGCGGCCCGGTCGCGGTGCGCGTGCTCGCCGAAGGACGGGCGGCGGTGTCGAAGCCTTGCCCGGGGTCGCCGCCGTGCCAGGCGACCCTGGGGGACCCTGCGGCCCGACGGTGCCGGTCGCCTCGGACGTGCTGGGCACGTCGAGCAGCGCACGAGCAGCGGCAGTCGCGCCGGCGGTCATGAGCCCCTGGCCGGTCGTCGTCGCGCCAGAGACGTTGGACACCGCTACCGAGATGAGCGGGGTCGTGGTGAACCGGCCGGCGTGCCGGCGTCTCGGTGGTCGGCGGGTCCGGGGCCTCTGGTCCCATGACGTCGTGCTCCTAGTCCACCGAGGTGATGGTCGGTCCGTCGTCGACCGCCGGTTCGTCGGCCAGCGGCCGACGGTCGGGGTCGTACGCCACGGCCAGCCCGGACGCGAGCGTGCCCAGAGCGGCGGCGATGGCGGTCGCGACCTGGGCATGCTCTGCCTGGCCGACGGCGGCGAGGATCGTCGCGGGCCGGCGGCCGTGCGTAGAAGCTGAGCAGCGGGGGGAGAGACCTCAAAGCTGGAGCGGCTCGTCATGTTTCACGTGAAACGTCCGAACTGCCGGGCCGAGCCCCGGCGCCTCGGTGTTGCGTCGCACGGCTCGGGCCGGGGCTGCGGCTCGGTGGCGCGCATGCGTAAAGGACTGGTTCCGACGGCCCGCAAAGACGGCCGGGGCGGCCTGCCCCGATCCTGGTGCACGCGGGGCAGTCGGCATGACCCAAGGAGCGTTGGTGCTGGGGATCGTTTGGCGTGAGGTCATGCGGTGCCCGGTCGGTCCGGCTGCTTGTGGGTGCAAGGGACGCAGCCGTCGCGTGCGGCACGATCGTGGGCGCGTGCAGTCGGTGCGACTGGCGACGGAAGGGGCGTCGCCGGCGGGGTCCGGGTTCGGCTGCCAGCAGACACCGTGCTCGCGTGGCCGTGCAACGGAGGCGTTGGGCTTGGCCGCGCGTGTCACCAGTCGACGGTCCGGTGCGCGGCGCCGCGCCTGGGTGGCTCGTCCCGGCTCCGGCGCGTCGACCGCAGACGAGGGTTCGGCCCGGCGAAGCTGGCGAGGAGGAGGCATACCTGTGGGTCGAAGCGGAGGCTTGACGATTCCGGCAGGCTCCTGTTCCGAGGACGAACGGGTTGGGCTTGGCCGTGCACGGGCGCCGCTGTGCCGCGTCTGGGTGGCCCGGCCGCTCTGGTGCTGTGGGTGGCCCGGCCTTGGCCGTCGGGTGTTTGGTTGTGTGAGAGGTGGTGGCAAAAGTCGAGGCACTGGTGGGTCGGGGGCCGGACGGGGGTGGAACAAGGGGTGCGACACGCCGGAGCGCGTCGCGGATGGAAAAACGAGTGGAGGGGAGCAGGGGTTGGTGATGGTGCTGGTCGGACGGGACGGGTGGCGGGGTGCAGCGCTGAGCGGAGGTCGGGACGGGAGATTTGCGCACAATTGTGCGTAGATCGGCTGTAACGTTGCGTGCCAACCGCGACGAAGGACGGGTAGCGATGGGCCTGGACGAGAGCCCAGCCGGCTGGGATCCACTGGCCGATGACCCGAGGCTGCCCGGGTTCTTCGGGCAGGCGTGGCCGACGGTGCAACAGTTCGACGCGATGTTGCGGGCACATGGCGAGCAGCGTGGGTTGCTCGGGCCGCGGGAGACGTCCCGGTTGTGGGAACGGCACCTGCTCAACAGCGCCGCGGTGGTGCCGTTCGTCGCTGAGGCGGCGTCGGTGATCGACCTCGGGTCGGGGGCGGGACTGCCGGGGGTGGTTGTCGCAGCGATGCTCACCACGACGCCGGTGACGCTCCTGGAACCGAAGGAACGACGGGTGCGGTGGTTGGCCGAGGTCGTCGACGGGCTGGGGTTGACGAACACGACCGTCGTACGCGGACGGGCCGAGGACGTCGCCGGGCAGCTGAGCGCAGAGGCGGTGATTGCTCGCGCGGTGGGTCCGCTGGACCGGCTGTACGGGTGGGCGGCGCCGTTGCTGACGGCGAAGGGCCGGCTGGTCGCACTGAAAGGCGAACGTGCTGCCGACGAGGTGGACTCCGGCCGTAAGGCAGCGCAGCGCGCAGGTTTGACAGCGGTCGTCGTGCACACGGCACCGACGATCGAAGGGATGGCGCCGACCACGGTGGTCGTCGCACGACGGGCGAAGGACGGAGACTGAGATGGCATTCCGATGGTGGTGGCCGTGGAAACGCCGGTCTCGGCGAAAGGCGGCCGAGGCGGCCGAGGCCGAACGGCTCGCGCAGGTGCGCGAAGAGGCCAAGATCCCGGTGTCGGTGGGCGTGGTGTCGGGCTCGGCCGAGGTTCCGGTGTCTGCCGCCGACCCCTTGGCCTTCGCGCCGGTGCCGGCGCCCGAACCTGGAGCAGCTGCGGAGGTGGCCGAGCCCGAACCGGCGACACCGGACGCCACGAGCGCACCAGCGCCAGAGCCGACTGCGACACCGGACGTTTCACGTGAAACACCGAAAGCGTCCGCAGTCGACTCCGAACCACGGCAGGAGGTCGGCGACACCGCCGCTGAGACCGCCGCCGAGACAGAGCCAGCGCAGGCCGATCCTGCGCCCCAAGCAGCAGAGCCCCCAAAGACGGAGACCCCCGCCGCCGAGCCGGACGCCACGCAGGACGAACCCGTCGACACCCCAGCCCGGGGAGAGGAGTCGCAGGAGCCGGCTGAAACGCCCGCCCCAGAAGCCGAGTCCGCGCTAGCCCCTGAAGCGTCGTCACCTACTACACTCGCTCCGGCTGCCGAGCAGTCCGGCGCCGAGCCGGACGACACGCTGGACGAACCCGCCGACACCCCAGCCCGGGGAGTGGAGTCGCAGGAGCCGGCTGAAACGCCCGCCCCAGAAGCCGAGTCCGCGCTAGCCTCTGAAGCGTCGTCACCTACTACACTCGCTCCGGCTGCCGAGCAGTCTGGCGCCGAGGCACCTACGCCGCCAGAACCTGGCGCTGAACTGTCGACAGAAGGAACACAAGTGAGTGTCATGCCCCAGCCTTCGGTCCGTCCTGACACGGACGAAGCGCGCCAGAGCCTCGTCGCCAGCCTTCCTTCGGCCACGGAGGAAACACCGGTGATGGCTGAGCTCCGCCAGGATGCCCAGCGCCGCATCGAGCTGCAAGGACGCATGTTCCCCCGGCCAACGACGACGAGGGTCATGACGGTCGCGAACCAGAAGGGTGGGGTGGGCAAGACCACCACCGCGGTGAACCTCGCCGCCGCGCTGGCCCAGGGTGGGCTGACGGTTCTCGTCGTGGACAACGACCCGCAGGGCAACGCGTCCACTGCCCTGGGTGTCGAGCACACCGAAGGGACGCCGTCGGTCTACGACATCCTGGTGGACGGGATGCCTATGGCCGAGACCGTGCAGGACTGCCCGGACGTGCCCAACCTGCGTTGTGTCCCGGCGACGCTCGAGCTGTCAGGCGCGGAGATCGAGCTGGTCTCGATGGTGGCCCGCGAGACCCGGTTGCGGAAGGCGATCGACGAGTTCCTGGCTGGCGAGCAGGCCGCAGGACGCACGATCAACTACGTGCTCATCGACTGCCCGCCGAGCCTGGGCCTGCTCACGGTCAACGCGTTCGTCGCCGGGCGTGAGGTGCTCATCCCGATCCAGTGCGAGTTCTACGCTCTGGAAGGCGTCGCCCAGCTGACGCGCACGATCGGCATGATCAAGAGCCACCTCAACCCAGGGCTGGTCATCTCGACCGTCCTGCTCACCATGTACGACTCGCGCACCATCCTCGCGCGGGAGGTCGCCGACAACGTGCGTCAGCACTTCCCGGACCAGACGCTGGCGACGACCGTCCCGCGCTCGGTGCGGGTCTCTGAGGCGCCGAGCAACAGCCAGACCGTCATCACCTGGGACGCTGGCTCCTCCGGCGCGCTGGCCTACCTCGAAGCCGCCAAAGAGATCGCCGAGCGTGGTGCGCTCACCGCAACCGCCCAAGCCACGTATTCTGGCGCTGACGAAGCACTGGAGGAGGCCAAGTGAGCGAGAAACGACGCGGCCTGGGTCGCGGGCTCGGGGCCCTCATCCCGACGGGGGCTGAGGTCGCCGCGACAGGGAACCGGCCGGTGGACGTGTTCTTCCCTGACACCCCCGCCCCCGCGCCGGCGACGGCGACCGCGACGGCGGTGCTGGAGCCTGAGCTGGTCGAGGTGCCGGGCGCGCGTTTCGCCGAGATCCCGGTCTCGGCGGTCCGGCCCAACCCGCGCCAGCCGCGGCGGGTGTTCGACGACGACGACCTGGCCGAGCTCGTCGGGTCGATCCAGGAAGTCGGTGTGCTCCAGCCGGTGGTGGTGCGTCCTGTCGACGACGGGTACGAGCTGGTGATGGGGGAGCGTCGGTGGCGGGCGTCCCAGCGGGCGGGGATGGAGACGATCCCGGCGATCGTCCGCGAGACTGCCGACGGGAACCTGCTGCGCGACGCCCTGCTGGAGAACCTGCACCGCGCCCAGCTGAACCCGCTCGAAGAAGCAGCCGCCTACCAGCAGCTGCTCGACGACTTCGGGTGCACCCAAGAAGACCTCGCATCGCGGATCCAGCGGTCACGGCCCCAGATCACCAACACGTTGCGGCTGTTGCGCCTGCCCGCGCCAGTGCAGAAGCGCGTCGCGGCGGGGGTGCTGTCGGCCGGTCACGCCCGGGCGCTGCTGGGCCTGTCTGACGGTGCCGAGATCGAACGCCTCGCGCAGCGGATCGTGGCCGAAGGGCTGTCGGTCCGTGCGGTGGAGGAGATCGTCGCGCTCGGCGGGATCCAGCCTGCCAAGAAACGAGCCACGCCCAGGCCGGGGTCGCACAACGAGGCCGTCGACGCGCTCGCGTCGCGTCTGGCCGACCGTTTCGACACACGTGTGAAGGTGGCGCTGGGCAAAGCCCGGGGGCGGGTGACGATCGAGTTCGCGTCCGTGTCTGACCTGAACCGGATCCTTGCGGTGCTGGCTCCTGAGGACCCAGGCCTGCTCAAGGGCTGAGCCCAGGTTCGCCGGGATAGCGCGCCTCAGGTGTTGAACGACTGGATCGTGACAGCAAGACGGTTGTCAGAACCGGGGATGGAATCTGCGTACAGGCGTACGTAGTCGGCGCCACCGGCGGCGCGTGGCGTGAAACTGGCCTCGGCGCACAGGACCGACGAGGAACAGCCGTGGTCGTCGAGCTGCGGGGCGTCGGGCAACGCGGCCAGCCATTGGTCGACAGCGTCGTGGTCGGCCTCGAACTCGAGGTACACCACTGTGTCCAGGAAGTGCTGGGTGCTGCACCGGGCCCCGGTGGCACCGGTCGGCAAGGAGGTCTGGTCGAAGAAGGCCAGGGCTTGGGTACACGGGACAGAGGTCGGAGCGTCACGCGACGAGTCGTCCTGGTGGCACCCGGCGACCGCAGGCAGCGCCGCGACGAGGACTGCCACGAGGAGGTTCCTCGTGCGGCGTGATCGGTATGCCTGGACACCGCCGGCACGGCGAGGACGAGGCGCGGCGTTGTCGACCGTCGGCCGCAGCGGCGCTGCGACTGCCCGCCTGGCGCCACGTCCCGCCCAGCACCGCATCTGTCCAGACATACCGGTCACGCCCCCATCAACGGTCATGCCTCAGCGAGGTAGTGCTGGACGTCGAGAGCGGCGCGGCAGCCCGAACCGGCGGCGGTGATGGCCTGGCGGTAGGTGTGGTCGACGACATCGCCGCACGCGAAGACACCAGGCAGGCTGGTCTGGGCACCTTGGTGGCTGACGGCCACGTAGCCAGCGTCGTCGAGGGCGAGCTGGTCGGCGAAGAGCTCTGTGCGTGGGTCGTGGCCGATGGCGACGAAGACACCGTCGGTGGACATCTCGCGGGTCTCGCCGGTGACAGTGTCGGCAAGGGTGATACCGGTGACGACGTCGTCACCGAGGATGGCCACGACCGTGGAGTTCCAGGCGAACTCGATCTTGGGGTCGGCGGCGGCACGGTCAGCGACGATCTGCGAGGCGCGCAGCTGGTCACGGCGGTGGACGAGGGTGACCTTGGAGGCGAAGCGGGTCAGGAACTGCGCCTCTTCGACGGCCGAGTCGCCGCCGCCGACGACCACGACCTCACGGTCGCGGAAGAAGAACCCGTCGCAGGTCGCGCACCACGACAGGCCGCGGCCGCTGAGGCGGTCCTCTTCGGGCAGGCCCAGGTGGCGGAACACCGAACCGGTCGCCAGGACCACAGCCCGTGCCCGCAGGACCGATCCACCGCTGGTGGTGACCGTCTTGACCTCGCCAGCGAGCTCGACGGACGCCGCGTCCTCGTACATGATCGTGGCGCCGAACTTCTCGGCCTGGGCCCGCATAGCGTCCATGAGCTCAGGGCCCTGGATACCGTCGGGGAAGCCGGGGTAGTTCTCCACCTCGGTGGTGGTCATCAAAGCGCCACCAGGGGACAGCTCACCCGCGACCACCACGGGACCCAGCCCCGCGCGGCCGGTGTAGATCGCAGCGGTGTACCCGGCTGGACCAGAGCCGACTATGACCACATCGTGCACGACGCTCGGGTCGCCGGAAGCCGCGGCAGGCTGGAGGGCTGAGGTGAGGTCGATGAAATTATCGGTCATGACGCGTCCTCGAGAGTAGTGTCGTCGTGTTCAACCGGCCAGCCCGTCAGGAGACTCCCACCGGCCGCACCGCCGGGTCCCAGTCTGCCACCACCGCAGGGCCTCAGGACACAGTCGCGGGGGTTGGACCGACTACCCGACCTCAAGCTCAGAGATCTCCAGGACGTAGCCGCCAGAGCTGCGGGGGAGGTCAGCGAGCCACACGACGAACGAGTCCATGGTCTGGGGGGATTTGAGGGTGAACGTCGTGGTGGGCGACGACACGGGGCCCGAAGCCAGGACCTTTCCGCCTGCCTTGTCGTTGGGGTTGGTGGCACGGACCTCGACCATGCCGCCGGTCTGGGGGGTACGGATGGTCACGGACGAGACCGTGGAAGGCTGCTTCAGCGTCACGATGATCGCCACGCCGTCTTTGAGCTGGCCAAAGTTCGGCTGGGTGTAGGTGAAGGTGCTCCACGAGGTCGTCGGGTCACCGTCCCAGAGCCGGCCGACTGCCTCTTCGTGCTCGTGACCACCGGACGGGTCGTACGTCGTCACCGACGCGATGACGGCACGGTTCCCCGCTGGCGAGGGTGTACCAGGCGAGGGCGTGCCCGTCACCGCCGGGGTACCTGGTACGGCAGCCTGGGTCGTCGTCGCCGGCTGGGCAGGGGTTGTGGCCGCGGGGACGCCGGGCTGCGCGAAGAACGCTGTAGCACCGATAACCGCGACGACGAGCACGATGATCGCGGCGCCGACGAGGACGTACCGACCGGTCTGCCCCGACGGCGGCTGGCCGTAGGTACGGGTCGTCGTCGCGCGCGGAGGCGGGGCGTCTTGAGGTCCGACGACCGGTGGTCCCCCGCCGGTCCAGCGCTGCGTCGGTGGTGGCGTGCCGTCGAACTGGGTCAACCAGGAGGGTCCCGACGGTGCCGCAGCGGTGGGTGGGTCTGGCTGGACGTGCCCCCACGGCGGGACCGTCGGTGATGGCGCCGGGCCCGGAGACGCAGACGGGTCCGCGGAAGGCTGGCCCAGCCACTCGGCGGGTGTGGGCTGTGCCGGTTGGACTGCGCCGGAAGGCAGGATCGCGCCCGGGGGTGGGGCGATCGTGGTTGGGGGGGCTTGTTTGGCGGGAAGCATGTTCTGATGCTCGTCCGCAAGGGCCGGTGCGGCAACCGGCACAGGAGCCTGTTCAGGAACAACCTGTGCCGCAGCAGGGGCGACGGCAGGTGCGGGCTGTGCAGGTGCAGGCTGCGCGACGGGTTGAGCCGGACCAGGCGAAGGCTTGGGCAGCACGACTGTGGGATCGACGGCTGGTGCGGGCACAGCCGGGGCAGGCACAGGCTGGGCAGGCACGGGCTGGGCCGCAGCAGGTTGAGCCTTCGGGGCAGGTGAAGGCCGTGCAGCGGAGGCCTCGTTGGGGGCGGCCGCGACGGCAGGTGCGGGTCCGGCCGGTGCGCCGGGTGCGATCGGGGGGACCGCAGGGCCGGGTGTGGACTGCCGGACCGACGACGCAGGCGCGGGTGGAGCAGCGGCTGGGACGGGAGGAACGGGAGCGGCAGCCTGGGCGGGAACGGGAGGTGCCGGTGGGGCAGGAGCCGGGGTGGGTGGAACAGCGGTTGGGACCGGTGGTGCAGGTGCAGGGCCGACGGCCTGGGCGGGAACCGGAGGTGCCGGTGGAGCCGGACGCGGCGCAGCCACAGGCGGAGCGGGAGGAACAGGTGCAGGCGCCGGTGGGGGTCCAGGGTGCACACGTGCAGCCCCCCGGACGGGAGTGGCCGGCTGGCCAGCGCCACGCTTGGGAGCGCCCGTGGCGGGCGCAGGTGAGGTCGACCCAGACGAGGCACGTGAGGTCGACACCGACGAGACCGCCGAGGCCGGTGGGGTGGCTGCTGGTGCTGTGGGTCGGGGGCCGTTGGGGACACGGCCAGGTGTCGGCATGTCGGACGCCGACTGCACCTTGATCTGGGCCCAGGGTTCGAGGGCCTGGACCACCTCCGCTGGGGTGGTCAGAGCGCGCCCACTGCCGCTGAGGGTGCGGCACAACCGGTCCAGGTCGTCGGGGATACCTGCCCGGGGCGCCACAGTGGTGGGTGCGGCCCACCGTGTGCCTTCGGTCGGTGCCAACGGCAGGTCCGGGGTGATCGCCTCGTCGGGACGTGACGGCCACTGCCCGGTCAGCGCGGTGTACAGCAGGCGGACGAGGTCTTCGGTGTCAGCCCGGGTCGCCTCGTTGTCGGCCAGGCGCAGGTCGAGCAGGGCAGCGTCCAGGGCCAGCCCCGTCAGCACCACCCGCCCGTCGGAGGCGACGTGGACCACGGACGGACGCAACGCCAGGTGGTGCACCCCCCGGCGCCGGGCCACGTCGACCGCCGCCGCCGCCTCGCCAGCCACCGACCGCGCCACGTTGGACGCGAGCGGTCCGCGCTGGAGCATGGAGGCCAAAGACGTGCCAGAGACCTGCTCGTTGATGACGTACCCACGTCCGTCGGGCAGGTTCCCCACATCCAGCACCCGGGCCAGACGTGCGTCAGTGACCAGAGCGGCCCGGCGGGCGGCGTCCAGCAGAGCAGGCCGTCCGGCCGGCAGCAGCCGAACAAGCACACTGCGGCCCAAGATCGTGTCGGTGGCCCGCGACGTCGTGGTGTCTGGGATGTCGTCGGGCAGCACTTCGTCGACGCGATAGCGTCCTGCGATCACGTCGTCAACCACGAGCGCCTCCTGTGGGTGTGAAGTCCCAGGGTTGATGCTAGTCGGATCGGCGACGTTTCAGGCGTGTAATCCCCTTTCGGACGCTTCCGATGAGCAGGTCGAGCTCACGCACGCGCAATAGCTTGAGCAGCACCAGGTAGGTCCCGGCGCAGACAGCGCCGACGATGACGCAGACCCCGACGGCCACGAGCCATCCCCGCAACCCTGTGCTGTCGACCATGCCGAGGTACCGCAGCCCCCGCAGCGCCGCCAAGCCGCTGCTGGCTGCCACGGCGACAGCAAAGGTGGCACGAAGGTAGGTACGCAGTATCGCGGCGCCGCCAACAGCGCCGATACGCACCTTGAGACCTGACAGGGCCATAGCCATGGACAGCAGGTACGAGGCGGACATGGACAGTGCCGCGCCGAACACCCACAGGTGCGGGTCCAGCAGGCGCCACACCCCGAGCGTCCCGAGCAGCACCACCGCAGCCGACCCGACGGCCACCGGGACCAACGACCGGGCATCTTCGTAGGCGTAGTACACACGCTGGCAGGCTGACCACACACCGTACGCAGGCAGTCCCACCATGAACGCCATGACCACCTTCGACATGGCTGCCACGTCGACGGGGTTGATCGTCGGGATGACCACCCGTGCTACCGGTCCGGCCAGCAGCAGGCCCAGCGTCGCGACCAGGACGGTGAACAGGCCGACCACCCGGACGGTGGACGAAAAGGTCCGGGCGACGTCTGTGTGCGCCCGGTCGGCGGCCTGCGCCGACAGCCGCGGGAACAGCGCTGTCAGCAGCGACACGGTGACCAACGAGTGCGGGAGCATGAAGATCATGAGGCCGTAGTCGTAGACGGCCTTGCCCGCCGTACCAGGGACATCGGGGACCGCGGCGGCAACCTGGCTGACGGCGACGACCGTGACCTGGGCGATGGCCAGCGCCACGAACGTCCACAGCGCGACCTTGCCGGCGCTGGCCAGCCCTGCCCCGCGGAACCCCCACTGCGGCCGGTAGCGCACCCCTGCTCGGCGCAGCGCGGGCACCAAGACGAGGGCCTGGGCGACGATGCCCAGTGTGGCCCCTCCGGCGAGCAGCGCGACCTGCGACGCCGTCCACTGCCTCGGAGCCTGGTTTCCCCAGGCGTGGAACTGCCAGACGAACACGACCATGGTGGTGATCGCCACGACGTTGTTGACCGCCGGCGCCCACATGTACGGCCCGAACGACCCCCGGGCGTTGAGGACCTGCCCGACGAGCGCGTACACGCCGTAGAAGAACAGCTGCGGCATGGTCCAGTACCCGAAAGCCACGGTCAGGGCGATACGGGTCGGGTCGGCGTCTCCTCGCGCGTACACCATGACGAGCAGCGGGACAGCGGCGGTGGCCACGAGCGTCACCACCGCGAGGACGACGAACCCGAAGGTCAGCAGACGGTTGACGTACTCGGCCCCGGCTCCGCGTTTGTAGGCACGCACCACCTGTGGGATGAGCACAGCCGACAAGGCCCCAGAGATCAGCAGGGTCTGCAGCTGGGAGGGCAGGGCGTTGGCGTACTGGAAGGCGTTGGCAGCAAGGCTCGTGGTGCCGACGATCCACACGAGGACCGCGACGCGGACCTGCCCGAGCACCCGCGACACTGCGGTCCCCAGACTCATGACGGCTGCTCCAGCGCGCACCGAGCCCGTGGGGCCAGCCTCGCTGTGGTTGCCGGCGCCGGACGCGGAGGGTTCCGCAGGCAGGCAAGGGCCCGCCGCTGCCGCCGTCTGGTCATCGGGCGGCCCAGCACCCCACGACACCGGCGGTGGAACGACCTGGGTGGACGCCGTGGGCTCCGGTGGCTGCCACGCACCCCAGTCCACCCACGGGTCGTCCGCAGGGACGACGGCGGGCGCGACCTGGTGCTCGGGCACGACCACCGGGCACCCGGGTTCTCGCGGCACCTCAGCGGGTCCTGGTCCGGTCAACCGCGAGCACCCCCAGCACGTCCGTGGCGTGCCAGCAGACCAGGACCCATACCCTGGTCAACGCCTGAGGCCTGCCACGGGTTGCAGGGGGCACGAAGAGCGGTCAGCGGCGTCGCGAGACGACCTTGCGGACGCTTCCTGTCAGCAGGTCGAGCTCGCGCACGTGCAGCACCTTGAGCAAGGCCACGTAGATCCCGGCGACGACTGTGCCCACCGCGACGCACACCCCGACGGCCACCAGCCATCCGTGGAGGCCAGGACTGTCGACCATGCCGACGTGCCGCAGCCCCCGCAGCACCACGTAGCCAGCCACAGCCGCCACGACGACCGCCAAGGTGGCGCGCATGTAGGTGCGCAGTATCGACCCGCCGCCGATCGCTCCGATACGCATCTTGAGCCCCGACAACGCCATCCCCGTCGACAGCAGGTACGAGGCGGACATGGACAGCGCTGCGCCGAACACCCACAGGTGCGGGTCCAGCATCTTCCACACCCCGAGCGTCCCGAGCAGCACCACCGCCGCCGACCCGACGGCGACAGGGACCAGCGACCGGGCGTCTTCGTAGGCGTAGTACACCCGTTGGCAGGCCGACCAGATCCCGAACGCGGGCAGCCCCACCATGAACGCCATCACCACACGGGACATGGCGTCGACGTCGCCGGGGTTGATCGTCGGGAGCACCGCCCGCACCAGCGGGGCTGCCAGCAGCAGGCCCAGCGTCGCGGCCAGGACGGTGAACAGCCCGACCACCCGGGCACCGGAGGAGAACGTCCGGGCGACGTCTTTGTGCGCCCGGTCGGCGGCCTGCGCCGACAGCCGTGGGAACAGCGCTGTCAGCAGCGACACGGTGACCAACGAGTGGGGGAGCATGAAGATCATGAACGCGTAGTTGTACGCGGCCCGTCCTGCGACGCCGGTGACGCCGGGGTACGCGTCACGGGCGGCGGCAGCGACCTGGCTGACGACGATCGTGCCGACCTGGCCGATGGCCAGCGCGGCGAACGTCCACACGGCGACCTTGCCTGCGGTGGCCAGCCCCACCCCGCGGAAGCCCCACTTCGGCCGGTACTTCACCCCTGCCTTGCGCATGGCGGGCAGCAGGACGAGCGCCTGGGCGACGATCCCCAGCGTGGCCCCTCCGGCGAGCAGCATGACCTGCGACGACGTCCACACCGTTGGCGCGTCAGCACCCCAGGCGTGGAACTGCCACACGAACACGACCATGGTCGTGATGGACACGAGGTTGTTGACCACAGGCGCCCACATGTACGGCCCGAAGGACCCTCGGGCGTTGAGCACCTGCCCGATGAGCGCGTACATGCCGTAGAAGAACAGCTGTGGCATCGTCCAGTACCCGAAGGCCACGGCCAAGGAGATACGGGCCGGGTCTCCGTCGCCTTGTCCGTACAGCCGGATGAGCAACGGCACAGCAGCGGTCAGCACGGTCGTCAGCACCCCGAGGACGACGAACCCCAAGGTCAGCAGACGGTTGACGTAGTCCTGGCCGGCGTTGCGTTTGTAGGCCCGCACCACCTGGGGGATGAGCACTGCTGACAGGGCCCCGGAGATGAGCAGGTTGTACAAGATGGTGGGCAGGGTGTTGGCGACCTCGAAAGAGTCGGCGGCCATGGTCGAGGCGCCGATGATCCACACGAGGATGGCCGAACGGGCCTGGCCGAGGACCCGCGACACCGCGGTCCCGACCGCCATGACAGCGGCACCACCACGGACCGACGAGCCCCGGCTGGCCGCCGGTCCGCCGCCGTCAGGCGCTGGGCTGGGCTCGGGCACCGGCGAGGGGCCAAAGACCGCAGGCAGCACCTGTGTCAGGCTCTGGTCCTCTTCGCGCCGGTCGAACGGGCCAGACCACGGGACCGGCGGCGGGACCACACTGACCGCGCCGGTGAGGTCCGGTGGTTGCCACGCACCCCAGTCGACCGACGGCCCAGGTTCGCTCGGTGGCCCCAGCGCCGGGGCCGCGTGACGACCAGGTGCAGGCGGCGGTCCGCTGGGCGCCGCAGGCTGCGGCAGCGCCGGTGGCACGTGCACGTGTGGTGCAGGCGTGGCAGGCGGCGGCCAAGGTCCGTCGGACGGTTGCGGGGGCGCGCCTAACGGCGCAGGGAAGGCAGGCTCTGGCGGGGTGGGCGCCGCAGACGACGGCGGCCGGGAATACACCGGGTACGGCGATGGTGTTCCCGGGCGTGACGCGTCTGGCGTCTCCGGTCCAGGTGGTGTGGCAGGCGGCGGGGGGCGTCGTTGTGGACGCCAGCCGATGCGGTCGTCGCTCATGTGGTGTCCGCAGGGTCGGGTGGCTCGACCTCAGGGGTTCCGCCGACGGGAGTGAACAGCTTGGCCATGGGGATACCCGCGATCGGTGTGAGCATCTTGACCACAGGGATACCGGCGATCGGCGTCTCGCCGCCGAGCACCCCCACACGTACCGGTTCGGTGGTGGTGCGGTTCCCGCGCCGGGCAGACTGCCCACGCCGCACGGTGCGCACAACACCCAGCATCAGGCCGAGGGCGACGAGCGCCAGCACGACGGTTGTGCCCACGCTCTCGATCTGGGCCCGCACCCGGGCCGAGAACACCACCGGGCTGGTCGTCACCGTGGAACCGTCGGCGGCGACCAGCACCGCCGAGATGGTGACGTCGCAGTTGGCCCGGGCGAACAGTGCGACAGCGACAGGGGTGTCGGAGTAGGGGGCGACAGTCACCGCTTGTGACCAGATCGGCGCGACCCGGGCGTCGGACTCTTCGGCTGGGGCAGCCCGTTTGTCTCCGGCCAGGCACCCCTTCTCTGGGTCCATGCGTATGCGGACCGTCGCGGTCACCGGCAGGTCGTTGCGCACGTTGAACCGGATCTCACCGGTGGATCCCAAGAGGTTCAACGTCCCCGGCTGGGTCAGCCGCAACCCGTTGCGGCGTTTGTCGATCGCTGACCTGACTGTCCGGAGCGCTGTCACCTGGCCTTGTGGGTCGGTGCGCCACGCGTAAGACGACACCTGGAGCGTCGCCTCGTCCACACCGGCGGTGATCACCCCAGGGCGGTCGGTGACGGTCGCGAACACCGACAGGTCCTGGCGGGCGCCATCGAGCCCAGCCAGGGGTACCACATGGGTCAAAGGTGCCTCGGTTGCTGCCCGGGGCAGGTCCTGACCGGTGGCCATGAGGTCGGTGGTGCTCGTCAGGTCGACCCACGGTGCGGCCTCCAGCGCCGCGACGAACCCCTGGGTCCAGTCCGGGTCAGCCCGCCAGTCGCGGCTGGTGGCCACCAGCACCGCTGTGGGTCCCTTGCTGTCCTCACCGCCACGGGCAGCGGTGGCCAGCAGGGCCAGGGCCTGCTGGAAAGCCCGCGCCCACTCCATGTCTGCTGACCCGTCGAACAAAGCCGACACGTCCGCGTCTGGGTGGAGCACCACCAGGTCGCCGTTGTCGGTCGTCTCGTAGGTCAGGGTGCGGGTGCTGCGCGCCGACCACGGGGCCACGACCCAGGTCGCCCCCGACCCGCGCACCGCGGCGGCGGTCTGGGCGTCGAGCGGGTCCACGGACCACACGATGTTGGTCCGGTCGGGGCCTTGCGCGAGCTGGCGTCCACGGGTCAGCAGGTGGGTGGTGCGGCTCGCGGTGAGCGCCTGGAGGTCCGGGTCGCCCCACGGCAGCACGAACACCTCCCGGTCTGGCAGGACGGCTGCCAGCGACTGGTCCGGTCCGGTCACCAGGGCGGGGTCGATGGCCACGGCGACCTGCGGCGACCAGCGCACGGCGCCGAGCACCTGGTCCACCCGGTCGACGGTCGCGCTGGCCACGGTGGTGTCGCCAGGTTCGCCCACGTCGGGCAGCACCGGTGCGACCGGCGGCCCGGTGAGCGCGGCGAGCAGCGCCACCGGCGCGGCAGGGATCTGCTGGTTGGACTGCACGAGCAAGAAGGTGCGGACCTGGCCGCGGACGGTGCCCGCCTCCTCGAACGTGACGACCAGACCACGTGGCCCCCACTCGTTGACCAAGGTGCCGTCGAGCATCTGCCGCGCGGTGCGCGGGACGGCCAGCGTGACCTGTGTGGAAGTACCCGCCGCCAAAGGAGCAGCCAGGTCGACGGCGACCAGCTCGGTGACGTCCACGGCCAAGGTGCCCGAAGCCCAGCGCTCCACGTCCGCGCGGGTGCGCATGTTCAGCGGCGCCAGCGACAGCACCACACGCCCAGGTAGCGGTTGTGCGGTGGTGTTGGTGACCTCGACGATGACGGTGAGGCGTTGGTCGCTGGTCACGTCCAGGACCTGCGGAATGACGTTCGTGACCGTGACCGTCGCCCGCAGCGGCGCCTGGCTCGTCGTCGCCGGGACTGCCCGTGTGGTCTGGGGTGCGGCTGGGGACGGGCCGTGTGCCTGTCCTTGCGGCGCGAGCCCCACGGTGAGGGTCGCGAGCAACCCGCTGACGAGCGCTGCGCGCCACCACCTGCGGCCCGGCCAGCGCAACGTCCCCGGCCAGCGCAACGTCATGGTGAGGCCGACCAGAACTGCGCCGCGGAAGCGGCGAGCCGCCGTTCGTTGGGGTACGACAGCCGTGTGCCCAGGTCGTCGAGCGGGACCCACTCGACTTCCTCGACCTCCTGGTCGGGGTCGTGCTCGTTGGTCAGGTCGCCGTCGACAGCCGCGAGCAAGAAGTGGTGCACCACTTTGTGGACCCGCCGGTCGTCGCCGCCGAACCAGTAGTCGATCACCCCGAGGCGGTGGCGGACCTCCCCGAGGATCCCGGTCTCCTCGGCGATCTCGCGCACCGCCGCTTCTTCGGGGGTCTCCTCGCCTTCCAGGTGCCCTTTGGGCAGGCACCACTCCAGGCGTCCGGCCCGGTTGCGCCGCGCGATGATCGCCGCGCGGGGGGTACCGTCGTGCACCCCCACAACCAGCCCACCTGCTGAGGTCTCCTCCACCCGTGGCGCTGCCGCAGCCGTCTTGTCCGGGTCGATGTGCAGGGGATGCCCACCGGGCGGCGCCGGGACGCGGACGGGCTCGGAAGGCCCGGCAGGGGTGGACATGAGGCCACTCTAGTGCTGGAAGTCGCCGACCGTGGCGGGTGGAGGTCACGACTGTGGACGGCAATCGGGTGTATCTGTACCGCGTCGGTCTGGCAGGCTTGGGTTCTGATGTCTGAAGACCTTCTGCGCACCGAACGGCGCGACCCGGGTGCTGACCCTCCAGGCGCGCGTGCCCTGCGGCGTAACGCCGCCCAGGTGCTGGCCGCGCTGCCGCCCCAGGCGCTCGCGCTCGGTGAGGCGTTCGCCGCCGCCGGCCACGAGCTGGCGCTGGTCGGCGGACCGGTGCGTGACGCGTTCTTGGGCCGGGCGAGCCATGACCTGGACTTCGCCACGTCGGCCGTCCCTGAGGTCACCGAGCGCCTGCTCAAGAAGTGGGGCGACGCGCACTGGGACATCGGGCGCAAGTTCGGGACCATCGGTGCGCGCCAGTACGCCCACGACGGCGGTGACGACGTCGTGGTCGAGGTCACGACGTACCGGTCCGACCAGTACGACCCGCAGTCGCGCAAACCTGTGGTGGAGTTCGGCGACAGGCTCGAAGGTGACCTGGCCCGGCGCGACTTCACCGTCAACGCCATGGCGGTGCGGGTACCGTCGTTGCAGTTCGTCGACCCGTTCGACGGTCTGTCGGACCTTGCCGCTGGGGTCTTGCGGACCCCGGTCGCCCCGGAGCAGTCCTTCGACGACGACCCGTTGCGTATGATGCGCGGCGCGCGTTTTGCCGCCACGCTCGGGCTGGGCCTGGACAGCGCGGCCCGCCAGGCGACCGCAGCGATGGCCGAACGGATCACCATCGTGTCGGCCGAACGGGTGCGCGACGAGCTGGTCAAGCTGGTGCTGGCGCCACGGCCACGTGCCGGGCTGGAGGTCCTGGTCACCACCGGTCTGGCCGACCACGTGCTGCCCGAGCTGCCTGCGCTGCGGCTGGAGGCTGACGAGCACCACCACCACAAAGACGTCTACGAGCACACCCTGACGGTGCTGGAGCAGGCCGTCGCCCTGGAGACCGACGAGACCGGCCCGGTACCCGGACCGGACCTGGTGCTGCGCCTGGCTGCGCTGCTGCACGACATCGGCAAACCCCGCACACGGCGGTTCGAGCCTGGTGGTGCGGTCAGCTTCCACCACCACGAGGTGGTCGGGGCGAAGATGGCCCGCAAACGGATGGCCGAGCTGCGTTTCGACAAGGCGACCACCACAGCGGTCTCGCACCTGGTCGAGCTGCACCTGCGGTTCCACGGTTATGCCGACGGCGGCTGGACCGACTCTGCGGTGCGCCGCTACGTCACCGACGCCGGTGACGAGCTCGAACGTCTGCACAGGCTGACCCGTTCGGACTGCACGACGCGGAACCGGCGCAAAGCCACGCGGCTGTGGGCCTCCTACGACGACCTGGAGCGCCGTATCGCCGCGCTGCGTGCCGCCGAAGAGCTCGACGCCATCCGCCCGGACCTCGACGGCCGGGCGATCATGGCGTTGCTGGAGGTCGAACCTGGTCCTGTCGTCGGCGAGGCCTACCGGTTCTTGCTGGACCTGCGCCTCGAACGCGGACCGTTGGGCGAAGAGGCCGCAGCCGCCGCGCTGCGGGCCTGGTGGGCCGCGCGCGGCTGACGTCCGCCCTGCTGGTGTCCGCTCTGCTCGTTGTGACCGCTGTGCTCGTTGCGACTGCTGTGCTCAGGGTGCCCGCTCTGCTCAGCGGTGGGGCAGCGTACGACGAGCAGGCACAGGTCGTCCTCGTGGTGCTCGTCGACGAGCGCAGAGACCAGGTGGTCGCGCACCTCGCGTGCTGTGGTCCCGCACGAGCCGCGCAGCGCCTGCTCCAGGGCCTGCAGACCGTCGGCCAGGGACCGGCCCCGGCGTTCGACGAGCCCGTCGGTGTACAGCACGACCGTCGACCCCAGCGGCAGCGTCAGCTCTTCTTGCTGGACGGCTCCGGGGTTGAGCAACCCCACCGGCAGGGTCTGGGCCCGCTCGAGCTGGTAGACCTTGCCGTCGGGCCGGCACACGAACGGTGCGGGGTGCCCGGCGTTGACGTACTCGGCGCTCACATGGTCGGCGCCTTCGTCCATGGTGATGCGCAGGCACACGATGGACGCCACGTCGTCCCACCCCAGGCCTTCGACCAACGACGCCAGCGCCCCCAGGGCCTGGGCCGGGGACTCCCCGCCCCACTGGCGGGCCCGCAGCAGGCTGGAGACCTGGCCCATGGCTGCCGCGGCGGTCATGTCGTGCCCGACGATGTCGCCGACGGTGAACACCGCGCCACGTTCGACAGGCAGCACGTCGTACCAGTCGCCGCCGACCTCGGCGCGCTGGCCTGAGGGCAGGTAGGTCGCCGACACGTCGATACCCGGCACGTCGGTCGCCCTCGGCAGCAACCGGTGCTGCAAGGTCAGCGCAGAACGGCGTTCGGACAGGTAGAGCCGGACGTTGTCGAGCGCCAGGCCGACGCGTCCCAGGTGGGTGGCGGTCACGATGGTGTCGATGTCGAGCGCACCAGGGTCCGGGTGCACCAAGCCCAGCAGGCCGATGGTCCGGTCCCGGGCGCACAGCGGCACCAGCAGCCAGTGCCCCAGCCCGAGCTCTTCGAGCAGGGCGTAGTGGTCGGCGCTGACCTTGCGGGCCAGCAGGTCGGTGTCCATGACCCGGGGCACGAGCACGTCGTCAGGGTCGGCGTGCACCGCCTCGCGGACCGCGTCGGACATCACCAGCCAGGAGTGGTCCAGGTTTTCCAGGCCGCGGGCGGCCGCGGCCTTCGCCGGTTCGCCGGTGGCGATACGCACGTGCTCGAACGCCCCCCCTCGCTCGGCCAGCAGCGCCACGAAGCCCCACTGGGCCAGCGGCGGCACCGCGATCTCGACCAAGGCGTCGGCGGCCTGGTGGTAGTCCAGGTGTTCAGAGACCGCGTCGGAGACCCGGGCGAGCAGCTCTAGCCGGTTGACGGTGGTGGGCGCGGGCCGCATATCAGGTTGGATGCTCATGTGGTCGTCGTCGGTGACCACGACTGTCAGCGCTGGCGCCGTCACCGACGCCGTCGGCTCGGCCTCTTCGTCGAGCAGCGGCGGTGTGTCCCGGTCTGGTTCCCGGTTGCCCACATCCATCACCTCGAGGCTACCGTAACGCGGCTCGACATTCACGCACATTGCGCAAATGATCAGGGCGTTCGGCGGGAGCCCGCCGTGTGGGCACGGCTGGCACCAGTGGTTCTGCCACCGGATTTCACCCGCACCGCCGGTGCCGAGTCATCACAAGACCCACTTGTCGAAGCACAAGTCAATGCAATTGGTCAGACAAGCAGTGTTGTGGCGAAATGCTAACTATGACCCGGTTCAGCGGCTCCGGACGACCTTCCCCGCGTCGTCGACGGGCAGCAGCGGAGCGGGTACGACGTTCACCCGCCGGTCGACCGGGCGCTCGCGGGTGCCTCGTCCGCGCACGACGAGCAGGCACACGTCGTCTTCGGGGTGGTCTTGGACCAACGTGGTCAGCAGGTGGTCGCGAACCTGGGCGGCAGTGCCGTCGGGGGCTGACCGCAGGGCGCGGGCCAGGGCTGCCAGCCCGTCTTCCAGCGGCCGGTCGCGGCGTTCGACGAGCCCGTCGGTGTAGAGCACGACGACCGACCCCGACGGCAGCTCCAGCTCGTCCTCGCCGATGTCTGTGGCGGGGTCGTGCAGGCCCAGCGGCGCCCCACGGGCCGGGCGCATCTGGTAGACAGCGCCGTCGGGCAGGCGTACGAAAGGCGCAGGGTGCCCGAGGTTGGCGTACTGCAGCTGCCCGCCGGTGGGCGTGGTCACCCAGCGCATGTACGTCACCGACGCCACGTCGTTCCAGTGCATACCGTGCAGGGCGTCGGCGACGGTCTTGAACACCTCCGACGGAGATCCGCCGAGCCAGCTGTGGGCGCGCAGCAGCACCGACAGCTGGCCCATGGTGGCCGCAGCGCTCATGTCGTGGCCCACGACGTCACCGACGGCGAGCATGGTGGACCCGTCAGCGAGCGGGAACACGTCGTACCAGTCGCCGCCGATCTCTGCCGAGTTCCCCGACGGGCGGTAGGCCGCCGCGGTGTCCAGGTCGGCGACAGTCACCGCTGTGGGCAAGAAGCGGTGCTGCAACGTCAAGGCGGTGGCCCGTTCAGCCCGGTACAGGCGGGTGTTGTCCAAGGCGATCCCCACACGGGCGCGCAGCAACGTCGTGGTGACGACCGTGGGCACGTCGAACCGGTCGGGGTCGCGCGCCTCGAGCGCCATGAGCCCCAGCATCTGGTTGCGGGCGAACAACGGCACGGCCAGACGCGTGCCGATCCCCAGGTCGAACAACGCGTCGAGGTGGCGTTTGGCCGGTACGAGTCGGCTGAGCATGCCGATGTCGACGACCTCGGGCAGCAGGAGGTCCTCGTGGCTGGCCATGAGGGTGTCGCGCACCCACGACGTCGGGCTGGCCAGGGCGCGGGCCACCCAGTGAGGAAGGTTCTGCTGCACGACTCGCCAGGACTCGGCCTTGGAGGAGTCGGCGACGGCGACCGCGTAGTGCTCAGGGCGGTCGTGCTCGTCGAACAACACGACGAAACCCCAGTCCGCGAGCTCGGGGACCACAGCGGTGGCCAGGGCGTCGGCAGCCTCGTGGTAGTCGGTGTGCTCGGTCATGGCATCGACGACCCGGGTGATCAGCGCCAGCCGGTCAGCCTGGTTCGCCACGGCCGCCTCGGCGGCACGGGCGCGTTCGGAGACCACGTCAGCGGTGGCATCGACGAGCACGGCGGCGTGGTGGGTGATGTGGTCGTCGTCGTCGGAGATCGGGGTGATGACCAGGCGGTTCCAGAACGCGGTGCCGTCTTTGCGGTAGTTCAGCAGCGCTGTGGTCACAGTGCTGCCCGCGGCGAGCTCTTGGTTCATCCGCTGCACCGCGGCCCGGTCGGTGTGCGGACCCTGGAGGAACCGGGGGTTACGGCCCAGCACCTCCGACCGCGAGTACCCCGTCAGCGCTGTGAACCCTTTGTTCGCCCAGACGATCGGGTGGTCCCCGGCGGCCTGCGTCACGACGATCGCTGTGCGCGCGGAGTTCAGGGCCCGTCCGGCAAGGCCGTACAGCACGTTGGAGTCCCACAGGGGGACAGGTTCGGACACGCGATCACCTTGCTCGGTCGCATCGGGGAGCGGACGGCGTACACGTCGTCCACTCCGGTTGTACTCAACTAACGCGCCGCTCCCGAATGCAGCACCTGGTAGCCAGCGCACGCCAGACCGATGCCCGGTCGGTTGGGTGTGTGACCACAGTGAACCTCCAACAACTCCCAGTAGTCACTCTACGGTGCAGCCTCGTCGCTTGCAGAAAGTGGTGTGGAGACAGTGGGGACGGTGGAGACAGTGGGGACGGTTCCTGCTGTCTCGTGGACCTGCGCCACCGGCGCAGGTCCTAACGAGACAGAGGAACCGTCCCCACCGTCCCCACCCCCACCGGTATCAGCCCGTGCCCTCACTCTGGGCTGGGAACCGTGGCACTGTCCGGTACACCAGTGCCACGGCCACATACCCGGCCGTCAGCACCACGAACACCGGTGCTGACCAGCCCGTGTCGGGCAGGACGAGCGCCGCCAGCCCCGCCGCCACGACGAACGCTGCGTTGAAGGTCACGTCGTACAGCGCGAACGCCCGTCCTCGGAACAGGTCGCCGGTGTCGCGCTGGACGATCGTGTCGACCGCGATCTTCGTGCCCTGCACCGACGCCCCGAGCACCACAGCGCTGGCAGCGACCACCGGCCAGCTCGGACCGGTCGCCAGCACCCCCTGCGCCACGGCCCCCAGCGCCAAGCACCCCACCACCCACCGGGCCGGGTCGCTGTGCACGACCGGCGTGACCAGCACCGCCAACCCGTTACCCACGAACGAGACCCCCAGCAGCACAGCGAAGGTCACCAGCCCCGCGTCGACGTCTGCCGGGTCTGACAGCAAGTTCCGGCTGAGCAGCACCAACGCCAAAAAGTTCACGCCATAGACAAACCGCTGCACCCCCATCACCGCGATCGCCGCCCCAGGGGTGCGCCGGGCCACGAGGTACCGCCCCGCCGCGGCCAGGTCGTTCCAGGTCGCCGCGAGGTTGGCGGCAAGCCCACGCCACCGCGACGGTCCGCGGCCGCAGCGCTGCGGCCCGAGCTGGTCGGCACCGATCCGCAGCGCCAGCACCGCCGCCCCGCCGAACAGCACCGCCGCCGCCGCCAGCGTCCACCCGTTGCGCACCGCCCCGGCGGGCAGCGCCCGCCCCACGACGAAACCCACCGCCGCCCCTGTCACGGCTGCCACCGCCCCCAGCGTCGGTGTCAACGAGTTCGCCGTCAGCAACAGCGGCCCAGGCACCACCAACGGCTGCCCCGCCGACAGCGCCGACAACAAGAACCGGTTCACCCCCACGATCACCAACGCCAGCACGTACACCACCAGGTTGACCCCCGTGGTGGCGATCACCGCTGCCAGCACCCCCGTGAGCACCATCCGCACGAGGTTCGCCGCGACCAGCACCTGCCGCCGCCGCCACCGGTCCAGCAACGGTCCGGCGAACGGCCCCACCACGGTGAACGGCAACAACAGCACCGCAAAAGCCGCCGCGACCCCACCAGCTGTCGTCATCCGCTCCGGCGAGAAGAAGAACAACGTCGCCAGCCCCACCTGGAACACCCCGTCGCCTGCCTGCGAGACCACCCGCACCGTGAACAGCCGCCGGAACCCGGCCGTCCGCGCCAACCCCACGAGGTCCTCGAGCACCCGCACCCGAGCCCCCGTCGACCGACCCGACCCGTCCACCCCCGCAGGCTACTGGCCCGGCCTCGCGCCGTATACGCGTCGACATACGACCCGTCGAAGCGTTCGGGCCTCTGGCTCTGGAACGTCAGCCGGCTGTGCCTCGGGAGCGCACCCAGGCGCCAACCCGTCGGGCCACGGAGACGACCAAGATCACCACCGCGGCGCCGGCCCAGGCAACCCCCATCACCACGGCCCCGATGGTCCCGCCGATCGTCGCCTTCCCACGCGGGACCCTGCGGGGGGTCTGCATCGTCCATCACCGCCTGTCGTCGCACGGGGCACGGTCTGACCATACCGTCGCTGCAAAAGTTCCCTGCTTGGTCGCCCGCGGGGCGGTGGAGACAGTGGGTGCAAGACAGTGGGGACGGTTCCTGCTGTCTCGTGGAACTGCGCCACCGGCGCAGGTCCCACCGAGACAGAGGAACCGTCCCCACTGTCTTGCACCCACTGTCCTGGCGAGGCAGAGGAACCGACTCGTGTCACCGGGTGACAGTGATGACGACGCGACGGTTGAGCGCCCGTCCTTCCGCGGTGGAGTTGTCTGCACGTGGGTGGGTCAACCCGTGCCCCACGGTGGTGATCCGCGAACGGTCCACACCGTGGTCGACGAGCCACGCCGCGACTGTCTCGGCGCGACGGCGCGACAGGTCCTGGTTGTACTCGGCGGTGTCCACATTGTCGGTGTGGCCTTCGACGAGCACTGTCGAGCTGTCAGGCATGGCCTGGATATCGCGGAGGATCGCTGTGAGCGCCGGGTCAGCTTCGGGGCGCAGCGTGTCCTTGTCGGAGTCGAACAGCACGTCGCCGGTAGCGGTGTATGTCGTCTTGTCGTCGTCGGAGGAGGTCTCGACGTCGTCGGTCAGCCGGTACCACGAGAGGTATGCGTGGGGCACGCAGCGGCGCTCCATGTACATGCGCTCGGCGTAGGTGCGAGGGATGTAGAGGCGGGCGATGTACTGCCCGTCGGACCGGGCGCTGGGCCGCGTGCCGGAGGCCTGGGTCGCCGACGACTGCGTGAGAGAAGACCGGGTGAGCGAGGGGCGAGTGACGGACGAGACGA
Organism: Micrococcales bacterium; assembly: GCA_009779195.1. GTDB lineage: Bacteria > Actinomycetota > Actinomycetes > Actinomycetales > Cellulomonadaceae > Cellulomonas. Next base: position 24,989 of record WRET01000029.1, read on the forward strand.
AGTCGCCCTCCTTCTTGTCGGCGGTGACCTGGCACACCTCTTCAGCGCGGACCCCCGCCACGCGAACCTCGTTGACGGTCTGCGCGGGCAGGACGACCTCGTCCAGCACAGTGCCGTCAGGCAGCTTCACCTGTGGCAGCCGACGCTCAGGGATGGTGTACGCAGGGATGAACGCCTCGCTGATCGCCACCGCCCCGAGGCAACCACCGGGGGCGTCGTACTCCACGATGCACCCAGCGTGACCGACCCGTTCAGGGATCTGCGCCGCCGGGACCCCCGGGATCACGATGGTCAGGTCGCCGATGGTGACGCTGTCTCCCTCGACCTCTGGGATCTCCTGGGCTTCGATGACCACGTCGTCGAGCATGGTCACCGTCTTGCCTGGCCCTGGCTCGCAGATGGACAGGCTGAGCGGACCCGCGCCCGGCTTGCCCGCTGTCTGCCCCGCTGTCTGCCCCGCTGTCGGGTTCGTCGGGTCCTTCCCAGACCCAGACGTGCACCCTGCAACGACGACCACCGCCCCGATGACCGCCGTGATACGAACAGCTGCTGTCCTCTTCATCACTGTTCCCTCCCCACGTGTTCCCACACACGCTGAACCCTGGTCGAGCAGAACGGCCGTCCAGCGATCCGTTCCGTCGCCGCTGGCTGGTCGTCGCCCTACGACTACGATTCTCGGCGCCCCGCACATGTTCCCGCCGCGCCTACGAGCTGGTGTGCAGCGCCCTGGCCCGCACCACCACGACGAGGCCTGCGCGAGGACGGACGTCTGCGGCGGCGTCGGCTGTGCCCATGTGATCGATCGATATGTCCCGGTACACCCACAGGAGGTGGGCTGATCACCGGACGGGTATCTAGCGTGACCTGTGCACGTCAGCGTCCACGGTGCCCGACCGCGGGTCCGGCAGAACGTCTGGGTGCGTGCTGGGTGGAGATGCTCCTAGCACACGGCTCTGTTCTACCAGCGGAAGGATCTCAGTCATGCGCAGTGCAGCTGCACTTGTCTTCTCGTCTGTCCTCGTGCTCGCTCTGGTCGCGGCGTGCGACTCTGGCGAGAAGAGCGACGGCCCCCCCAGGGGTGGAAGGACCGCCGACCCAGGTGCTGGTTTCGGTGGGAACGGTGCCGACGACGGTGGCGAGTTCACCGGCGGGGACGCTTCGTGCCTCACGGGAACGTGGGTCTACGACCTCGTCGACAAGGAGCTGGACTACGAGGCCCACCAGGTCAGGACCTTCACCAGCGGCGGCGGGTACACCAACAAGACCGAGACGCGCTTCGGTGAGATGAAAGTACCGTCGGAAGTCAAAGCAAGCTACCGCATCGAGGGCAACGAGATCGTCCTGTTCGACGGGGAGATGACCATCATGGGTCTCACCGGCCCCCTCACAGACAAAGACGACAACCCTGAGGTACGCGGGAGCTTCAGCTGTTCCGGCTCCACCCTGAGGCTCCAGGACCCTGAGTCGGACAACCCCTTGACCGAGGTCTACACGCGAAAGTAGCTGGCCGCGCGGGAGCAGGGAACATTTCGGCCGCTGCGCCGATCGAAGGTGCAGTCGTCGAGCCAGACCGGACGGAGCCAGCACATGAGCTACCCATACCCGCAGGGCTACCCGCCACCGGGGCAACCGCACGGATACGCGCCTGCCGGGCAACCGCCCGGATACGCACCTGCCGGACAGTACCCGCGACCTGGGTACCTGCCACCCCAACCGGTGCGCCCGCGCACCACCGGGCCGAAGGTGTTCATCACCTTGGCCATCATCGGGATCTTGATCGGTGTGGGCGGTCTGGTCGTTGGGGTGCCCAAGCTGCTCGCCGTCGACACCTCCATCATCAACGAGGACGACGAGCCCGGGTCTGACGTGTTCGCGGTCATCGAGGCCAGCACCGCCGGAACGGCTGAGCTCAAGGCCAACACGACCTACGGGGTGTGGTTGCTGTTCAGCGACGAGTGTATGAAAGCCCTGGCCGAGCTGCCCGACGCTGCAGGGCCGAGCACGAGCGCTCCACAGGCGCGTGCCGTGGCGTTCGCGACGCCGCAACCAGACCGCACACCGCCCCCGGTTCTGCCGACACCTTCCAGGGGTCCGCTGCCGGGTACCGATCCCACGACCCGGAGCCCCAGCAACGAACCACAGCCGAGCCAGGGCGACGAGACCTCACCGCCGCGCCAAGACCAAGAAACCCCGCCGGCCACACCCCGTGACGACTCCGACAACGGCAGCATCGTGCTGGGCAATGCCCTGACAGTGGTCGGGCCCGACGGCACAGACGTCGTGGTCCACTTTGACCCCGACAACGCGTACTCGCTGCGGAGCCCCGCGCGGGCCCAGTACGCGTGGTACTTCACCACGGGGAAGGCCGGGACGTACCAGATCACCGGTATCTCGATCTACTCCAGCCGGTACCTGGTCACCCCCCCGATCGACACGACAAAACAAGACGGTGTGGTTGCCCTGGTCCTGGTCATCGGCGGGGCTGTGCTCGGAGCCCTGGGCACCATCCAGCTCATCTGGGGCCTGGTGTGGCGCCACCGCCGCGTCAAGAAGGCACGCCGCCTGTCGTACGGGTGAGCCAGCCGCACGAAGACCGCCCCGTCGCGACATCCCACCCGCGGCGGGGCTTCGTGCGTGCAGGGGTACAGACCAACATCCCAGCGTTGAAAGCTGAGTCTTCCGGCGAGAGCTGACCTCGCTACGTCAGTTTTCACCGGAATGCTCAGTCTCCAAGGAGTGGACAGTGTCTCGATCTCATCGGCGAGCCGTGGCCCGCCGCCGGCGAGAGGCCTGCGCCGCTGCTGGACGGTTGGGTGCGGCAAGATCGGGTGCTGGTGATGACGGTGTGTACCGGGAACATCTGTCGGTCGGCGATGTCCGAGGTGGTGCTCGTCGGCGAGACCTGACCCCCAACCCGTCCGCAAGTTCTCGTGATTGGCCCGATGACGAGAGTTTCCGCTCCGAAGTTCTCGTCAACGATGGCCGCTATGAAACATAGTCCGGTTCCTGTCCTTTGATCGGGAGGTGTTCGAAGTCGTAGTCGAACGTCCTGCCGGTGACGTAGCTCATGGTTGAATGACCAGCGAACAGGCCATCGCCCGGACGGTCGTGCGCCATAGGTCCAGCGTCGACTCTGCGGGCTTGCCCGCTCCGCCAGCCATTCAACTGGTTGCTGATCCAGGCCCGACCGAAAACCCGAGAGAACAAGGAGCGCACTATGAAGGCAGTGACCTACGACCGGTACGGCGGGACCGACCGGCTCACGCTGTCGCAGATCGACCCTCCGGTCCCAGGGTCGGCCGAGGTGCTCGTCAAGGTGCATGCTGCCGGGCTGAACTCCTACGACTGGCGGATGCTGAAGGCCAGTCCGGCCCTGGTACGTGCCAAGCAGGGCTGGTTCCGGCCGAAGAACCGCGTCCTGGGCGCTGATGTCGCCGGGGTGGTCGCGGACGTCGGCCCAAACGTGACCAGCCTCCGGCCAGGTGATGAGGTGTTCGCCTGCCTGGAGGGCTGCGGGGCTGGCGGGCTCGCGGCCGGGGGGTTGGCCGAGCTCGTCGCCGCCAGGCACGACGTGTTCGTGCCCGTTCCGGCCGGGCTGTCGTTCGAGCAGGCCGCTGCCCTGCCCATGGCGGGCGTGACCGCGCTGATCGCGGTACGAGACGTCGCCAAGGTCGCCCCAGGTATGGACGTCCTGGTCAACGGGGCAGCTGGTGGGGTGGGGACGTTCGCGGTGCAGATCGCCAAGGCTTTCGGCGCGCAGGTGACCGGGGTGTGCGCCACCAACCACGTCGAACAGACGACCCGCATCGGTGCTGACCTCGTGGTCGACTACACCACCGAGGACTTCGTCGCGCAGGGAGAACGGTACGACGCGGTGATCGACGTGGCGGCCAGCCGGTCGGTGCGGGACCTGCGCCGGGTGGTCCGACCAGGCGGTGTGATCGCGTGGGTCGGGGCCGCCGGTATGCGCCAGATCATCGGCTTCAGCGTGGCCGCTGCCCGCAAGAAGGCCCCTCGAAGGGTCGTCCTGGTGGTTGCCGACAACACCGACCCCCAACACCTGCGCACGCTGGGCACCATGGTGGAGTCTGGCCAGATCGTCCCGGTCATGGACCGCAGCTACCCGATGGCCCAGGTCGCCGACGCATTCGACTACCTCAGCCAAGGCCATGCCGCCGGCAAGATCACGGTGCGCGTGCACGACTAGCGAGGGGACAATGGGGACGGTTCCTATTGTCTTGCGGAGGACGACGGGAACCGTCGTCGGCCGATCCGAGCCGGAACGCGAAGGTCGCCGTGACCACGGGTGGTTGTCCGCGCCGGGGCGCGCAAGTTCTCGTGATCGGCCCGATGACGAGAGCTACTGCTCCGAAGTCCTCGTAAACGATCACGTCTGAAGAGACATGCTCGTGATCGGCTCGATCATGTTGCAGCGCACTCTCGTGCTCGGCACCCGCAGCGAGGCGTCTGCCACGGGCGTGCGCCAGGGCCAGCTCACCGGACGCGCCGCAGCCGCGGTGATACGGGTCGACGACGCCTGGGTGCGGCAAGATCGGGGGGTGCTGGTGATGACGGTGTGTACTGGGAACATCTGTCGGTCGGCGATGGCCGAGGTGGTGCTGCGCGAACGGCTCCAGGCAGCCGGGCTCGACGAGCAGGTGGAGGTCTGCTCGCGGGGGGTCAGTGACGAGGAGGAGGGTAACCCGATCGACCGGCGGGCCCGTACGGTGCTGCGGGCGCACGGGTATGGCGGCGGGGAGGGTCATGTCGCACGGCAGGTCACCGCGTCTGAGCTGCCCGGTTGCGACCTGGTGCTGGCCATGACTGCGGCGCACGCCCGGGCGGTGCGTCGTCTGGCGCGTGGGGCGGACGTTCCCGTGGTGATGTACCGCAGCTTCGACCCGTCTGCTCCCCAGGTCAGCGAGCGTGACGAGCACCGGCTCGATATCGCCGACCCGTGGTACGGCGGACCCCGCGACTTCGAAACCTGCCTGTGCGAGCTCGAAGCCGCGGCCGACCAGGTGGTGGAGCAGATCCGCCAGATGCTCGGCGACGCCAAGCGCTGATCGTGCACGGCTGACGGGCCAGACAGTGGCAGGGTGGGGGTGTGGGACTGAAGAGAGCAGCAGAGATCGAGCAGATGCGTCCGGCAGGACGGTTCGTCGCGGCCGTGCTGAGCGAGCTGGAGCAGGTGGCCGAGGTGGGGATGACCACCCGGGACCTGGACGCGCACGCGCACCAGATGATCCGCGCCGCCGGGGCGCGGTCGGTCTACCTGGGGTATCACCCGTCGTTCGGTGCGATGCCCTACCCGGGGGTGCTGTGCACGTCGGTCAACGACGCGGCGCTGCACGGGCTGCCGTCGGACCAGGTGCTCGCCGGTGGTGACGTGGTCTCGGTGGACTTCGCCGCACAGGTCGACGGTTGGGTGGCCGACTCGGCGGTGACCTTCCAGCTGCCTCCGACGACCACCGAGGCCCAACGTCTGCTCGCCACGACCGCTGCGGCGTTGGAGGCGGGGATCGCTATGGCCCGTGTCGGAGGGCGGATGGGCGATATCTCTGCGGCGATCGGCAAGGTCGGCCAGGACGCGGGCTACGGGGTGAACAGCGACTTCGGAGGCCACGGGGTGGGCCGCACGATGCACGAGGACCCGCACGTGCCCAACCGGGGCCGTCGCGGGACCGGTCCGCGGTTGAAGAAGGGCCTGGTCATCGCGGTCGAACCGTGGTTCATGGCCGAGACCGAAGACTACGTCATCGACGACGACGGCTGGACGATCCGCTCGGCCGACGGCTCTTTGGCAGCCCACTTCGAGCACACCATCGCGTTGACCGAGGCTGGTCCGCTGGTCCTGACCGCCCGGGAGTGATGCCACCCGAACGACAAGGCCCCGAACGACGACGGCCCGAACGACGAGGCAGCCCGTCGCGGCAGGGGGCGGTCGCGACGGGCTGCTGAGGCAGAGCCTACGGCACCTTGTCCGGCGAAAAAGCCAGTCGATGCAGGTTCACCCGTCCGTGGGGAAACCGGCCCTGGTCCGGTGCGGGTGTCCTCGATGGGCGTGCTGGTCAGGCGTATGAAGGGGCGAAAGCGGCCGCCTTCTTCTTGCGCGAGATCCACACGATCACACCGATGAGCGTCAGGAGGAAGCCCAGGACCATGCCGACGATCCCGACGACGAGCAGGACCACGCCTGTGCTGATCTTCGACGACAGGCCTGTCGCGACCACGACCGCGCCCGAAGGCAGCGCAGGTGCGGCGATCTCGTAGTTACCTGCACCGTCGGTGGTGAACTTCCACTGGAACGTCGCCGTCATGCCGTTGGCGCTGCCGCTGGCGTAGGTGCCCTTCGACACGTCCATGTTCCGGCCGCCAGGGCTTGTCACCTGCAGGTCGCCTGTGTACTCACCTCCGGAGTCGTTCGAGACGATCCACACCTCGTAGGTCGTGTTCGCCTTCAGCTCGGTGGTGGTGGTCCCGGCGCTGGGGACCTCGGCGACCACGCCGGAACCGATCCCTTCGGAGGTCAGGGTCCCGATGGGCTGCGCCATGAAGATGATCCCGACGACGAGCCCCACCACGCCCCCCAGCAGGCACACCAGGCCCAAGATCGCCATGACTTTGCCGCCGGTGGTCGAGGGCCGCGAACCGCTGGGCTGCGGGTACCCAGGCTGGGGGCCTGCGGGCGAGTAACCCGGCGGGGGGTATGCCTGCTGGCCACCGTCTGGGGAGAACGGCTGCGGCGGGGGGAAACCAGGCTGGTCTGGCGGGGCGTACCCCGGTGCCTGCGGGGAGTAGCCCGGCGATGGCGGCTCTGGCGGGTAACCGGGTGCTTGGGGGGTGTAGCCGGGTTGGGCAGGCTCGGCCGCAGGGGTGTACCCGGGGGTCTGCGGAGGGTAGCCCGATGGGGTGTCCGGGGAGTACCCCGGCGGCGCAGGCGCCGGCTGGGCAGGGTCTGTGGGTGGGGTGTACCCAGGTGAGTAGCCGGGCTGGCCGGAGTCCGGCTGGCTCGGGTAGTTGGGGTAGCTCATAGCAAGACAGTACCCGCCCAGCCCGGGGAGGGTATTGCTGGCACGCAGCCGTCCGGGGCGCTAGGCCCCGGACGCGCTGGACAGGCCGACGCCGTGAGCGTGCCAGGCGTGGCAGCGCAGTGGCTGCCACGGCCTGGTCAGGTGGCGGCAGCCAAGCGCCGCTTCTTCTTTGCCCGTGACGCCCACCAGCCCCACCCGCCGATGAACAGGCCCAGGCCGATGGCGCCCAACCCCACGGTGACGACAATGATGGTGGCACCGAGGCCTATCGCGCCGAGTCCGTTCCACGCGTCCATCCCGTCGATGAGCGTCTCGAGAGCGCCGTCGGGCAGCAGCTGGGCCGATGGGCTGGTGCTGGACGTGGTGATCTCGTAGCTGCCGGCGGGCCCTGTCTGGAACGTCCACCCGTACACCGTCACGCCGAAGGGGGTGTACGACTTGCGGTCAACCGTGACGGGCCCGTCGGGACCGGTGACGGACGGCGCCGATCCAGCAGAAGCAGAATACGTGTCGTCTCCGATCCACATCACGTAGGCCGTGTTTGCACCCAGCTCAACCGTCGTCGGCACACCTGCGTCAATCGTCCTGACAGATGCAACGTCGACGTCGGTATTGAGGTTGGCCAGCTGTGTGAGTGAGTCGACGCCTGACTTGGCCATGAAGATGCCGGCGATCCCTCCGGCGGTCGACAGCACGACGATGACGAGCCCGATGAGGAACATCACTTTCGGACCGCCGGTCGACGTCTTGGGCGCGGGCCGCGGCGGCGGCTGGTACCCGGCGGCGGGGTAGGACTGCTGTTGTGGGTACGGCTGTTGCGGGTACGGCTGCTGTGGATAGGGCTGCTGCGGGTACGGCTGTTGCGGGTACGGCTGCTGGGGGTAGCTCATGGGGTTGACGGTACCTGTGGAGGCCTGCTGAGCCTAAGGCGAACCTCGACATCGCCCAGGTTGTTGCCCAACCGTTGGCGCCGCCGAGCGTCGCCCTCCGGGCGCCGGGCTCAGTCCTCGCGTGGGGCGTGGCGGTCGAGGAACTGGTAGACCTCGGTGGTGTCGACCCCGGGGAAAACTCCCACAGGCAGGGCTGCGAGCAAGGACGAGTGCGGACGCGCTGACGGCCAGGCGTAGGAGTCCCAGCGTGCGGCCAGGTCAGCGGGGGGACGTCGGCAGCACGTGGAGTCTGGGCAGCGCGAGCCGCGCCGCTCTTTGGTCTCTCGTCCGCGGAACCACCGCGCGTGGGCGAACGGCGCCCCCACAGCGAGGCTGAACGCACCTTGGGAGGAGGAGATCTGCACCCGTGAGGTGCACCAGTACGTCCCGGCGTCAGTGTCGGTGTACTGGTAGAAAGGCGAGAAACGGTCGTCGAGGCCGAAGATGACCCGTGCGGCCCACTGGCGGCACACCGGCTGGCCCTCGACAGCGCCCAGAGGGTCTTGGGGAAAGCGTATCCCGTCGTTCTCGTACGCCTTGTGCAAGGTGCCACCCTCGTGCACCTTCATGAAATGCACCGGAATGTCCAGGTGTTTGGTCGCCAGGTTGGTGAAACGGTGAGCGGCGGTCTCGTAGGGCACAGAGGTCGCGTCGCGCAGGTCTTCGACGGACAGCCGCCGTTCGGCCTTGGCGTCGGCCAGCACGGGCAGCACGGTGTGCTCAGGCAGCATCAACGCCGCGGCCAGGTAGTTCGCCTCGACACGCTGGCGCAGGAAGTCTGCGTAGTCCTTCGGCTCGACGTGCCCGAGCACGTGGCTGGCCAGCGCCTGCAACAGCGGCGAACGCGAGTCGACGACGTTGGGGTTGCCCTGCGGCAGGTAGATCCGCCCGTTCTTCAGGTCGGTCACCGTACGTGTCGAGTGCGGCAGGTCGCGTACGTAGTGCAGCCGGAAGCCCAGGTGGGCGGCGATGTCGGCGCAGGCGCGCTGCCCCAACGGCCCGGCGGTGTAGTTGATCGCGTCGAGCAGGCAGCGGGCCTGGGCTTCCAGGTCGGTGAAGTAGTTGTCCCGGCTGCGCATCTGGGCCCGTAGCTCGGTGTTGGCGCGGCGGGCCTCTTCGGGGGTGGCGGCGTTCTCGGTGAGCAGCCGCTGCACGTTGGCTGACAGCGACACGAGGGCTTCGAGGGCGTCGGCGGGCAGGGACTTGCCGACCTTGACCTGCGGGATGCCCAACGATCCGAACAGGGGGCCGCGCACAGCCCGTTCGAGCTCGACCTCGAGGGCGGCGCGGCGCGTCGGCGGGTCGGTGCGCAACAGCTCGGTCAACGGCACGTCGAGGGCTTCGGCGACGGACGCCAGCAGCGACAGCTTGGGTTCGCGGTGCCCGTTCTCCAGCATCGACACCTGGGAGGCTGCACGGCTGATCTTGCGGCCCAGGTCGTCGAGGGTCATCCCCCGGGCTGTGCGCAGGTGGCGTATTCGTCTGCCGAGCACCAAAGTGTCCAAAGCCCCAGGTTCGGGGGTGCTGGCCGTCGGTTTACCTGACGTCTTAGGGGTCGAGACTGGGACTTTCTTCCTAGCTGCCGTCCCGGGGCGAGGTGTCGAGACTGCGCGAATCCGGCCACCCACCGTACGTCCTGCGTCTGGAGTTCCTGGTCGCGAGGGGTGGGATGGGGTCGCCATGGGACCAAGGTCTCACAACCGCCGTGTTCTGTCTAGAGAAATTTGACGTGTTCTTCTCCACATCCAGCCTGTGCGTGTCGGAGCCAGGAGTACCAGGCTTAGTTATACCCGGTGGCGATGCCGGGTCGGGAGCAAGTCAAGCGGAGGATGTACTCATGGCCATGAACCAGACAGCCGAACAACTTGCGGCGAGCTGGAAGAACGACGAGCGCTGGGCGGGCATCGAACGGACCTACACTGCCGAGGACGTGGTCGCGCTGCGCGGCTCGGTCATCGAGGAGAACACCTTGGCGCGGCGCGGCGCCGAGCGGCTGTGGAAGATGATCCACGAGCAGCCGTACGTCCACGCGCTGGGCGCCCTCACCGGCAACCAGGCAGTGCAGCAGGTCAAGGCTGGTCTTGAGGCCATCTACCTGTCCGGCTGGCAGGTCGCCGCCGACGCGAACCTCGCTGCCCAGACCTACCCGGACCAGTCGCTGTACCCGGCCAACTCGGTACCGGCCGTCGTGCGCCGCATCAACAACGCCCTGGCCCGCGCCGACCAGATCGACGTTTCGAACAACGGCAAGGCGTCGCGTGACTGGTATGTGCCGATCGTGGCAGACGCCGAGGCTGGCTTCGGTGGCCCGCTCAACGCGTTCGAGCTGCAGAAGGCCATGGTCTTCGCCGGTGCCGCTGGTGTGCACTGGGAAGACCAGCTGTCGTCGGCCAAGAAGTGTGGCCACCTGGGCGGCAAGGTCCTCATCCCCACCAAGCAGCACGTGGTGACGCTCAACGCCGCGCGTCTGGCCTCTGACGTCCTGGACGTGCCCACGCTCATCGTGGCGCGCACCGACGCCCTGGGCGCCGACCTGCTGACCTCCGACGTCGACCCGATCGACCAGGAGTTCGTCACCAGCACCGAGCGCACCGACGAGGGCTTCTACCGGATCCGTCCGGGCCTGGACATCGTGGTCGCCCGCCAGCTGCAGTACGCCCGCTACGCCGACCTGCTGTGGGTCGAGACCGGCACCCCGGACCTGGCCGAGGCCATCGAGTTCGCCGAGCGCGTCCACGAGAAGTTCCCCGGCAAGCTCCTGGCGTACAACTGCTCGCCGTCGTTCAACTGGAAGTCCAAGCTGTCTGACGCTGAGATCGCCAAGTTCCAGCGCGAGCTGGGTTCGCACGGCTACGCCTTCCAGTTCATCACGCTGGCCGGCTTCCACGCGCTGAACTTCTCGATGTTCCAGCTGGCCAAGGGCTACTCGACCGAGGACATGACCGCGTACGTCCGGCTGCAGGAAGACGAGTTCGCTGCAGAGAAGGACGGCTACACCGCCACGCGCCACCAGGCCGAGGTCGGCACTGGCTACTTCGACCGCGTCGCCACGGCGCTGAACCCTGCCGCCACGACGCTGGCGCTGAAGGGCTCCACCGAGGAGCACCAGTTCTGAGCCGCCGCGGCTTGGTCTGAGCAGATCAGGAGCACCCACACATGAGCACTGACGCTCGTCGGAACGCCGGGCCCGCGACCCTTGAGGTCGTCGGCCCGGCGTTGCCGGACTCAGCACGTATCTTGACCCCCGAGGCGCTGGAGTTCCTCACACAGCTGCACGTGCGGTTCGCCCAGGAGCGCATCAACCGCCTGGACGCCCGCTCACGCCGACGCGAGGAGTTCGCCTCCGGGGTGAACCCGGACTTCTTGGCCGAGACCAAGCACATCCGCGACGACAAGTCGTGGAAGGTCGTCGGCCCAGGGCCCGCACTGGAGGACCGCCGGGTGGAGATCACCGGCCCCACCGACAAGAAGATGACCATCAACGCGCTGAACTCTGGCGCGAAGGTGTGGCTGGCCGACCACGAGGACGCTGGCTCGCCTGCGTGGCCGTACGTCGTCGGCGGCCAGGCCAACCTGTACGACGCGATCCGCGGGCAGCTGGAGTTCACCAGCCCCGAGGGCAAGGAGTACAAGGTCGGGGCGACCACTCCGACGATCGCCTTCCGTCCGCGCGGGTGGCACCTCGAAGAGCACCACATCGTCTACCACCACCCCGACGGGGTGGGCGAGCCAACCTCTGGTTCGCTGATCGACGGCGGCCTGTACCTGTTCCACAACGCCCAGGCGCTGGTGGACGCAGGCCGCGGGCCGTACCTGTACCTGCCCAAGATGGAGTCGCACCTCGAGGCGCGGCTGTGGGACCAGGTCATCACGTTCGCCGAGGAGTACCTGGGCCTGCCTCACGGCACGGTCCGCGTCACGGTCCTCATCGAGGTCCTCACCGCGGCGTTCGAGATGGACGAGATCTTGTGGGAGATGCGCGACCACATCGCGGGTCTGAACGCAGGACGCTGGGACTACATCTTCTCGGTCATCAAGAACTTCCGTGACCGGGGCCCCGAGTACCTCATGCCTGACCGCGGGCACGTCACCATGGGTGTGCCGTTCATGCAGTCGTACGCCGAGTTGTTGGTCAAGACCGCCCACGCCCGTGGTGCGCAGGCCGTCGGTGGTATGAGCGCGTTCATCCCCAACCGGCGTGAGCCGGAGGTCACCGAACGCGCTCTGGAGAAGGTGCGGGCCGACAAGGAGCGCGAGTCGTCGCAAGGCTACGACGGCACGTGGGTCGCCCACCCGGACCTGGTCCCGGTCGCCATGGAGATCTTCGACAAGGCGTTCGGCGACCGGATCTCCAACCGGCACATGATGCGCGAGGACGTCGACGTCACCCGCGAAGACCTGCTCGACATCGCCTCGGCCGGCGGCACCACACCTGGCGCCATCACCGACTTCGGCCTGCGGCAGAACGTGTACATCGGTATCTGCTACCTCGAAGCCTGGCTCCGGGGCACCGGTGCCGTGGCGATCGACAACCTCATGGAGGACGCCGCGACCGCCGAGATCTCCCGCGGGATGATCTGGCAGTGGATCCACCAGAAGGTCGTCACCGCCGAAGGCACGCGCATCGACCGCGCCTCGGTGCGGGGCGTCGTCGAAGACGTCCTGTCCGACCTGGACAGGTTCGACGGCGACCGTTACGACGACGCCGCCCACCTGCTCAACGAAGTCTCGCTCTGCGACGACTTCCCCGCCTTCCTGACCATCCCTGCCTACACACAGTTCCTCGTCGACCGCTCCTGACGACGAGGCCCCCCACGGCCCCGGTCCGCGTCCAGCGGACCGGGGCCGTCTGGCGTCCGGGCCCACGTCCCTCACAGAGGTAGACAACTCGGCAAGCAACTTGCCGACATGTCGGCAAATCACTTGCCGAGTTGTCTACTTGCCCGTACGGTGACAGGTATGCAGACCTACCGGCCACGGATCGCTGACCAGCTGCTCGGTGCTGCTCTGCGGCGGGCAGGGGCGGTGCAGGTGGTGGGGCCCAAGTGGTGCGGCAAGACCACGACCGCCCAGCAGGCGACCGTGGACGCGGTGTACTTCCAAGACCCTGACCGGCGGGCTGGTTACCAGCAGCTGGCGAGCGTACAACCGTCCGCGCTGCTCGCGGGTCGCAAGCCGAAGTTGTTGGACGAGTGGCAGGACGTTCCTACCGTGTGGGACGCGGTCCGTTTCGCTGTAGACCGCGATCCCAGCCCCGGCCAGTACGTGCTCACCGGGTCGTGCGTCGCCGACAGCGACGAGATCAAGCACACCGGGACAGGCCGGATCGCCAAGGTCGTCATGAGGCCGATGACGCTGTTCGAGTCGGGCGAGTCTGGTGGTGCGGTGTCGTTGGCCCAGCTGGCCGACGGGGCAGATATCGCCGGACAGGGTCTCGGGGGGATCGGCGACGTCGCAGCGGCGATCTGCCGGGGCGGGTGGCCTGCCGCGCTGCGACGCGAACCGGACACCTGGGGGGCGCTGGCCAGCGACTATGTCACATCTCTGGTCGAGTCGGACATCTCCCGGGTCGACGAGGTGGAGAAGAACCCGCGCCGGGTCCGGCTGTTGATGCGCTCTCTGGCGCGCAACGAGGCGACACAGGCCGCCATGACCACCCTCGCCGCGGATATGCGCACTGACGAGGCGGCGTCTGGCAACGGCCTGTCGACCAACACCATCGCCGTGTACCTGGCTGCGTTGCGGCGGCTGTACGTCGTGGACGACCAAGAAGCATGGGCGCCAGCGGTCCGTTCCAAGGCGGCGATCCGCACGTCGCCTGTGCGTCGGTTCTGCGACCCGTCAATCGCCGCGGCCCTGCTCGGGCTCACCCCAGACACGCTCGTCGTCGACTACAGCACGTTCGGCCTGCTCTTCGAGTCGCTGTGCGTGAGGGACCTGCGTGTGTACGCAGAGGCACTCGGCGCAGGGGTCTTCGGCTACCGTGACTCCCGCGACCTGGAGTGCGACGCCATCGTCGAGTGGCCCGACGGCCGCTGGGGAGCCATCGAGGTCAAGATCGACCCGCGTCACGCTGACGCGGCCGCCGACACACTGCTCACGGTGAACCGCCTCGTGCGTTCCCAGCACGGCGGACCTCCTGCTTTCCTCGCGGTGGTCACCGCGACGGGTTTTGCCTACCGACGGCCCGACGGGGTGTACGTCCTACCCATCACATGCCTGGCGCCGTGAGTGGGACACTGGGCACCGACACTGGGGACGGTTCCTGTGTCTTTCCTGGTCAGCCTGCAATCTGGACTGAGCCCTCGGTCGCCGGCAGGGACAGTGGGTCAGCGACGACGGTGTCGACGCATGGCGTCGACCCGAGAGGCGAACTGGGCGGGTGTGAGGATCGGCACGCCTCGCCACGGTGACATCGTCAGCAGGTCGCAGTCGGCGGAGACGAGCATCAGAGCGCCGGTGTCGGTGACCAGGTCGAGGACGAAGTTGTCTTCCCAGTCTGGACAGTCGCCCACAGTGTGGGGCGGGTCGGTCAGTCCGCCGCCGGAGTGGTCGGCGGCGGACTGGACTGCCAACAGGTACGTGTCGGCGTGCTCGGGTGCCCAGGCCAGCGCCTCGACGAGCACGCGCCGGGTCTCGTCGAGGATGTGCGGGGACAGCCACAGGGCAAACTCGGCGGCATCGACGACGACTCCCAGGCTGTCTGCGGCCGGGTTGCCTGAGACCGGTGGCGGCGACGGCCAGGAACGGAAGGGGGAGTTTCCGCCTGCGGCAGCGGTGACCAGGACGTTGACGTCGAAGACCACCGGGATGGGAGATGGTCCTGGAATCATCGGGTCGGCCGCGAGGCGCGCACCAGCGCAGGGATGTCGTCGAGGGCCAGGCCTGCCTCGGCCAGCTTGGACTGCCCGTATGCCTGGGCTTGGCGCAGCTGTTCAGCCAGCTGGACCGAACGCATCACCTTCAGCGTGGCCCGCAGGTAGGCCGAACGGTTACCTGCTCCGAAGTACTCGACGAGCTCGTCCAGCTCGGCACGGTCGTCGTCCGAGACTGCAAAACCTACGGTAGCCGTCATGCGCGAGCCTTCCTGCGGTTGCACCTACCTAGCATCATAGAGGCAACGAATTGCATCCGCAAGGGCTCGACGAGACTCACCAAAAATGCCCGCGAGGCCGCTCCCGTGCCTCACGTAAGGATGCCCGCGAACGGGCGGCACCGTGTGGGGCATGGGAAGCGGGTTGTCGATGGCGGCAAGAGCAGAGGTC